>JBMOMO010000224.1:0-11038 GCA_049324135.1 Chloroflexota bacterium
CTCGGTATGCGGTGCGTACTTCTTCCGGCGTCGGCAAGTGCGTCTTGGTCATCCCTTCTATGATACTCGGCGTTTGTATGATTTACACCAATCTTTTGTTAGAGCCCCAAATGGGCTGAGTAGTAACTTACATTTCAAGATTTATCCTGAGCGTGGTCATTTCCATCCTTGTATGGCGCTTTACATGGACGGCATTACTCATGACCTTTGTATTCTTTGGATTGTTTCTCCTCTATCTACACAGCGGCTGGTTCAGCATTGACTTGAGCACTCCTCTCTATCCTCTCCGCCGCGATTCACACGGACAAGACATTCAACGGAAGGCTCTCATTGCCGCCGTCACTCTCGGCATATTGCTTTATGTCTTCGCAGGTTCATGGGTCTCGGGTCACCTTGCACTTTCGATTGGGATCATCGTCTATTTCATTGTGCAATTCGCGTTCTTTATCAAGACGTCAATGCAAGCGCATCTTTCAAATCAATAGTTCCATCATATAGCGCTCTTCCAATAATACAACCCGCCAGCCCTGCATCTTTTGCGGCAATCACATCCGCAATCGTATGCACGCCGCCGGATGCGATCACGTCCAATCCGCTCACGTCGGCCAGTTCACGCGTCGCGGCGATGTTCAACCCGCTTCCCAAACCGTCGCGGCGGATGTCGGTAAAGATAACGGTAGCAAGCCCAAGCGTCCGCATCTGACGCGCCAAATCCAAAGCAGGGATTCCGCTGTCATCCTTCCAGCCGCGCGTGCGGACGCGTCCATCGCGCGCGTCGATTCCCACCGCGATTTTTTCCGCGCCGAAACGAGTCAACGCCTGCGCGACCACATCGGGTTCTTCAATTGCAATCGTTCCCAGTACGGCGCGGCTCACGCCCAAATTGAGCGCGCGCACAATTGCATCCAGCGAACGCATCCCGCCGCCGAACTGCACATGCGCGCCGCATTTCAAAATAGACTCAAGCGCGGAAAGATTCACGTCCTCGCTCTCGCCGAACGCGCCGTCCAGGTTGACCACATGCAGCCAGCGCGCGCCCGCCTCCAGCCAGCGGCGCGCCGTCTCCGCGGGGTCGTCGCTGTACGCGGTCAGGCGCGCGGGGTCGCCCTCCTTCAGCCGCACCACTTTTCCGCCGCGCAAATCGATTGCAGGATAGACAATCATTTCGCCTCCAAAAAATTCTTTAAGATTCGCAGTCCCACCGCCTGGCTTTTTTCGGGATGAAACTGCACGCCGAAAAGATTCTCCCGCTGCACCGCGCACGTGTAGCGGATTCCGTAATCCGTTTCCGCGATGACATCGGATGAATTCCACGCCTGGCAGAAATACGAGTGATTGAAATAGACGTACGCCCCGGAGCGGATTCCGTCGAACAGCCGCGCCTCATCCCGGACTTCGAGTTGATTCCACCCCGTATGCGGAATCTTGACTGCGAGCGAATCAGCAAAGCGCGTCACCTTGCCCGCCAGCAGACCGAGGCCCGCGTGCGTCCCCATCTCCTCGCCGACCTCGAACAAGGCCTGCATCCCGACGCAGATCCCCAGCAACGGAACGCCGCGCCCCGCGACCTCCTTGACCGCGTCCTCCAGCCCGCGCGCCCTCAGCCCGGACATGAAATCCCCGAACGCGCCCACGCCCGGCAAAACGACCTTTTTCGCCGCGCGAACTTTTTGCGGATCGTCCGTGCGCGTCACGCTCACGCCGACATGCGAAGCGTCCAGCGCCTTCTGCACCGAGCGGAGATTCCCCGTGCCAGCGTCAATCAGAATGACATCGTTCATGCTCTTCTCCTTTGTCGCATGTCATTGCGAGCAAAGCGAAGCAATCTCAGGTCAGGGGAGACTGCTTCGCCAAAGGCTCGCAGTGACATTACAACGTTCCCTTCGTGGACGGTATCATCCCACCCCGCCGCGCGTCGAACTGGGTCGCCGCGTCCATCGCCCGCGCCCACGCCTTGAACAACGCCTCGGCCTGGTGATGGTCATCGCGGCCGTACAACACCCGCGCGTGCAAATTGATTCGTGATGTCGCCGCGAACGACTCGAAAAAATGCGGGAACAACGTGACCGGGATATTCCCCACGTACGGCGTGCGCCACTCGGCTTGAATCACCGCGTACGGCCGCCCCGACAAATCCACCGCCACATGCGCCAGCGTCTCGTCCATCGGCGCGAAGCAGTCGCCCATGCGGACGATTCCCTTGCGGTCGCTGAGCGCTTGGTCGAAGGCCTGTCCCAACGCCAGCGCCACATCCTCAACCGTGTGATGAACGTCGATGTGCAAATCGCCTTTGGCTTTGACGGTCAAATCAAAAAGCCCATGTACCGCGAGGTGGGTCAGCATGTGGTCGAGGAAGCCCACGCCCGTGGAAATGTCGTGCGCGCCCGCGCCGTCCAACTCCAGTTTGATTTCGATCTGCGTTTCGTTTGTCTTGCGGGATATTTCTGCGTTTCGCATGTTGTCTCCATAGGTTGAACGTTTAACATTGAACGTTCAACGCCTTAATCAACACTTCCGTATCCTGCGGCCTGCCCACGCTGATGCGGATATGGTCGCGCAGGCCGGGCTTGTCGAAGTAGCGGATGAAAACACCATGTTCATCTGCCAGTTTCGATTTGAGTTCCGCCGCGTCTTTTCCACGCACCTGGCACAAAATAAAATTCGATTGCGTGGGATAGGGTTTCAAATACGGGATTTCAGACAACGCCGCGAACAATCTCGCCCGTTCGGTTTTCAATTGTTCCACGACTTTCTCCAAGTCAGCGATGTGTTCGAGCGAGACCTGCGCCGCGACGCTCGCCGCCACGTTGACATTGTACGGCTGCTTGGATTTCCACAACGTGGGCATCAGCCAGGGCGGGAATGCGCCGTAACCGATCCGCAGGCCAGCCAGCCCGGCCCACTTGCTGAACGTCCGCAACACAACCAGGTTTTCGCGCGCGGGGACTTCACGGATTCGGCTCAGGCCCGCGCCGAGACGTTCGCCCGCGAACTCGATGTAGGCTTCATCCAAAACAACCAGCGTCGGCAAAGATAACAATTCATCCATAACATCCGGCTCGATCGTCGACCCGTCCGGGTTGTTGGGCGAGGCGATGAAGAACAATTTTGGATGATATTGTTCGACTGCTTTGCAAATGGATTCCATGTCCAGCGAAAAATCCTTGTTGCGCGGCGCCTCGACACAGCGCGCCGCGTTGAGTTCCGCATCGAAGGGATACATCCCAAACGTGGGCGGGCAGGACAGGATGCAATCGCCCGGTTCGAGGAAGACGCGCATGAGCAGGTCAATCAACTCGTCCGCACCTGAGCCAGCCAAAAGGTATTCTTCACCAATACCAGTAAATGCGGAAAGCGACTTTCGCAGCGCGCGGCTTTCGGGGTCGGGATAGATGTGCGGAAAATCCAACCTGCCGAGCGCCTCGCGGACAACCGCCAGCGGGCCGTAGGGATTCTCGTTGGCATCCAGTTTGACGATTTGCGAGGGCGCGCGCCCGATGTGCGCGGATAATACTTCGAAAGGTTCGATGGGCGTGTAGGGCGGGAGGGATTCAAGGTGAGGGCGGGTGTTCATTTTTTCAACTCTGCCAGCATGGCCGTATAGCGCGGCGGTTCTTCCTCGAAGATGTACGTGACAGGCGAGACGATGATCCCGCTGCCGCCGATGTTTCGCAATTCGCCAATGGCCTGCGGAAGATGGTCCCGGCGCACAACAACCGTGACGGAATGCCAGCCCTGGCTGGCTTCGCGCGCGACGATCGGGCTGATGGTCGGTCCCTGCAACCCGCCGACGGAGGTTTGGGTAAACATCATTTGCGCGATGGCTTCCGGGCTTTCACCGCGCATGTTGGCAATTACGAGCAGGTTGCCCTCCGCGCGCAAATGCGCTTCGATGTATTCGAGTAAGCGGCGCGCCATTTCCAGCACATCAGGGCGATCCTGCAAGGCTTTGCGATTCGCGATCAGCGCGGCCTGCGAACGCTGGATGACCCCATCCGGCAATGCGCGCAGGCGGTTGTCCTGCAAGGTCTGTCCCGATGAAACCAGGTCAGAGATGATGTCCGCGTAGCCGATGGTCGGCGCAGTTTCGAGCGTGCCTTCGGCGGCGATCAGGGTGTGGGGAATTTCATGCCTCCTGAGAAAGCGTTCCGTGAGCACGGGAAACTTGGTCGCCACGCGCAGCGGATGGTTGAGGGTCGCAGAAAATATTTTGAGCGAAGGAACGTCTGTCACCTGTTTCCATGACTCGGGAACTGCAAGAGTGAGCGCGCAGTGGCCAAACCCAAGCGCGTCGTGCAGGGTAAGGATTTCGCCGTTTTCGCCGCGCTTCTCTTCGACCACATCGATGCCTGTGATTCCGAAGTCCACGCTCCCCTGCCGCACACTGACAACGATATCGCCGGGGCGCTGAAAGATGACACCCAGATCCGGCAGCGCGGGAAGTTCGGCCTGGTACTGGCGCGGGTTTGGCTTGAACACGGAAAGCCCGGCGGCGGAGAGAAAATTGAGCGCCCCCTCTTGCAGGCGGCCCTTGGATGGAAGGGAAAGGCGGATAGTCTGGTTGGATGGCATGACAAATTCCTTGGTTGGGATAACAAAAAACCCCGGCATGACCGGGGTTTGCTGTGCAGACAGGGTGAACGACATCAACCTTGTAAGCGCATGCCAACCGCCTGGTCAGTCAGGGGGTTGGAGGAATGATGGTGATGAACGTGCGCGAACAGGATTTTCATATTGCGTGGCAGTATACCAACGGTGGGGAGATTTGGCAAGCGGGAGTTCGAAATGAACGGGCGCGGCTCAGATCACCTTCCCGGACGGGTTCTGCATCAGCCAATCCTGGACGTCTACGCCGGCGCCGGAACGATCCGGTTTCAGGCGTTTGTATGCGCCGTCTGGCTGCATGACCCTGGCGCGCAGGTTATCCTTGAGATAAGTGTCCAGCACGGTGTCGCGCAGGTAGCGGACATGCTCCGGGCGTTCGACCGGGAAGACCACCTCCACACGATGGGACAGGTTACGGGTCATCAGGTCAGCGCTGCCGATGTAGAGTTCCTCTTTTCCCGCGTTGTGGAAATAATAGACGCGGCTATGCTCCAGGTAACGTCCAATGATGCTGATGACGCGGACGTTCTCGCTGACCCCTTCGATGCCCGGCACCAGGGAGCACATGCCGCGCACCAGCAGATCCACTTTGACGCCTGCCTGGGAGGCTTGGTAGAGTTGTTGGATCATGGGCTTATCCACGATAGAATTGACCTTGAAGACCAGGCGGGCTTTGCGGCCTTCCTGGGCATGCTTGATCTCCCGGTCAATCAGTTCTTCCAGGCGGCTGCGCAGGTTGACCGGCGCAACGAGCAGTTTTTTATAGTCCTGCTTGGTGGAGTAGCCGGTCAGGTAGTTGAACAGATCGGTGGCGTCTGCGCCCATCGCCTCGTCGCAGGTGAACATGCCGATGTCTTCGTAGATGCGCGAGGTGACGGTATTGTAGTTGCCGGTCGCCAGGTGCAGGTAACGGCGGATGCCTTCCCCTTCCTGGCGCACGGCCATGGCGATCTTGCTGTGCGTTTTCAACCCCACCAGCCCGTAGACGACGTGGACGCCGGCCTGCTCCAGGGTCCGCGCCCAGCCGATGTTGCTCTCTTCGTCGAAGCGGGCTTTGAGTTCCACCAGCACGGCCACCTGCTTGCCGCGCTCGGAGGCTTCGAGCAGGGCTTCGACCACCGGGGAGTTCTGTCCGACGCGGTACAAGGTTTGTTTAATGGCCAGCACGTTCGGGTCCCGGGCAGAGGCGTTGAGGAAGTCCACCACCGGGGTGAAGGAGTCGTAAGGATGATGCAGGAGGACATTTTCCTCACGGATCAGGTCGAAGATCTCACTGGCGGAGGTTATATTTTTGAATTTCTTCGACACCACCGGTTTGTAGGGAGGAAATTTCAGGTCGTGCCGCTCGACGTTGTTGTAGACCTGCCAGAGGCTGGCCAGCCCCAGGTGGCTGCTGAGGACGTATACGTCGGTGGGTTTGACTTCCAGGTTTTCGACCAGCAGGTTGCGGATGTTCCTGGGCATGTTCTCGTAGATGGCGACTTTGACGACCGATCCGAACTTGCGCCGCCGGATGCTCTGCTGCATGTTTTCGAGCAGGTCGTCGGCTTCGAGTTCCTGGATCTCGATGTCGGCGTCACGGATGATGCGGAAGGGATGCGCTTCGACTACTTCCATGCCGGGGAACAACATGCCCAGGTTGGCAGTGATGACCTGTTCGAGCCAGATGAAATAGTGATGCCAGGGGACGGTGCCGTCCTTGCGCGCGGCCCCCGATGAGCGTTTGACCGGCACGAGGCGCGGCAGGGTATCGGGTACTTTGATACGCGCGAACTTTTCGTGTCCCTTTTTGTCGCGGATGACGATGGCCAGGTTGAGGCTGAGGTTGGAGATGTGCGGGAACGGGTGGCCGGGGTCGAGCGCCAGCGGCGTCAGCACAGGATAGACGACTTCGCGGAAGTAACTATCGGCCCGTTCTTTTTGGGCAGCGTTGAGTTTGCGGTAGGGAAGGATGTGGACGCCAGCCTTGTCCAGTTCGGGGAGCAGTTTGCGCTGGTAGGTCTGCTGGGCCTCGGTATACAGTTCCAGGGCGCGTTTGCGGATGGCGGCCAGTTGTTCGCGCGGCGTCATCCCGTCGGGAGAGACTTCGCTGATGTTGGCTTCCACCTGCTTGCGGATGCCGGAGACGCGCACCATGAAGAATTCGTCCATATTCGAGCCGAAGATGGCGATGAACTTGACGCGCTCGAGCAGCGGGTTGTCTTCATCCTGCGCTTCGGAGAGGACGCGGCGCTGGAATTCGAGCAGTCCCAGTTCGCGATTGATGAACGGGAATGGCTGGGGGGCGGGAGTCTGGTCAGCGGGCATAGGACTTTCTCAATTATACTGGACTTGTGCGCCTGGCATTGTTAACGCGCCAGGCCAGCGGTCATCCGAGCGCATCGGCGCGCCAGGCGGGTTCGAATGGGATTTGCTTTGGTGAGGCGCCGTGACACCCTGTTTGCGCCACTGCAACGTACAAAGAGGAGTTCATTGAACCATAGCCACCATCTGTCCCGGAGTGAGCAGGTATTCCAGCGCGGCGCACTGCGCGTAGCGTAGTCCTGTGATAGAAAGGCAGCACAGCCCGCCTTTTTTCATGGTGATTTCGACGCTCCCGTTTCCCGCCAGCAACATGGAAGCCAGGCTGCTCAAGTATGGCTCGTGTCCTACCAGCAGGAGGTGTTCGGCCATGAAATTGGCGTTGATGTCGGCGATCAACTGGTCGGCATGACCCAGGGGACTGAGGTGGTCTGTGAAGACGAGATGGTCTTTCAGGCTGAAGCGCTTTGCCATGATTTCGGCTGTCTCGCGCGCCCGCAGGGATGGGCTGGACAGGATCAGGTCGAAGCCAAGCCCCAATTCCTTGAGTCCACTGGCGATCTTGACCATCTTGCGGCGTCCGGGAGCGGAGAGGGGACGCTGGCTGTCGTCGGGGTATAGGGAAGAATCGCGCTCCTCGGCAATGGCGTGACGCATGAGGTACAAGTTCATGACGTTTCTCCTTTCTCTTGGTCCGTTTCACCGGGAACTGGGGCTGCGCTTTGCTGCGACGCCTCCTGCCGCGCAGGTTTCCTCTTCTTACGCGGCGAAGCAGCCCACGGGAAGGGCGCTTCGGGCGCTGGCCGCCAGAAGGTATGTACCTGCTGCATCCCGTCCAGGTAGGTGTAAAGGGCCAGGGCATGGCTGCGCTGGAAATAACGGCGGGCAGGCCCGGGGTCGTACGAGGCGCGCCGTTTGGCAAAGTCGGCCAGGGCGGCCAGCAGGACTTCCAAGTCCTGGATGTCGCCCATGGCGGTCTGGTAGGCGTGCATGTCTTTGAAATTACGCGCCGGGATTTCCGGGAGGAGCGGTTGGACGATTTCCAGCATGTAGCGCAGTTTTTTGAAGGCTACGCGCAGGCGGTGGATGCTGGACGGGCGGGATGAGTCCACTTTGTTGTAGCGATGCAAGACCACAGCGTAGGCTTCGTCCACGCAGGGGAGCAAGGATTGGCGGAGTTCGTCTCCGTCGGTGAGGGCCAGCAGGCTTTGGCGCGTGGATTCTATGTAGGGGGCTTTGTCCGTTACACCGAAGGCGTTGACCTGTTGCGCGGCGCGGCGCAGCAGTTTTTCTTCGCGCTTCTTGAGGAATTCTTCGTAGGGCGCAAGTTCCGGCAGTCCTGCCAGCGTTGCGGAGATGCGGAGCAGCATCACCTGGGTGTCGCGCAGGTCGTCGTAACTGTCCAGTTGGTCTTTGAAGGCGCGGCGCAGTTCTTCCAGGTGCGGGTGCGGGGAGAGAGCGCGTAAAAGTTCCACCAGCGCCAGCAGGCGGCGGGTAGAGACGCGCACGTCATGGACGGCCTCCTCGGAAAATTCCTGGCGGCAGGCTTCCAGGTTGTTGGAATATTTCAGCCAACGCGCGTCCAGGGCTTCTACCAGCGGGGAGGGGGTATCCATTTCTGCCTCAATTCTCGATTTCCAAACTCACGCCGAACACTTCCTGGAAGAGCGCCTTGCGCTTTTCCAGGTCCCACTTTTCGAGCATCAACTCGGTTGCGCCGGTCGGCAGCAATCTCCAGCGGTCGCCGCGCTGTTCGAGCAGCGCATCCCGTACCCGGCCGGTGTGACTGGTGTCCAGCGCGTCTGCCAGGCGCAGGATGGCGCACAATTTGGTCACTACCAGGCGGTCCTTCTGCGGCAGGGACTTGAAGTTTTCATCCGCGATGGTGGGCGCGTCTTTACGATGATAGCGGACGATGTTGGCGACAACTTCCTGCTCGGCGGCGTCCAGGCCGATCAACTGGTTATGCTTGAGCAGGTAATAGCCGTGCTTGTCATGGTCGATGGTGTTGATGAAATGCCCGATGTCGTGGAGCAGGGCGGCGGTTTCGAGCAGCAGCAGTTCCTTTTCTGTCAAATGATGCAGCGACAGCGACTGGTTGAACAGGCTGGCAGCCAGGCGGGCGACCAGGAGGCTGTGTTCGCCCTCGAAGCGGTACTTCTGGCCCAGGCGCACCGCCGAAGCCCACACCTGTTCGCGGCGCGGCAATACCGGACCCCGGGCCAGCGGGGCCATATCCAGCAGGAGGCCGTCCTTGAGGCCGACGCCGGGGATGCGCACCTCTTTCACGCCCACTTCCTGGGCGATCATGTGCAGCACGACTGCGGCCGGCAGCAACACGTCCGCGCGGTCGGCGCGCAGGCGCAATTTGCGGATTCGTTCCTCGACGCTCAAGGCGCCCAGTTTGTCTATCAATTTCCCGATCTCGTCCACCGAAATGACATCCTCGGACTCGCGCTTGAAGAGGCGTTTGCGCAGCCTGCCCATCTCTTCCACGTTGCCGCCGGTAGCCAGGCAGATGTTTACTTTTTCGGCGGCGGTCTCGCGTTCCACCCGCCGGCGCGCCTTTTGGGCGTATTCCTGCACCAATTGGTGGAAGGGCAACTTTGCGCCTGTGTTGTTTTCCAGCTTACGCAACAGGCGCACGGTGCCCATCTCGTAACTTTCGGTGGAGAGTACTTTGTCCTCGTCGCTGATGGTCACTTCCACGCTGCCGCCGCCGATATCTACCAGCAGGGCGTGTTTGCCGCGCAGGTCTACAGCGCGCTTGACGGCCAGGTGGATGAGCCGGGCTTCCTCGTCCCCGCTGATGGTTTCCAGGTTAAAATCGGTCTGGTGCGCAATGCGGTCTACCAGGATGTCGCTGTTGCCCGCCTCGCGCACGGCGCTGGTGGCGACGGCGCGCGTTTCGGTCACGTCGAAGGCCTGCGCTACCTTGCGGAAGCGCAGGAAGGCGCCCACCGCCATCTGGATGGTCGCTTCGCTGAACTGGCCGGTGGTGAAGGCATCCTGTCCCAGGCGGACCGGCATACGGACATTCTCGACCGTTTCCAATTCACCTTCGTTGCCGAGCCGCCCAACCACCATGCGGATGGCGTTGGAACCTGCGTCAATTGCGGCGATTGTGTGCATAGCAATCTCAAAACCCAAGAAAACCACGCGCAAAACGCCGAACGGTCTTCGCAATTTCAATCGCTTCCTGCGCATCCTCAAGAGTTGGTTCTTCTCCGGGATAACGCGTCCGCACTGCATAATCTGTAAGGCTATTCAAAAGTTTGGCTTCTACTTCCAGGAATATTCCTTTTTCCGAGCACAGATTATTCAGCATCAACAGATCGTGCGTTTTTGGGAAAGCAGCCTTTTTCGAAACCAACAAAGCCTTCATATATTTCTCAGCACATTGCTGCGCGTGGAAACATGCGCCCGTGAGAAGCGGTTTCTTCCGGCGCAAAGAAGATTTTGCAAGCGTGAAATCTTCTTCTGCTTTTTCTGCCCATGAGAGAGGATCATTCGTTTTGCTCATACAAAACCGCACCGCGCGTCAAAATCTCTTCCAAGAAAAAATCTCCGGATTCCAGGGCCGTTGCTATTTCCCCGGGCGTCTTGACCAGGATGTCTACAGGGAAAGGTCTCGGTAACAGCAAACGCGAGACCATCCAACTACGTTCTTTGGGCTGGGCGTCGGTTTTCAATACAACCAGCAAATCCACATCGCTATGGGGGGTGGGCTTTCCATATGCGTACGAGCCAAACAGAACGATTTTTTGAGGTCGAAGTTCGTTGATGATTCTTTGAACAGCGGCTGGCAACGACTTGCCAACAGGAATCTTCAACCCTGCCGGGATCGTTCCTGGGCGACGTAAGCCTGTTATTCGCGGGAGGGTACTCGTTGTTACCATATCGAGATTGTATATCAGATTTATTCCACAAGCAAAGCGCTTTTTATTTTTGTCGTCTTCCATTTTCCCAGTCCCTTCGCCGCAGCAGGATTGGCGCCAGTACGACTAACACGATGATGACTGCCATGAGGACGATGCCGTCCGTGGAACCGACATCCGCGCGGGACTGGGCCGGGGCTGCCGAGGTTGCCGTCAGCGCAGCGGGCGTAACGGCGTCTCCTTGCGCCTGCGGG
>JBMOMO010000225.1:0-10991 GCA_049324135.1 Chloroflexota bacterium
CCCTGCGCTACCTGCCCGGGCAGGCCTGGGCGAATTTCCGACTGCACACCTCCGGCAAGACCATAGCCGCCGACGATCGCTGCTGGCCGGAGATGCTGCGCGTCCACTACCGCGACGGCGGCGGTTTCTTTTCGATCCTTGTGGCAAAATACTACTTCAGGAAACTCATTGCCCCCCTTTGGCTCCGATTGCGCAACCGACGCCTCGGCCGCATATCAGGTACACAGGTAGACAGGTAGACGCGCCTTACGCATTACGTTTTACGCATTACGCCTCCCCCCATGAACCTCCTCTTCTCCCCCCCCTCCCTTGACGATCTCATCCGCCTGCTCAAAGCCTGGCGCTTTTGGGTCCTGGGCGCCCTGGCAGGCGCGCTCCTGGGCGCAGTCGTCTATGCCATTTTCCCGCCGCCTTACCGCGCCCGCGCCACCGTCAACGTGGACTTCAACCTCGAAGAAGCCTGGCCGCAGGAGACCGACCGCCAGCAGTTCTACTACCTGGAACGCGAGACGCGCAAGTTGGAGGAAGTTGCCTGGTCGGACGCGGTGCTGCAAGCGGTAGCGGGCGAGAATGGCGTCAGCGCAGCGGCACTGCGGGCAGGAGCGCTGTCCCTCAGCCAGCCGGCCGAGGCGGGCTGGCATTTCTACGCCGATGACAGCGACGCGGGTCGGGCGGCTGCGCTGGCCTCTGCCTGGGCGCTGACGTTTACCGAGCAGGTCCAGGCGCAGGTCGATGCGCAGGGCGGCCTGAACGCCTTCATCCGCGTGGAGGCGGTCCAGGTGCAGGACATCCCGGTCGAGCGCCGCGTGGGGCAGGGCGCGTACCTGCTGGCAGGCGCGATTGGCGTCCTGGCTTTGGGCGCTTTGCTGGTCTTGTTTGTAGCGCCGATAGAAAAAAGCGACTAAAGTCGCTACTACAAGAATCTCTACTGATGAAACACCCTGACAAATTGATGCGCTTCCTTTGGGCCGCAGCGTTGTTGTGCTTGCCGGTGACCAGTTTCCGCTGGTTCCCCGGCCTGGGTGAGACCACCTACGTGCGCCCGCTGGCCTTTTTCCCGCTGGCCCTGTTGCTGCCCTTGCTGCTGGTCAAGTTGGCGCGCAAACGGATTCAGTCGCCGTTCCCGGGCGGCATGATCGTCTTGCTGGCCTTCGGGTTGGCGTTGGCGGCTGCGACCGTCTTTGGCGCGCTGGAAGCCCCCCTGTCCCTGCGCGGGCAGACCTACTGGGGGCGCGCCGTCCGCGCCTGGGCCACCCTGGCCATCGGCCTGACCTTTTTCGTGTCCGCCGCCTGGATGAACAAGGATGAGGCTGACCTGCGCTTTTCCGTGCGTTTCCTGCTGGCCGGTTTTGGGCTGGACATCCTGTGGAGCGCCGTGCAGGCCCTGGCCTTTTACACGCCCCTGCTGGACAAAGTGACCGTCACGCACTGGCAACTGGCCTTTTCCATGCGCGAACTGGTCAAGACCAACCGCGTCTCCGGGCTGGCTTACGAACCGGCCTGGTTAGCGGGGCAGATCGCAACCGTGTACCTGCCCTGGCTGTTTGCGGCGGTCTTGACCGGCATCCGCCTGACCCGCTTCCGTTGGTTCGAAGCGCTGCTGCTCGCGGCGAGCGGCCTGCTCCTGCTGGCGACCTATTCGCGCGGCGGGTTGGTTACGGCCCTCGGCGCGGTCAGCCTGACCTTCCTGCTGGCGGGCGGGCAGGCCATACGGGACGGCTGGCGCTGGTTCCTGGCCGGCTTCCGGCGCTCCAGCGTCCCCTTTGGGGAAGAGGGGGGCATCCGTTCCTGGGTAACGGGAGCAGGCCTGCGGCTGGGGTTGATCGCGCTGGCGGCGCTGACGCTGCTCGGCGCGGGCGTCATCCTGGGTCAAAAAGGCTACATGACCCGCCTGTGGAACACGCAGGCCGAGAATCTGACCGATTTCGTCATCGAAAACTCGGCTGGCGCGCGCGCGGCCTACACCTGGGGCGCGCTGGGCGCGTATGACCAATCACCCTGGCTGGGCGTGGGGTTGGGCGCTTCCGGCTTCTACATCTACCAAAACCTGCCCGATTGGGCGCTGACCACCGTCCCGGAGATTGCGCGCCAACTCAGCCCGGCCAATCGCTTGTATCCCAACCCCAAGAACCTGTACGTGCGCATCCTGGCGGAAAGCGGCCTGCTGGGACTGGCCCTGTTCGCGGCCTTCTGGCTGGGGCTGCTGGGCGACGCGCTGGGTTTCCTGCGTAAGCCGGGCCTGCTGCGCTTCCTGGGCGTCGCGGGCCTGTGCTCCTGGCTGGCTATTTCGTTCTACAACGTTACGCAGGACTCTTTCGCTACACCGAATATGTGGGTAAACTTGGGGATGCTGGTCGGCATGACCAGGCTGACCCTATCCCCCGGGAACTCTTTGGAGGAACGTCCATGATCGTCCTATCTGTCGGGATGCCGCGCGCCGGTTCGGGCTGGCATTACAACCTGATCCATGACTTGATGAAGACCGCCGGTTGCGCTGACGCGCGCGAGGTGCGCCAGAAATATGGCCTGCAAAAGGTACTCACCGAGGTCAATTGCAACATTGGCGTACTCTCCCTGCGACGGCTGGGGATGGCGACGATTCCCGCGCTGGTGGGGAAGACCTTCGTCATCAAGGCGCATTCCGCGCCCACGCCCTGGTCGCGCCTCCTTTCGACCCTGGGCCTGCTACGGATTACCTACATTTATCGCGACCCGCGCGACGCCATGCTCTCGGCCTTCGAGTTCGGGCAACGCGCGTTGTTGAAAGGCCGCCCGAACGCTTTCTCGCACCTGGGCAATTTCGACAAGACCCTGGATTTCATGGCCGAATACGTCCACATCTGGGAAAAATGGCAGGCCGAAAAAGGCGTCCTGATTGCCCGTTACGAAGACCTGCTGCGGGATTATAATCAAGAGGCCGCCCGCCTGGCGGAGTTTCTCGGCTTGGACGGGAGCAGGCCGGAGGTCCAGGCGGTGATCGAAGCGTACCGTCCTGGCGCAGCGGAAGAACGCCAGGGTCTGCATTTCTACAAAGGCAAGGTTGGCCGCTTCCGCGAGGCCTATTCGCCGGAGCAACAAGCCATCCTGTCAAAGCAGTTTGGCCCATACCTGGAGAAAATGGGCTACGAAATCTAATCCGTAATCAACTTGTAAGGTCTACGCCAGGTCTGGCAGGATAAATTCGGGTATCATAAGAACATGCGTACTTTCGATACACCTTACATTACTGACTGGTATGCCGTCTCCCTGCGCTGGCTGGCCCTGTTGGGCATGGTTGTTTCGTTGTCCATTGGGGGAACCCTGCTCGAAACGACCTCCTGGCCGCTGGTAGCGCTCATGGTCTGGAATATGGTGATGAGCGTATTTGCAGGGCTTAACTCCCGTATCGCATATCACCGGCAGATCAGCCTGGCGGTGGACCTTTTCTTGACAGGCGCCTTCTTCTGGTTGCAGGGAGGGCTTGCAAGCCCCGCGCTATGGGCAGGGATGTTGCCCATCTTGAGCGGGGCCATTTATTTCGAATTCGTTGGGGGGGCGTTGGTTGCCATCCTGTTTGCATGCCTGGAAATTGCCAGTATCTGGAAAGGGGAATGGTCGCCAGGTTTTACCCAGCCGGCTGCGCTGGTCGTCCTGGTCACGCTGGGGATCGGGATGCTCTTTGGCTACCTGAGCCGCCTGTTGATCGGGCGCTTGCGGCGGATACGCGCGTACCGCATGGACGAGGAACAACGCCGGATGCGCATGGAGCGCGAACGCTGGCGGGCGCTCTACGAGTTGACTTCCAACCTGACCGGTACGCTCAGTTACCGGCGCGTGCTCGACTCGGCCCTCGACCTGGGCTACACGGTTATGAACCCCGACCCGGACGCCGAAAAGGACGAGAAACTGGTCAGCGCGGTGCTGTTGTTCAAAGGCGACCAATTGACCATCGGCTCGGCGCGACGGCTGACGAATGCGGACATGCGCGTCCAGTTGCGCGGCAGCGAAGGCGTCCTGAAACGCGTCTTCGACGAGGGCGAACCTGTCTTGACCAACAACATCAGTTTCGATCCTGAACTGGGGCGCATGATCGCCTTGCGCAATTGCACGGCGGCCTATTGCTTCCCCTTGCGCAGCGGATTCAACGTCTACGGCGCCATGTTGTTTGCCCACGCCGACCCGCAGTACTTCAACCAGGAACGCTGCGACCTGCTGGACATGATCGGCCGCCAGTCGGTGATCGCCATCCAGAACGCCCGCTTATACCAGGACATCCTCGAAGAAAAAGAACGCATGATGGAAGTCCACGAGGAAGCGCGCAAGAAACTGGCGCGCGACCTGCACGACGGTCCCACCCAATCGGTGGCCGCTATGGCCATGCGCATCAACCTGGCGCGCCGCATGTTCGACAAAGACGCCAAGTCTGCCGTGAACGAACTGGTCAAGATCGAGGAACTTGCCCATCGCACCACGAAAGAGATCCGGCACATGCTTTTCACCCTGCGCCCACTCATCCTGGAATCGCAAGGCCTGACGGCTGCGCTCCAATCCATGGCCGAGAAGATGCGCGAAACGTTCTCGCAAAACGTGTTGATCGATGTGAACGAGCACGCGCTGACCGATATGGAAATGGGCAAGCAAGGCGTGATCTTCTACATCGCGGAGGAGGCCGTCAACAATGCCCGCAAACACGCCGCCGCGCCGAATATCTGGGTGCGCATAAAGCAACTCGAACCCGGCCTGGTGTTGCTGGAAATCCAGGACGACGGCGTCGGGTTCGACGTCCAGGCGGTCAACAAAGCCTACGACAAGCGCGGCAGCCTGGGCATGGTCAACTTGCGCGAGCGCACGGAACTGGTCAACGGGGTGTTGAATGTGCAGTCGCAGCCGGGTAAGGGCACCCTCATCCAGGTCTACGTCCCACTGACAGAAGAAGCGGCTGACCGCCTGCACCACGCCAAACAGTAACAAATCCCATGCCGACCGCCGCCGGTCTATACTACTTTGCGCACGGCGAGAGCCTGCACGCCAGGCCGCCTGTCCTCCTGCTCCATGGGGCGGGAGGCGCGCACTTGAACTGGCCGCCGCAGGTGCGCCGCTTGGACGGCCAGCGCCTGTTTGCCCTCGACCTGCCCGGTCATGGCAAGTCCGAAGGCGTGGGCCGGCAGGATATCCTCCAATACGGGCAAGTCGTTGTGGAATTCATGAAGGCCGTTCGCCTGGCGGCGGCCGTCATTGTGGGACACTCAATGGGCAGCGCCATCGCCCTCACGCTGGCCTTGCAATCCCCGAAGCGCGTGCTTGGCCTGGGGCTGGTTGGCGCGGGCGCAAAATTGCGCGTGGCGCCCAACCTGCTCGAACTGGCGGCTAACCCCGATACCTTCCTCCCGGCCGTTCAAATGTTGAGCGAGTATTCCTATAGCCAGGCCGCAAACCCGCGCCTGAAAGAACTGGGAGCGCAGCGCATGGCAGAAACGCGCCAGTCCGTGCTATACGGCGACCTGCTGGCCTGCGACGCCTTCGATGTCATGCAGCAGGTCAAGAAGATCAAGGTTCCCAGCCTGATCCTGTGCGGCAGCGAAGACCGCATGACGCCTCCCAACCGCTCCGAGTACCTGCGCGACCAGATCGAAGGCTCGGAGTTACACATTATCAACGACGCCGGTCACATGCTCATGCTCGAAGCGCCCGACCAGACGGCGCGGTTGTTGGGGAAATTTCTCGATACGATTCCCTATTAGCGGCCCATTTCGAAGAATTCGAGCAGGATGGGCATGGCCTTCTGCACCGCCTGGCCGCGATGGCTCAGGCGGTTTTTTGTCTCCATGTCCAACTCGGCCATCGTGGCGTTGGCCGCAGGGATGAAAAAGATCGGATCGTACCCAAAGCCGCCCGTTCCGCGTTCCTGCGGGATGATCTCCCCCGGGCAGATGCCCTCGGCGAACTTCACGCTTCCCTCCGGACTTGCAACTGCCACCGTTGCCCGGAACTTCGCCGCCCACGGACGGGGTTTTCCCGCCAACTGCTCGAGCAGGAAGGCGCGCCGGTGCGCGTCGGTAAAGGGCGCGCGCCCAAAGCGGTTCGAGTGCAGGCCTGGCTGGCCGTCCAGCGCGTCCACTTCCAGGCCGGAATCATCGGCCAGGGAGACCAATCCACTGGCCTGGGCAAAGGCGCGGGCTTTCTTGGCGGCGTTCTCGGCGTAGGTCTGGCCGTCTTCGTCTACGTCCAGCGCCAATCCCAGGTCGGCTGGCCGCAGCAGTGCGATGTCGAGGCCTTGCAGGATAGCCTGCATTTCCTTGAGTTTGCCGGTGTTGTTGGTGGCTAAGAGGAGGGTTGGCTTTTCCATATTATTTTCTGAAGCAAACAAGATAGACAGGATGTTCAGGATAGGGTTTTGGCGGGCCGTTGTTTTTCCTCGATTTGTGTCAACGCCCAGGCGGCGTGTTCGCGCACCAGGGGTTCGGGGTCATCGAGCGCGCTACGCAGGGCAGGCGCCGCTTCGGGGCCGCCCACATTCCCCAAGGCGACGGCAACGTTGCGCAGGTAGCCGCGTCGTTTGGCGCGTTTGACCGGGCTGTCTTGGAAGTCGCGGTTGAAGTCTGCGGGTGAGAGGGACAGGGCGGAGATCAAACCAGGTTGCGTGGAAGCCCCCTTCGGGGACAAAGCAGGCCGGGGGGCGAATGAGGCGTCCACGTCGCCTGGGGCAAAACGGTTCCACGGGCAGACCGTCTGGCAGATGTCGCAGCCAAAGATCCAGTCGCCCAGTTTGGGGCGCAGGTCGGGTGGGATGGGACCTTTGTTTTCGATGGTCAGGTAGGACAGGCAGCGCCGGGCGTCAAGCGTGCGGTCGGGCAGGATGCACTGGGTGGGGCAGGCTTGCATGCAGCGCGTACAGGCGCCGCAGTGATCGGCCTGGAAAGGGAGGCCGGGTTGCAGTTCAAGGCCGAGCAGGATTTCGGCCAGGAAAAAGAAGGAGCCAAATTTGGGGTGGATCAGGCAGGTGTTCTTGCCGATCCAGCCCAGGCCGGCGCGCTGCGCCAGGTCGCGTTCCAGCAGGGGACCGGTGTCGGTGTAGGCGCGATGGGGAACGGGATGGCCGACTTGCGCTTCGATGAATGCGGCCAGGGATTGTAGTTTAGGAGGGATGACGAGGTGGTAGTCTTCTCCCCAGGCGTAGGCGGCGACGCGGCCCTGGCCCCCCTCGGGTCCCCCCATTTTCGCCACATGATCTGGATTTTTGGGGGAGGCGTGGGGGGCGAAAATGGGGGGAGGATGATAAGGGATAGCCAGGACGAGGATGGACTTACACTCCGGCAGGAGCAGGCGCGGATCGGCGCGGCGCGCGCGGGCCTGGTCGCTTGCCAGGTAGCCCATATCGGCGTGGCGGCCAGCCTCCAGCCAGCGCTGGTAGGTTGACAGGTGGGCGGGCGGTTCAGGCGCAGCGACGCCGGCCAGGACGAATCCCAACCGGCGCGCTTCTTCTTTGATGGCCTGCTCGAGGGTCACAACGGTCAGCGTACGACGATCAGCACGTAAAACTGCTCGCCGAACGGGCTGCTATTGGCATTCGCCATGCGCCAGGTGCTGTTATATTCCCCGGCTTTGTCCGGCGCCTTGAAACGCACCGAGACGTCAATTTCCTCACCAGGAGCGATGGCTGTGGTAAGCGGTTCGGCGACGCCGCTCATCTTCTCGCCAAAGGCGAAGATGACCGAATAGCCGGTACCCCAGGTGCAGGTGCCGGTGTTCTTGATCTTCCAGGTCTTGACAAAGTCCTGGCCGGGGGTGACCTCGGTGCGGTCCGGGAAGGTGACATCTACCGTGTTGGGGTCGAAGTTCGCGTCGTCGCAGGGAATGGGGGTAACGGTTGCGCCGGTCAGGTCAACGGCAACGGTGGCGGTGGGAATGGGCAGCGCAGCATCCGGCGTGGCGGTGGGCTCCTCGGTGGCGGTCGGCTCCGGTGTGATGGTGGGCGCAGCCAGGGCGGTCTGGGTGAATTCAGCCACCACAGTTTGCGCCGCGGCGGTGTGGATGGCGTTGACATCCGGCGTGGGCTGGATGGGTTCGCTTGGGCCGCAGGCGGTAAAGAGCAGCCCCAGGATGGTCAACAGGATGATTTGTCTGGTCATAGAGCCTCCGTCCTCGTAGGCTAGCGTTACTGACGATTTATTTAACGATGATCTTGATGCACAGCAGGGTACCAAAGTTGTACCCGTCATCCCCGTACATTTGCCAGCAGCCGCCGCGCTCACCGCCTTGGGTGCCTGTTTGCATGTCGATGCGGATCTCCACGATCTCTCCCGGCTCCACGAACTGGGATTTGGATGTGATCTCCCATGGCATGCCGCCCAGGGATTCGCCCATCACATGTCGTAACGCATAGCCGTCATCCCAGGTACAGGTGCCGGTGTTCTTGATCTGCCAGACCTTGGCGATCAATTGCTTATCCTGCACGACCTCTCCATCGGGATAGGTAATATCTGCAATATACTCCGAGTTGTTGCAAACCGTCCCGGCCTGGGTGGCCAGCGCGGCCAGCGGGGTGATGGTCGCCAGGGGCGTGCCGCCCAGCGGGGTCGCCAGGGGGGAGACGGGGGAACCAAAGGGCAGGGTAGGGGCGGGCGAGCCGCCAAAAGAAAAGGTCGGGATCGGCGTACTGGATGGAATGGATGTGGCGGTAGGCGGAACAGCCTGGGCGGTCTGGGTCAGCCCGGTGGAGTATTGCGCCAGCATGGTCTGCGCGGCGGCGGTGAAGATCGCGCCGACATCCGGGGTTGGTTCCGGCTGCTTTCCTAAGTTACAGGCTGACAGGACGAGGGAAAGGATGAACAAACCGGTCAGCCCAATTTTTTTTGTGTATCGCATTCGATACCTCCAATCATTGGTTATAACAGGAGAGTTGCCTCTCTATTTTCATTATAACGCATTGCTCGCCAATGCCAATTCCCGCCGGCCATCCTCCTTTGGGGGTCAGCCGGAAGGACGCAGCCGTTGGTGTATTCGTCGGAACAGGCGGCAGGTCTAAGGCGGCGCGCCCTGGCGGACGATGCGCGGCGCCAGCCAGAGGGCCTCGTCCTCGCCTTTCGAGTCGTTGGCCGAGACGGTCAGGAAGAAGCGCACGTTCTTCCCGGCCAGGGAACCCAGGTCCAGGTCAACCGGGTAGTACTCGCCTTCGTAAACCTCATGCCATTCTTTAAGGATTTTAATATCGCCGTCGTCGATGCGGTATTCCAGGCGGAACAGAACGTCACAGGTAGTCGCCCCGTACTGGCAATTGATGTCCGCCTTGAAATGGTCGCCTGGCTGCACCTTGAAGAACGGATATTTGCCCTGGATGTAACCGTTGGCCTTGTGATTGGGAACGGTCAACAGGCCGGGCTGGTTCTCTTTCACGCCGTTTTCCATGCGCGGTTTGGACAGTTCGAGCACGTAACCCTCGTCGCTGCCATCATCTCCCGGGCAGGACAGGCCGCCGCTCCTGCTCTTCCATTCGGCCTCACAGGCTTTGGCAACAAAGTCATACGCTGCGTATTCCGGCCCCGAAACGTTGACGTCCACCCAAAAGGCTGTGTCAGCCTGCGCCCCGATCCCGAACAGGGCGCCGGTCGGGTTGCGCAGTTTCCAGTAGCCGCGATAATGACCGTCTTTGCCTGGCGCGGTCAGGTTCACGGACAGGTCCATGCTCTCGCCAGGGTTCACGTTCCCCGGCAGGCTTGCAGACGTGGGTCCGCTCATCCCATCGCCGCTGATGAAAACCAGCGCGTAGGACGGCGTCCAACTACACGTCCCGACATTTTGCAGCCGCCATATCTTCTGGAAGGCGTCCCCGCGCTCGATGACGGTCCCGTCCGGGATGGTCACATCCTTGATGAAAGCGGCCGCGTCACAGCGGCTGACCGGCGCAGGCGATTGGTAAGGCGTCAGCGAGGAAAAGGACAGGGGCGGCGTGGCCGTTCCAGGGGATAACGTCGGGGAGGCAAGCGCTGTTCCGGCGGCCTGCGTGTTCATGGCCTCCACGGTGCGCGCGGCCGCCGTGTAAAGCGGATTCAGCGTTGCGGCTGCATCCGGCGCTTTGGGCGAGGACAGGTTGCAGGCCAGCGAGAAAACCAGGAAGAGGACGGGAAAGAACAGGCGAAGGAAGCGTTTGTGCATGGAAACCTCCGGTTCGATTCAGCGGATGGGCGTATACCCATTTCATAAAGACGCTTGTTTTCCACATAATGTTCCAACAAAAAAGCCGGGGAACCTGCCCCGGCCTTCTCACACGATACCCTTACTGGCACAGGTAATCGAAATACGCCTTACCGAAATCCTGCTCATTGGGGGCGGTAATCAACACCTGCATCCATTTGGTGCCTGGCGTCACTCCCAGGTGCATGGACCATTCGCGCGTCAGGGTTTGCGAACCGGCCTCGGTAAACTTCAATTTCTTATCGCCGGTATCGTTCCCATCGCTTTGCAGCCAGCGGTACCAGACTTCCGCAGGGCCGTTGGTGGTGATGGTGGCGTTCACGGTGTACCACACATTCGTCGCGCAGCCCGCCGCCGGATCGCGGATGACCTGGTACGTCACCGCCGTCACGCCATAACCGGGCTTGGACGAATCGGTCACGTTGACCTGCACGTAGAAAGCCTGGTCGTATTCGCCCACGCCGAACGACCCGCCCCAGGGAGATTGAATTTTCCATTCGCCTTTGTAATTCCCATTGGCAGATGGCGCTTGCAAATAGATTGTAATATCCACCTCGTCCCCCGGCGGCACTACTTCGGGAAAGGGATATTCCACCAAGCCGCCCATCAACTCGCCGGACCAGTAGACGATCTTGTACGTGGAATCCCACGTGCAAGAACCGCCGTTCTTCAGCCGCCAGGTCTTCCAGAAATACTGCCCCGGCGTCATGATCTGCCCGTCAGGGATGGTCTCACTGATAAGGCTGGCCAGCAGGCACGGGTCCGTGGAGCCGACCGCGGGCGGGGCTGTGGGCGGGGAAAAGGTGCCTGGGGCCTGCCTA
>JBMOMO010000226.1:0-10857 GCA_049324135.1 Chloroflexota bacterium
CGCCAGTTGATGCTGCGCAACAAGATTACCGACATCCGTTATTTCTGGGGAAATGATGTTCGATTCCTGGAACAGTTCTAGTGAAGCGATTAGAGAAAAGAGAGTAGAGAAAAGAGAGTAGTGAGTAGTGAGTAGTGAGTAGTGCTACAGAGAAAGGAGATTGGTATGAGCATTCAAGGTTTGAAGCGGTTGCAGGTTTGGGTGCGGGCAAAGGATTTTGCGTTGGCAGTTTACAAGCGCGTTTTGCCTGTGTTGCCGCCCGAAGAAAAGTGGAACCTGAACCAGCAACTACGACGTTCATCTTTGAGCATCTCCGCCAATATTGCCGAAGGGTATGGTCGTTTCTACTATCAGGACAACGTGCGGTTTTGTTACAACGCCCGTGGATCGCTGGAAGAAACCCTCAGCCACCTGATTTTTGCCTTCGAGGTGGAGTTCATCCCCGAATCGCTTTACAAGGAATTGGAAAGCGAAGGCGAAGAGATCGACAAGATGCTGAACGGCTACATCGGCTATCTCAAGAAAAGCAAACAGGGCGCCAACGAACCCGGCGCAAACCACGCCGTCCGTGAAGACCCCGAACCTTACGATACCACTTCTTTAGAAAGTGCGACTGATATCGAAGACACTAATCTCTAATCTCTCGTCTCTACTCTCTTACCAAGGAGTTATTATGAAACTACCCATCTCATGGTTAAAAGACTTCGTTGACATTGACGGCCTCTCCGTCGAAGACATCGCCCGTAAATTGACCCTCTCCGGCCTCGAAGTGGACGAGATCCGCTACGTGGGGCTGCCCATGCCCGAAGGCGCGGCGCGGCACGAGTTCAAGACCAGCGGCTTCGCCTGGGACAAGGACAAACTGGTCGTGGCCGAGATCCGCGAGGTGACGCCGCATCCCAACGCCGACCGGCTGGTGCTGTGCGACCTGTTCGACGGCGCCGAGCAGCATACCGTCCTGACCGGCGCGCCCAACCTGTACGAGTACAAAGGCATTGGGAAATTGCCCAAGTCCATCAAAGTGGCTTGGGCCAAGGAAGGCGCCACGCTCTACGATGGTCACGCCGACGAGTTGACGCTGACCACCCTCAAGCGCACCAAGATCCGCGGCGTGGAGTCGTACTCGATGGTCTGCTCGGAGAAGGAACTGGGCATCTCCGAGGAGCATGAAGGCATCATCATGCTGGACGAAGACGCGCCGGTCGGGATGCCGCTGGTCGATTACATGGGCGACGCCGTGCTGGACATCTCCATTTTGCCGAACATGGCGCGCTGCGCCAGCGTGCTGGGCGTGGCGCGCGAGTTGGCGGCGCTCACGAACAGGCGGCTGGAAAAGCCCGAGACGCGGTTGCAGGCCGAAGGGAGTCCGATCGGGGGGCTGGTCGAAATCGAGATCAGCGACCCGGCGCTGAATCCCCGCTTCGTGCTGGGACTGATCCGGGAGGTCGAATCCAGGCCCAGCCCCTATCACGTCCAGCGACGGCTGCGACTGGCCGGGATGCGCCCGATCAACGCCCTGGTGGACGCCACCAACTATGCCATGCTCGAACTGGGCGAGCCGCTGCACGCCTTCGATTATGACGTGCTGGTAGGGCGAATTTCCAATTCGCCCCACATCACCATCTCGACCCGCGCCGCCCGCGAGGGCGAAAAACTGACCACGCTCGACGATGTGGAGCGCACGCTCAGCCCGCTCAACGTGCTGGTGTGCGACGCGGCCGGGCCGCTCTCGATCGCGGGCGTGATGGGCGGGCAGGAATCCGAGATCACCGAAAAGACCCGCAACGTGCTGCTCGAAGGCGCGGCCTGGAACTTCATCAACATCCGCCGCACGGCTTTCCAACATAACCTGCCCAGCGAGGCCTCCTTCCGCTTCTCGCGCGGCGTGCATCCGGCCATGTCCCAACCCGGCGTGGAGCGCGGCCTGTACTACATGGCCGCCTGGGCGGGCGGGGTAGTGGCCCCCGGCCTGGTGGACGAGTATCCGCTGCCGCCGCATGACCCCGCCGTCGAAGTCACGCCGGGGGATGTCAGGCGCTTGCTGGGCATCGAATTGACCGCCCAGGAGATCGCCGACCTGTTGGGGCGGGTGGAGTTCGTGTGCAAGGTCGAGGGCGAAAAGGTCACTGCCCAAACCCCGCCGTACCGCATGGACATCGGCGAGGGCGTGGTCGGCCTGGCCGATGTGCTGGAGGAGATCGCCCGACTGTACGGCTACGAGAACATCCCCGAAACCCGCATGGCCAACGAACTCCCGCCCCAGGCCGGCAACCCGCTCCACGAGTGGGAAGAGGGCCTGCGCGACAAACTGGTCGAGATCGGCCTGCAGGAGATCGTCAGTTACCGGCTCACCTCGGTCGAGAGCGAAGCCCGCCTGTACGGGCAAGCGTCAGGCCTGCCCTACGTCAAAATCGCCAACCCCATCGCCCCCGAAAAGAGCGTCCTGCGCCGCAGCCTGCTGGCCTCGGCGCTGGACAACCTGGAACGCAACCACCGCCTGCGGGACGGGCTGGCCTGCTTCGAGATCGGCCCGGTCTTCGAGCCTGTCGATGGGGATTTGCCGGACGAACCCCGCAAACTGGCGATTGCGATGACCGGCTTGCGGGACGAGACCGCCTGGGACGTGAAGACCAGCCCGACGCTGGACTTCTACGACCTGAAGGGACGCCTCGAACTCCTCCTGGCCGGCCTCCGTTTAACGAACGCCGTCTTCGCCCCGACCGATTCCGTGCCCTACCTGCACCCCGGCAAGGCCGCCGAAATCCAGGTGGACGGGCAAGTTATCGGCGCGTTCGGCGAACTGCACCCGCTGGTCAAGGACAAATATGAATTCGAAGACGCCCCCGTCCTGGCCGCCGAGTTCGACCTGGCCGCCCTGCGCAGCGCCTCCGCCTCCGCCTACGAACTGGCGGCTGTCCCCGACGTGCCGCCCGTGCTGGAAGACATCGCCCTGATCCTGGACGATTCCATCCCGGCGGCGAAAGTCGAGGCGCTCATCCGCCAGACCGGCGGCAGGGTGCTGACCGGCGTCAAACTGTTCGATGTCTATCGCGGCGAGCAGGTCGGCGCCGGCAAAAAGTCCCTGGCCTACAGCCTGACCTACCAGGCCGAGAAGACGCTCACCGACAAGGAAGCCGCGGCCATCCGCAACAAGATCGTCCGCCGGCTGGAAAACGAGTTGGGCGCAAAACTGCGCAGTTAAGGCTGGCAAGCCTGCTTGCGAGGTGAACCGACGGATTAGGACAAATGGGATGCAAAAAGGCTTGCATTCTACTGTCATTCTCCTGTATACTGGTGGTGTTCAAATCCACTATTATTTCGGAGGAGTAATCTTATGGACAAGAAAACCACCGGCATCATTGCCACTGTAGCAACGGCGCTCATCTGTGGGTGCTGCGCCCTGTTTGCCTGCATCATGGGCTTCGGCACGATTACCGGCAACGGCACATTCGAGTTGGGCGGCGCCAGCCAGCCCATGCCGCCTTCCTATGGCTACGTGTTCCTGTGCCTGTCAGTGCTCTTCATTGTGGTTCCTGTTGTGGTTGGCTTTGTCACCCTGCGCAAGAAACCGGCAGATGTCGTCACGCCGATCAGCGACGAACCCTTACCCCCCGCCTCCTAAATCTTTCGAGAGATGGATGCCACGCACTTCAAACGTGCGTGGCATTTCGTTTTAATCTTCGTCCGGGTGGTTTCCCAGGATCTGCTCGATCCGTTCCAGGATGTCATCGGTCAGTTTTTCGGCTGCCTCGCCAGCGGCCAGGTTTTCCATTAACTGCCCTGTGCTGGTCGCGCCGGTGATGACGCTGCTGACGTCCTTCCGCCGCAGCAGCCAGGCGATAGCCAGTTGCGCGGTAGACAGGCCCAGGTCCCGGGCGACCGAGGCGAGCATCTGCACAATGGCAAGACGTTCAGGGGTCATGCGTTCCCGCATCCAGCCAAAGTCTGCCAGGTTCGCGCGCGCGTTTTTGGGGATGCCTGCGTTATATTTCCCGGTCAGGATGCCGTAGTAGAGCGGGCTGAAGGTCGTCAGCCCGATGCCAAAGTCCTTGCAGACGGGCGCCAGGTCGGTTTCGACGCGGCGGCGGTGGAACATGTTGTATTGCGGCTGTTCCACGCTGGGCGGGGCCAGGTGGTTTTGTTCGGCGGTTTTGATGGCGGCGGCGATCTGGTAGCCGCGCCATTCGGACGTGCCCCAGTAGAGGATCTTTCCCTGGCGGATGAGCGTGTCCATGGTATAGGCGATCTCATCGACGGGCGTATCGGGGTCGAAGCGCTGGCAGAAATACAGGTCGAGGTAGTCTACGCCCAGTCGCTTGAGCGAAGCGTGGACCGACTCGCTGATGTGCTTGCGGGAAAGTCCGCGCCCGTTGGGGCCGGGCATGGTCTGCGAAAAGACCTTGCTGGAGATGACCAGGGCCTCGCGCGGCAGGTCTTGGATGGCCCGTCCCATGACGACCTCGGCCTGCCCATTGGCGTAGACATCGGCGCTGTCGAAGAAGTTGACGCCGGAATCGTAGGCAGCATGGATCAAGCGCGAGGCGCTCTTTTCCGGGACCTGGTCGCCTAACGTGACCCATGACCCTAACGCGATTTCACTGACTTTCAAGCCTGAACGTCCCAGGCGACGATAGTGCATGAGTGTTCTCCTGTCTTACTGGACAATGATCCTGAGCGACAGCGTACATAACGTGGCCCTGCCAGACGTCAACGCCCAGTTCGTGGTGTAGGCGCCGGGTTTTTCCGGGGTTTTCATGGAGACTTTCAGCGTCACTTCGCTGCCTACGCCCACACTGTTTGGCAGGTCGATGACGTCTTTCTTGCTGATGTCGGTCCCACTTTGATAACGGAAGTCGGCGCTGGTGTCCAGCCAGGATTCGTCGCCGGTGTTCTTGACGGTCCAGTAGGTTTCGAAGTTGATCTTTGGCCCCAGGACGGTATCGTTGGGCGGCTCCTGGGTGATCAATTCACAGCCGGCGCCAGCCGACTTGGGCGGCGGTGTGGTGGGGGTAAAGGTTGGCGAGGAGAAAACGAACAGGATGACCGTTGCCGTCGGCGTGGGTGTGTCTGGCGGGGTGTTGGTGGGCAGGGGCGTGGAAGTGGGCGTAGCGGTGGGAGGCAGCGCGGTGAGCGTTTGCAGTTGGGCGGCGCGCGCTGTCCCGGCAATGACGGTTTCGATGCCCGGGATCGGGCTCGGCTGCGCCAGCCCGGGGATGGCGGGGAGTTCGCAGGCCAATACTACCAGGATCATTGCCAGTATCAGGATGGGTTTCGACATGGTTCGTTTTTTCATAAGTACACCACGCATCGTGAAAGGAGGAAAACCAGCCGGAGCGTCGGTTGTTATTTGACCCGGATGGCAATCTGCATGTAGCAGAAAATCCTTTTGCCTGAATCCAGGGCCCAGATGGTGCGGTAGGCGTCCCTGGATTTGGGCGCGACCATCGGCACCTTGATTGTAACAGTATCCCCATACATCACGGTTTTGGGGATATCATAGCGATTATCAACGTGGATCTCCGAACCTTTTTGGTAGATGTAATCCACGTTGTTGACCAGCCAGGTTTCAGCGCCGTTATTTTTCAGTTTCCAACTTGCGGTGAATTCTTCGCCCGGCTGGATGATGGTTCCATTGGGAGGATACTGGGACAGGATTTTGCAGGCCCAGTTCTTGCCAGACGAATCCGGATCGATCGTGGGCGTCTTCATCTTGGTCGCCATATCGCCTGAGAAAGTGGCAGCCCTGCTGGGCGTGGGAGGAATGGGAAGGGGCGTAGAGGTGATGGTAGGTTTTTCCGTGGGCGTCAAGGTATAACGCAATGTCGGGGTAGGCGTGCCGGTTGGCGGGACTTTGGTTTTGGTCGGCGACAGGGTAAATTCGAGCGTTACTGTCGAGGAGGGTATGCCGGTCCCGGTCGGCGCGGCAGGACTGGCAGGCGGCAGCAGGGCAGCCGTTTGCGTCTGGGCAGCGGAAAAGGTCCCGGCGATGCTGTTTTCGACATCCAGCGTTGGCCCTGGCGTTGGGTAGCCGGGCAAGGCGGGGAGTTCGCAAGCCAGCAGTATTGCAACTACTATCAACAAGACGATCGGTTTGCCCACACGGGATGTGCTCATGCTTTACTCATCCTGCCATCCGCCTGACCTTTGCAAACCCAGGCGACGTCACCGGGTTGTGAAGGTGAGTTTCAAGGCGCAGAAAGCCCTTTGACCGACTTTCAAAGACCAGGTGGTTGCATACGTATCCAGTCGACCTGGGGCAGTCAGTGGGACGATCACCGTCACCTTGCCGCCAGGAAAGACTGTAGAGGGGATGTCATAATAGCGCTTGTCATGGAAGCGCCCGCCCGTGTAGAAGACCACGTCCACGCCCTGCACCGGCCAGGTTTTCGTGCCGGTATTTTGCACCAGCCATTGCGCGTAGAATCGCTCGCCGTGCTTGACTGTCCCGCCCACATCGGGGAAGCGCGAGAGTACCTTGCAGGCCCAAGGCTGCGGTGTGGGGGCGTCCGGGTCGACGCTGTAGATTTCGGCGTCTTCCTCGGCGTACAGGGCAGAGGCGGTCGCGTCAACGATGGAGGTCGGGGACTTCAGCGCGAAGATGAACGTTGGCGAGGGGGTAAATGTTTCCGTGGGGATGGCAGTCGGCGAGGCGGTCAGGGTAAAGGTGGCAGTGGGGGGAATTGCCAGCAGCGTCCCGCTTTGCGCGGCGGCGGCGGTCTGCGCGATGATGAATTGCATCGCCGCCGGGTCGGGAGAGGGCGTTGGCGGCGGCGCTGTGAGCAGGAAGGGAGAGGCGCACCCCAGCGCAGTAAATAGGGTTGCGAGCCAGAGAAGCGATTTGCCGGGGTTGCGCCTGTTCACGCGCTCTCCTTGGTGGAAGGCTGCTTCTATGGGACGTTGATGGCGATGTAGGGATAGCAGAACCCGCCCTGGAGTTTGAAGGTCATCACTTGAAGACCTTTTTCCGCCGGGGCGGTCGCGTCGTAAGGGCCGACAGCGAACAAGTCGCCGGGTTTCATCTCCGGCAGTTCGATGACGGCCGGGAAGGCCGGCGCCATGTTCGGGCCGCTGAAATAGGTCAGGTCATAGCCGGCCGGCCAGGTTTTCGTGCCGGTATTCTTGATGGTGAACTTGATGTCGAAGGTGTCGCCCATGTGGAAGTGGGTGTTGTCGAGTGGGCGTTTCTGGATGTCGGGATCGCAAGCGTATTCGGACGAACCACTCCCGCCGCCTCCGCCTCCACCCCCACCGCCTCCGCCGCTGATGACCAGGGTGGCGGTGGGGAAGGGCGTCGCCGTCAGCAGGGCCGAGGTCGCCGTTTCGAGCGGGAGCAGGGTGGGGGTAGGCTGCGAACCGGCTCCTTCGGTCTCTTTTGCGGCAACGGTCATGGCGACTGCGGTTGCAATTTGTCCCTGGGCTTCCACCGTCATAGCAACCGAGGTGGCTACCTGCGCGGCGGCCTCCGCGGGGTCGAGAGTCGCTTGGCCGGGCGCGCAGGCTGCCAGCAGGGTGACAAGCAGGAAAGTAACGATCAGTTTCATTTGGCTGGACGGACGTGTCATTCAGGTCTCCTTTTGGGTGGCTCACTATTGCGATTTTTCTTCGCTTCCCGCGCCAATGCCCAACGGCTTCCACTTCTTCTCGTCTTTCAGGCGGTGCTGGATGCCGCTGCGGTCGTGGGTCAGGTCGAAGCCTTCGGGTTTGATGAACATCTCTTCGCCGTCGAGCAGGCCGGTCAGTCCGGCTTGACCCGGTTCGGGGCGCTTGTTCTGGCAATAGGAGCAGGTGGATGGATCGTGGGATGTATACTCGGTCGGTTCTTCATACGTGGTGACGTAGCCTTCGTAGTTGCGCAGGATGATCTTGTGGTCGGACATGCTCAACAGGTAATTGGGCATGACCGGGATCTTGCCGCCGCCGCCGGGCGCGTCCACGATGAACTGCGGCACGGCGTAACCGGAGGTATGCCCGCGCAGGCCCTCGATGATCTCGATGCCCTTGGCCACCGGCGTGCGGAAGTGGCCGGCGCCTTCCACCAGGTCGCACTGGTACAGGTAGTAGGGGCGCACACGGATGCGGGTCATCTTTTGCACCATTTCCCGCTGGATGTGGACGCAGTCGTTGACGCCCGCCAGCAGCACCGACTGGTTGCCCAACGGGATGCCGGCGCGAGTCAGGCGGTCGCAGGCCTGGGCCAGTTCCAGGCTGATCTCGTTGGGGTGGTTGATGTGGATGTTGAGCCACAACGGATGGAACTTTTGCAGCATGTCGCACAGTTCCTGGGTGACGCGCATGGGCATGAAAACCGGCACGCGCGAGCCGATGCGGACGATCTCGATGTGCGGGATTTCGCGCAGGCGGGCCAGGATTTCTTCCAGGATCTTGGGCGCCAACACCAGCGGGTCGCCGCCGGAGAGCAAGACATCGCGCACTTGCGGGGTGCGTTTGAGGTATTCGATCTGGGCTTCGAACTCCTGGCGCGAGAAGGTCTGGCCGGGATCGCCGACGATGCGCGAGCGCGTGCAGTAACGGCAGTACGAGGCGCATTGGGTGGTCACCAGCATCAGGACGCGGTCGGGGTAGCGGTGTACCAGGCCGGGGACGGGCGAGTGGCGGTCCTCAGCCAGGGAATCTTCCATCATGGCGGTAAAGGCTTGCATCTCCTCTGCGCGTGGGATGATTTGCTGGCGTACCGGGTCATTCGGGTCGTCCGGGTCGATCAACGAGATGAAATAAGGCGTCACGTCTACGCGGAACAGGCCGCTGCTCTGCAGGGCTTTGCGCTCGCTGTCGGTCAGGGAGATGACTTTTTCGATATCTTCGGCTGTGTTCAATCGATGACTGAGTTGCCAGCGCCAATCGTTCCACTTCTCGTCGGGAACGTCGGCGTACACAGGCGCGCGTTTCGAAATGATCGGGCTAGGCATAGGATTATCCTCCGTATGGGTTATTTCAGGAATAAACGAAAGAGGGATAAGACGCGTTCCAATAATCTGCGCGGAGGGTCATGGTCTGGGCGGAAAAAGCCCCCAGGGAAAGGGGACAGGCCGATGAGCGGGAATTCCTTCTGGTCCATAATAAGGTATTGTAAAAGGAAACAGGGTGCGGGTCAATGTCCTACATTTTTACCAGGGAGAGAAAGATAGCGCGTATTTGTCTATACAACTTGACTTTTTGTGCTTGTTTATGCTACTAATTAGGAAATTTTTTGCGAGGAACAAAATGCACCGCGAACGTATATCTGAGAATGTCTACTGGTTCCAGAGCGAAGTGTACGCTCAAGTGACCGCTGGCGTGGTGGCCGGGCCGCAATGGGCGGTCGTCATCGATACGCTGGCTTTGCCCGATGAAACGCTGGGAATCCGGGAGTTCATCGAACACGAGTTGGGCGTGCCGGTCCGCTATGTGATCAATACCCACCATCACGCCGACCATGCGTGGGGGAACTGTTTCTTCCCCGGCGCGACGGTCATTTCCCACGCGCGCTGCCGGGACCTGTTGATCGAGAGGGGCGTACCGTCCCTGGAAGCCGCCCGCAAGCAAAGCGCTGTCTTGCGCCAGGTCAAGATCGTGTTGCCTCACATCACGTTCGGCCAGGGAGAGATGACCTTGCGCGTTGGGAAAAAGAACCTGACCATCATGCTGGCAATGGGGCACAGTTCTGATGGGATCAGTGTGCTTGTAGAGGAAGACCGGGTTTTATTTGCAGGCGACGCTTTCATGCCCCTGCCCTATATCGTAGACGGCAATGTGGACGAGATCGCTACCTCCATCAAGAAGATCGGGCGCATGGGATTGGAGAATATCGTCCAGGGTCATGGCGACATCATCCTGCGCGGCGAGATCGACGCGGCTGTCAAGGAAAACCTGAACTATATTTCCGCCATCAAGAAAGTTGTGCGCACCGCCTCGCGGCGCAAGGCGGCAGCGGAATACCTCGAAAACATCGGCATCGAGGAATGCGGGAAGAGTCGCGTACACCTGGGCGGGTTGGCGGTGAAGTTGCACGAGCGCAACCTGCGCGCGCTGTTGCAGCAATTCCAAAACGGGGATTCGATGGGGGATGAGGATTGAATTCGGCGAGGAACTGCCGAAGAAATCCAAAGTATGACGTTTTGTAATCATCCATATCGAGGTGCCCCAAGACACCTCGATATGGGCCATAAAGGATAGTGTGCTATGGAAAAGAATCCACTACTAAATTCATTGATTAATGTGGACGATTCGCTTCTTGTCGTGATCGATGTTCAGGAAAGCTTTTTGGAGAAATTCCCATCCGAAGAACGTGAGTTGCTGCTCAACCGAATCGGTTGGTTGATCAATGTGGCTACGAGATTGAATATCCCCTTGGTTGTTATGGCTGAGGAGATCCCGGTGATGGGTGGTGTCGCCCCAGCAATCGCAGAGAAGTTGCCGAAGGATACCCCCATTCATAATAAAATGATATTTGGGTTGGCATCCGTTCCTGAAATTCTTGCGGATGTAATAAAAACCGGTTGAAAAACCGCCATTCTTGTCGGGTTTGAAACGGACGTTTGTGTCGCACATTCGGCGTTGGGCCTTTTGGAGAATGGTTTCAAAGTTGCAGTTGTTCAAGATGCCACTGGTTCACCCGGAACTGCCCATGAGGTGGGTATCGAGCGCATGCGCGTGGCGGGAGTGTTGGTTACGAGTGTCAAGAGCGTTTTCTACGAATGGATTCGCACAGTGCAACGCGCGAACGAATTCAGTCAGAAATACGATCAGGAAATCGGTCTGCCGAAGGATATTGTGTTGTAGCCACACGGTTTTCCAGGATTGGCGGTGTGGAAGGTATTTCCGGGAATCCCCAAAAAAACAAGCCGCCTTAATTTTGGG
>JBMOMO010000227.1:0-10585 GCA_049324135.1 Chloroflexota bacterium
CCATGCCTTTGCTCGTTTCCATATTCTTTGGTTTTGCGCCTATGTTCCTGTTCGCCGGTTTCATCAACTGGCTGGACCGCTATGAAAAGGAACCGAAGATGCTGCTGGGGGCGGCCTTCACCTGGGGCGTGATCATCGCAGGCGGCGGCGCGTACATCATCAACACCGTGTTGGGATTGGGCGTGTACATCGTCACCGGCTCAGAGGGCGCGACCGATTTCGCGACCGCCTCCATCATTGCCCCCATCGTGGAAGAGAGCCTGAAAGGGCTGGCCGTGCTGGTGGTCTTCTTCCTGTTCTACCGGGAATTCGATTCTGTGCTGGACGGTATCATCTACGGCGGTACCACCGCGCTGGGCTTTGCCGCCATCGAGAACGTGTTGTACATCTACGAAAAAGGCTACCTGGAAGGCGGCTGGGGCGGCTTGTGGATGCTGGTCTTCGTCCGCGTCATCCTGGTGGGCTGGCAGCATCCGTTCTACACGGCTTTTACCGGCATCGGCCTGGCGCTGGCGCGCTTGAACCGCAATGTACTGGTGAAGATCATGGCCGTGCTGGGCGGCTTTGCGGTGGCCGTCATTACACATTCTTTCCACAACACCTTTGGCGGGCTGATCGGCGGGTTGGAAGGGCTGGCGCTCGGCACCTTCGTAGATTGGATTGGCTGGTTCTTCATGCTGCTTTTCATCGTCTGGATGGTCTTGCACGAGCGCAATATCTTGAAGCGGCGCCTACAGGACGAGGTCAGCAGCGGCCTGATCTCCCCGGCGCAGTATCGCACCGCCCTGTCCTTTGCGCAGACCGGGGCGCGGTTGAATGCGATGGCGTCCGGTTCCTACTTTGCCACATCCCGTTTTTACCAGGTCTGCGGCGAACTGGCGCACAAGAAGGAACAATTCGCCAAACTGGGCGATGAACGCGGCAACAAAGCCATCATCGAGAAGTTGCGCGGCGAACTGGCGCAATTGGCCCCCCAGGCAAAAGTTTAAGAGTCAGACTGTACAAAGCAAAGGGAAATGACCGTCCCAAAGGCATCGAAGCCTTCAGGACGTTCGTTGGCGTTACGGAAAGCGAATGACACCCAGGAGATCAACCGGCTGGACAACCGGCAGGAGGGTCGGGGAATAATCCTTGACATTGCGCGTGACCAGGTAATCCGCCTTACACTGCACGGCCGCCATCATCTGGACGGCATCTTCGTAATCACGATAATCCAGGTTGAGCGCCTGCTCGATAGTCGCCTGGGTTACGGGGGCAATCTCCAGGAATTGCAAAAGGTTTGTCAGTGTTGCGCGCGCTTTCGCAGGCGATCCACTTTTTTGGAGCAGGTAGAACAAGGTAGTGACGCTATGCGCAACCAGGAGTCCTTGTATGCGTCCCGTCTCTGCTGCTGCCAGCACTGCGGCAGAATTCTCGTAAAAGGGTTCCCTTCTTTGCAGGACATCCAAGACGATATTAAGGTCAATCACTACTTTGAGTTTTTTGACCATATTTTTCTTCCAGGTGCGCGCGATAATCCTGAACAGACACTGCGGTGGGCATGCTTCCGCTCAACCGTTGGACAATGGGGGCCTCGTCCAACGGCTCTTTTAGGGGGATGCGGCGCAAGTAGGCCTCGATCAGATCCGTGATGGTGGTATCGTTCTGCCAGGCATAGCGTTTGACGTTTTCCAACAGGTCGCGGGAAACACGAACTGTCAGTTTGGTTTGTTCCATAGCGGTTTTCATGCCGTACATATTATCAGTTATTTGTACGGCTGTCAACGCCTCGCGGGTGCAAGCCCACAACGGGTTTCCTGATTGTCTCCTCCCGAAGCCATTTCAGCCCAGCCCGCTTGGATCACTACCCCAATACGATCAACTCCAATGGATGCAATGTGAGACTGCCATCAGGGGAAATTTTGCTTGTCCCAAACAGACGCTTCTTGCCAACCAGGTTGTTCTGCTCGATCACTTTCGACGGGATGACCTGCTCCACTTCGCTGAAATTGGCAAAAACCACCGCGCGCTGCCCGGCGTACAGGCGGGCATAGCCAAGCGCGTGCTCATTTTCGGTCTGGATCAGGTCCAGGTCGCCGCCGGAAAAAACGGGCTGCGACTTGCGCAATTGGACCAGCGCTTGCAGGTTGCGGTAGACACGCCCTTCGATTGTCTTGGGATTGCTGCGGCGCTCGTAGGCCTCCCAATCTGCGCGCGGACGGTGCGCCCAACGGCTGTCGTGCTTGTGGAGAGGATGGTCGCGGTAACCGTAGTCGTTGCGGGCGCCGATCTCATCGCCCAGGTAGAGCAGCGGGATGCCGCCGACGGTCAGGATGAGGCCGTGGAGCAGGCTAATGCGCCGGATGGCGAGTTCCACTTCTTCAGGGCCTTCTTCAGCCAGGGCCTTTTCCAATCCGGCCAGCGAGGCGCAGGCGCCGGAGATGCGGCAATCGCCGGTCCTGGGATTCTCCTGGAAGGGCAGTCCGCGCGCAAAACTGCCCGGGAAACGCCCACGATAGAACTCGTTCAAGAAGCGGCGGTGGTCGCTCCCATTGACTCCCAGTTGGGCGGCGTCCTGGTCGGAGAAGGTCCAGCCGATGTCGTCGTGGCAGCGCACATAGTTCACCCACGCAGTCCCGGGGTCGAGTTTGAAGCGGGTAGCGAGGGCCTGCGCCAGCAGTCGGGTTTTCCTGGTCGCCAGGGAGTTCCACAGCAGGGCCATCAGGAGCGGATTGTATGAAAGTTGGCATTCCTCGGGGGCAATGTACTTGACCACGTCGTCCGGGTGGACGATGGCTTCGGACTTGAAGAGCAGCGCCGGGGAGGCGATACGCGCGACGGCGTTGAAGGCCTGGATGAGGGCGTGCGCTTCGGGCAGGTTTTCGCAATTGGCGCCAAGTTGTTTCCAGATGAAGGCTACCGCGTCGAGGCGGATGACTTCGGCGCCCTGGTTGGCGAGGAAGAGCATCTCTTCGGCCATGCGGTTGAAGACGGCCGGGTTGGCGTAATTGAGGTCCCACTGGTAGGCGTGGAAGGTGGTCCACACCCAGCCTGCCCTCACCCCTGTCCCCTCTCCCTGAGGGAGAGGGGAAAATGCGCCGGGGTGCTCGTCGGGGAAGATCTCGCGCAGGGAACGCTCGTAGGCGTCGGGCATCAGGCGGTCAGGGAAGATATGGTACATCTCTTCGAAGTCGGGTTCGCCCGCCCTGGCGCGCTGCGCCCAGGTGTGCTCGTCGGAGGTGTGGTTGAAGACCAGGTCCACCACCAGGCTGACGCCGGCCGCGCGCAGGTCGCGGGCCAGGCGGGCGAGTTGTTCCATGGTTCCGAGCGGGGGATGGACTTCGCGGTAACTGCTGACCGCGTAGCCGCCGTCGTTTTCGCCTTCCGGCATTTCGAAGAACGGCATCAGGTGCAGGTAGGTGAGACCGAGTTCCTTGAAATAAGGGATCTTCGAGCGCACCCCCTCCAGGTCGCCTGCAAACAGGTCCACGTAGAGGACGCCGCCCAGCATCTGGTTGGACTGGAACCAGAGCGGATCGGCCTCGCGGCTGGCGTCGAGTCCGCGCAGGTCGGCGGGGCGCTGGAACCAGGCAATGGCCAGGCTGTTGAGCAGGTCTTCGAGGTGGAAGAAGAAATCATAACGATTGCTGTAGAGACTGTAATACAAGCGGAACAAGCGCGGGAAGTGGCGATGTAGCCGGGCGGTGAACTCCTGCCAGCCTGTGGGATCGGAACGGATGGAATCGGCGAAGCAAGTCTCCAGGCGCGACAACAGGCGGTCGAGGCTGCGCAGGGCTTCGCGGTCGAGGGAGAGAGGAACGGCCATCGTTTCAGTTATCTGTGTTGATCTGTGGTTACGACCGATTGCGCCAGGGCAATGGCGCCCAAGACGCCCGCGCGCCCGCCCAGCGCCGGCGGGACGATGTAGGTTTCGATGTGGTCGAGAATGGCGGGCGACTGGACATATCCGTTCAGCGCGGCCAGGGTCTTCCGGCGCACCAGCGGCAGGATGTGGGGCTGCTGCGCCACGCCGCCGCCGATGATGATGCGCTGCGGCGAGAGCGTGCAAACGAAACTTTGCAGCGCCAGGGCGATGTAGTGCGCTTCCAAATCCCAGGCGGGGTGATCTTGTGGCAGCGTTTCAGCCCTGGCGCCCCAGCGTTTTTCGAGCGCCGGGCCGGATGCCAGCCCCTCGAAACAGCCCCCGTGGAAGGGGCAAGCGCCCTCGAAGGGATCAACCGCCGGGTCGCGCGGCAGGGGGATGTGTCCCATTTCGGGATGCAGCAGGCCGTGCATCAGCCTCCCGTTGACGAGACCGCCTCCGCCTACGCCTGTGCCTATCGTCAGGTAAATGAAGGTATCCAACTCCTGGGCCGCGCCCCATTTCCACTCGCCCAGCGCCGCGCCGTTGACGTCCGTGTCGAAGGCGACCGGCAGGCCAAAAGCAGAACGCAGCGGGCCAACGATGTCGGCGTCCGTCCAGCCGGGCTTGGGCGTGGGCAGGATGTGACCGAATTTAGCGGAAGCAGGCTCAGGGTCCACGGGACCGAACGAGGCAACGCCAATCGAAGCGAGAGGGCCGAGGCGCTGGGTCTGCCCTTCGAAGAAGGTCACGGCGCGGGCCAGCGTCTCATCCGGGGAGGTGGTGGGGAAGCGCGTTTCAGCCAGGATTTCACCGCTGGAGTCGCCGACGGCGCAGACGAATTTCGTGCCGCCGCCTTCGATGCCGCCAAAGAGTCGTTCTGCCATTTTACTCCTTTGGACCGAGCCAGAGATATTGGTAGGGTTGCAAGGTGAGCGCGCCCGGCGGGACGGATCGGCCAGTGAGCAGGTCAGTGTAACCGTTGGGGCTGCCGGGTAGCCTCACCGTTTGAACCGCATCGCTGAGGTTGTTGAGGATGAGCAGGCTTTCGTCGGCGTAGATGCGGGTATAAGCGGCCACCGACTTTACGTCCAGGTCGAGCCAGTTGAAATTGCCCCAGCCAAAGGCTTGATGTCCTTTGCGGACGGCGATCATGTGGCGAATGGTGTTGAAGAGCGAGCCGGGGTCGGCCTGCTGGGCAACCACGTTGACGCTGGCCGGCCCGTAGGTTTGGTCATCGATAATGGGCATGTATATACTTTGCGCAGGGGCCTGCGAGAAACCGGCGTTGAAGTCGTCGGTCCACTGCATGGGAGTACGCACGCCATTACGATCATGCAACCAAATGTTATCACCCATGCCGATCTCGTCGCCATAGTAGAGGATGGGGGAACCGGGCAGGCTGAACAGCAGTGAATTGGCAAGTTCTATTTTCCTGCGATCATTGTCGAGCAAGGGCGCCAGGCGGCGGCGGATGCCCAGGTTGAGGCGCATGCGCGGGTCAGGGGCGTACTCGTCCCACATCCACTGGCGCTCTTCTTCGGTGACCATTTCGAGGGTCAGTTCATCGTGGTTGCGCAGGAAGGTACACCACTGGCAATTGTCAGGGATAGACGGCGTGCGGCGCAGGATTTCGCGCATATCTTCACTGCTGCCTTTTTTGAGCGCCATGTAGAGGCGCGGCATGATAGGGAAGTGAAAGCCCATGTGAAACTCATCGCCATCGCCGAAATAGGGGCGCACGTCCTCCGGCCATTGGTTGGCCTCGCACAGCAAGATGCGGTCAGGGTAATGCTGGTCGATGAAAGCGCGCAGTTTTTTGAGATAAGCGTGGGTCTCGGGCAGGTTCTCGCAGTTGGCGCCTTCGCGCTCGAAAAGATATGGCACGGCGTCGGCGCGGAAACCGTCCACGCCGATGTCGAGCCAGAAGCGCGCCGCCTTGAGCATCTCCTCCTGGACTTGGGGATTGTCGAAGTTCAGGTCTGGCTGGCTGGCGTAGAAGCGATGCCAATAATACTGTCCCGCCTGTTCGTCATACGTCCAGTTGGATGGTTCCGAATCCACGAAAATGATCCGCGCCTCTTTGTACTTCTGGTCCGTATCGCTCCAGACGTAATAATCGCGGTAAGGTGAAGTGCGGCTGGAACGCGCCGCCTGGAACCAGGGATGCTGGTCGGAGGTGTGGTTCAAGACCAGGTCCATGATGATGCGCAGGTTGCGCTTGTGGGCTTCGTCCACCAGGGTTTTGAAATCATCCAGCGTCCCGTAATCGGGGTGGATGTCGTAGTAATTGGCGATGTCGTAGCCGTCATCCTTGAGCGGCGAGGGATACAGCGGCAACAGCCACAGGCAGGTCACGCCCAGGGCTTGCAGGTAATCGAGTTTTTGCACCACGCCAGCCAGGTCGCCGCGCCCATCGCCATTGCTATCCTTGAAAGCGCGGACGTACAGTTCGTAGAAGATTGCGTCTTTGTACCACATGGTTCCTTTTTCGATGAAAAATTCGATCAGATCGTAATGGCGTTACTGGCGATCACATCCCGGAACCAGTAGGCGCTCTGCTTGGGAGTGCGCTTCAAGGTCTCGTAATTCACACGCACCAGGCCAAAGCGCGGACCATAGCCGCGTTCCCATTCGAAGTTATCGAACACGCTCCAGACGAAATAGCCGCGCACATCCGCGCCGGCCTGGATGGCTTCGTGAAGGGCATGCAGGTGTCCCTTGATAAAGCGGATGCGATCCCAATCGGCCACAAATCCCGTTTCATCCGGCTCATCGGGCATGGCGCAGCCGTTCTCCGTGATGTAGAGCGGCGGGTTGCCGTAGTTCTCTTTGATGTACAGCGCTTCCTTCTTCAGCCCGCCGGGATGGATGCCCCAGTTCATCTCCGTCCGCCCCCAGCCGGAGGCCGAATAAGGAGTCAGGCGGGCCTTGTTCAAGCCGCCGTGGACGTCGAAAGCGACCAGGTCCGTGTTGTAATGATTCAGGCCAAGGAAGTCTATCGGCTGGTGGATGAGTCCCGCGTCTCCTCCCTGGACTTTGGGCTGGTGCGGCCCAATGAAATCGAACAGCGCCTGCGGGTAGGTCCCGTTGAAGACCGGGTCGAGGAACAGCGCATGGGTCTCATCGTGGACGCGCTGCGTAGCCGCAATGTCCGCTTGGCTGTCGCTGGCGGGCGCCAGTCCGTTCAGGTTGAGGATCAAGCCGATCTGCCCGTCGTACCCGCCCTGGCGGAAGGCCTGCACCGCCTTGCCATGCGCCAGCAGCAGGTGATGGGCGGTCTGGTAGGCTTGCGAATAGTCGCACATCCCCGGCGCGTGGATTCCGGTCGCATAGCCCAGGAAGGCCGCCACCCAGGGTTCGTTGTGCGTGGCCCAGAATTTGACGCGGTCGGCCAGTTTCGCAAAGACGACCTGGGCATATTCGGCAAACCAGTCGGCCGAGTCGCGGTTCGGCCAGCCGCCCAATTCCTGTAACGCCTGCGGGAAGTCCCAGTGATAGAGGGTGGCTTTCGGCTGGATGCCGGAAGCAAGCAGTTCGTCGGTGAGCCGATCGTAGAAGTCCAGTCCCTGGGCGTTGACCGGGCCGCGTCCATCCGGCAGGACGCGAGTCCACGAAACCGTGAAACTGTAGCAGGGAATACCCAGTTCTTTGAAAAGGGCTACGTCATGCGGCATGCGGTGGTAATGGTCGCAGGCTACATCGCCGGTATCGCCGTTGAGCACGTGCGCATCCCAACGCACGAAACGGTCCCAGATGCTTTCACCTTTGCCGTTTTCATTATATGCGCCTTCGATTTGGTAGGCCGAGGCGGCTGCGCCCCACAGGAAATGGTCAGGGAAGGATAATTTTGTCATTGGGCGATTCTTTCTTTCGGAACCGAAAACCTGAATAAGATCACGAGTGTCAGTCCTGTCAATGCGCCGGGTAATGCGCCCGAAGTGAGCAAGCCAGGCATCAGGGTCAGGCCGGTTGTCCAAGCCAGGGCGCTGATAATCACCCACCAGCCTGCCCAATCAACTTCTTTTCGCAGCAAGAACCATTGCATGATACCAACTGCCGCACCCATTACCGGACCAAGAAGAATGCCCGTATGCGCGGAAAAGATAACAACAAGAATGTATCCTGCAATCCAACCTATCGAACTAAAGATGATCCAGCGCCAGGCTTTCTGGATGCGTTTGTATAGAACCGACCACTGCAAAACAGCGATAGCGGTTCCCGATATGATGATCGGTATTCCAAGGAAAAAGATATTCCCAAACAACCAACCCAGCGTAGTCGCCATGATCCAATAGAACCACAACGCCCAGTCCATTATCTCAGGTTTGGTATCTGACATCATCGGTTGGAGTGGGTAATCACTTGCTGGCAGCGAGCAAGGCTGCACGTTATCTACGGTAAACGCGCAGCCTTGCTTTTTCCAATATTTGGCTGCCGCTAACCTTTCACAGAACCTGCCAGCAAACCGCGGACAAAGTACCGTTGTAAACTAAAGAATACAACTAGCGGCAAGACCATCGATATGAATGCTCCCGCCGTCAACAAATGCCAATCTTGGCCGCGTGCGCCGACAATAGCGGCCATACGCTGCGTCACCAACTCGAACTCCGGGTTGCCTCCCAGGAAGATCAAGGCCACCAGGTAATCGTTCCAGATCCACAGGAATTGGAAGATGGCAAAGGAGGCCAAGGCCGGTACCGAGAGCGGCAGGATCAGCTGCGTAAAGACCGTGAAGTGCGAAGCGCCGTCGATGAAGGCTGACTCCAGGATATCGCGGGGCAATGTGCTGATGTAGTTGTAGAGCAGGTAAGTGGCCAGCGCCAATCCAAAGCCGGTGTGCGCCAGCCAGATGGCCAGGAAAGTGCCATTGAGGTTCAGGGCTTTGTAGTCGCGCAAGATCGGTACCAGGGCAATCTGCAGCGGCACAACCAGCAGCGCAACGACCGTGATGAAAAAGGCGCGCCGACCGGGGAAGTTCATCCAGGCAAAGGCGTAGGCCGCAAAGGCCGCGATCAGGATCGGAATGACCGTGGATGGCACGGCCACAGACAGGCTATTCAGGAAAGCCCTGCTCATATTATCGCCTGGAACGACTTCCACGGTGCCATCCGGTTTCTTGAACACAAAATCCTGACCACCCAACACCTGCTGGTAATTATCAAGCGTGAAATTCCAATTGACTGTCCAGACCCGTTCCTGGACCTCCACTTTGCCAATGCGTTTGTTCCCGATCCAGGTTACCCGCTTGCCGTCTGGGGTTGCGATCCCTTCCCGGAATTCTTCGAAAGTGCCGGTAGCCCCCTCTATTTCCATAACACCATTGGGATCGACGCCTAATCCCTTAGGATCAATCTCCCTTACTGGCTGCCACTCCCGATGCGGCAACACACTCCACCATCCCGAAGCAGCGATATCATCACGGTTTCGAAAAGAAGAAACAAAAATTCCCAAGGTTGGGATTGTCCATAGCACGACGAGAAGTAGGAGTGTTCCATTGACAAACAGGCCGCCAAGCAGTTTTTGTCTTTTTCCGCTTTCCATCTTAGAATGCCTCCTGTTCCCTGAATTGCTTTAAGTTGTAGTACATGACCGGAATGACCGCGATAAGCAGCACAATAGCGATGGCTGAACCATAACCTGAATTGCTGTTCGTAAATGATTGCCTGTAAAACTGGGTAGCAATCACATGCGTGCCAAATTGTCCGCCCGTCATGACCCAGACCACATCAAAAATCTTCAAAGTGAATATGACAATCGTGGTCCAAACTGAAATAATTGTGCCTTGGATATGAGGGATCATGATGCGGAAAAAGATCTGGAACTCATTCGCGCCATCGATCCGGCCGGCTTCCAGGAGTTCCTCAGGAATGCCTTTTAAAGCCGCAGAAAACAGCACCATGGAAAAGCCCGCCTGCAACCAGACAACGATAACGATCAGGAACAAATTGTTCCAGGGCGCGACATCGACCCATTGCGGCCAGGCTTGAGGAGTTCCCCCAAAACTGGTCACAATGGAGTTCAACAGGCCAACCTGCGGCTGATTGGCAGGCCGGTATTCATAGATAAAGTTCCAGATGATGCTGGCGCCAACGAAGGAAATAGCATACGGCAGGAAGATGAACGATTTGGCAGTTTTCTCGAAGCGGCTCCGATCGGCCAGCACCGCGACTACCAAGCCAAAAGCGACTGAAAGCGTACTGCCAAAGACGATCCACATCAGGTTGTTGCGGAAGGCTTCCAGCATCAGGGACTCGGTGAACACGGCGCGATAATTGTTGAACCCGACAAAGGCTGGGCTGCTCAACTGTTGCAGGAAGTTCATGCCATCCGGCGGGCCATCCCGGCCGAACAGACTGAGGTAGAAGGTGCGCAAGGTGGGGATGGCCAGGTACCAGCCCAGAATGGCCACGGCCGGCCCCACAAAAACGAACGGCAGCAACCGCGTGGTCCAGGCATCCGGCAGCTTCTCCACCAGGCCGTTGAAGATCCAGTACAGGAGCGCCACGCCCCCCACACCCCAGACGATCGCTACCAGGGCAATAACCGCCCGCGGCGCTTGGCTGTCCCGTAGGAAGACGAAGCCCAGATAAAGCACGTAGAAGGCGATCAACGGGATGCTGATGGCCAGCAGGATGCGACCGATGAAAGAAAGAATCCTGCTCCATAGCGATTGTTGCCCATTTCCCATATCTCGACGAAGGTCCATATGCCTGCTCCTTAGGTTGATATAAAAGGAATGAT
>JBMOMO010000228.1:0-10539 GCA_049324135.1 Chloroflexota bacterium
CACGGGCCGTGGCCGCGTGCGCGCACTCTACTCTCGCCTGACCAGCGATAGCGTGGATATCATACCCGTTGGCCGTCCGTGCCGCCAACCTGCTGATGATCCTGGGGCGCGGCGATTTCATCCCGGTCGATTCCTGGGCGCTGAAACTGGTCTCGCACGAGTGGTACGACGGCGCGCCGACGACGCCCGCGCAGGTGGAGGCGCATTTCGAGGAGTGGGGCGCGTTCAAGGGATTGGCTTATTGGTTCTGGGATTGGAAGTATCAGGGGTAACGGATTTGGATTACAACGCGCTCGTCAACAAAGGATTGATGCCCACCTTGTCCTTGAAAAAAGCCTGGATAGCCCGGATGTCCGCTTCCATATCATCGGTCAGCGTGAAGGTCGGGCCGATGCCGCAGGTTTTGGTGAGGCTATCTACATATCCCACCACCACTGGGATGCCCGCCTGCCTGGCAATGTGATAGAAACCCCGCTTCCATTCGTTGACCTTCTTGCGCGTCCCCTCGGGGGTGATGACCAACTTGAACTGCCCGGCCTCACGGATGGCCTGTACGGTCTGCTCCACCAATCCCTGCGGTTTGGAACGGTCCACCGGCACGCCGCCGCACCAGCGGAAGAAGCCGCCGAACGGCGCGCGGAACAATTCCGCTTTGCCCATGTACCGCATACTCCCTTTGAGGACAAACACCAGCGCCAGGAACATGACGAAATCCCAGTTGGAGGTGTGCGGCGCGGCGACGATGACGTACTTGGGCAGATCGGGTAACTGACCCAGCACACGCCAGCCCAAAATCCACAAGCCGAACCGGAAAAGGCAGCGAAAAGCCGGGGTGACAAGCGGGGTTTCGAAAATGGTCATTTTCCCCATCTTACCGCTCCCGCCTGAGGCGCGTCCCGCACGCGCGGCAGAAGCGGTCGCCGGACTGGGCGCGTTTGCCGCACTGGTGGCAATGCACCTGTTCGTCGCCCTCGCCTGCCTCCCGCGAACGATGACGCTTATGCTGTACAGACTTGCCCTTGCTGCTCTGCCAGAAATAGATGACCCCGCCCGCGATCAACAGGACTCCCAGGCCGCCCAGGATGTACGGGTAATAATTGTTGAGCGAAACCCGCCCGGGTGTGTTTTCGTCCACCGTCCCGGTTTCGAGCGGCTGGTTGGAGGCGCCCAAACGGTCGGACGTTTTCACATATTGGACCGTGATGGGGACCTCCTGCCCCGCTTCCAGGGCCCCGCCTCCCCACTGGAGATAGGTCTGCCCGTCCCCGCTCGAAGTGGTTTCCTGCATGGGCGGGTCTGTGGTCATCTCGGTGGTATCAATGGGTACCCTGACGCTCACCGCCAGGGAAGCGACGGCGTAATCCCCCGGCCAGAGATAATCGAACGTCCGCTGCGAACCGTCGTACGTCAACGGCGCATAATACTCCAGGTGATAGGTGGTGGCCGCCTCCAACGTCAGGGCAACCTGCCTCCAGCCAGCATCCACTTCCGTATCCTGGTAAGGAACGTTGAACAAGCCGCCGTCCTGCTCGTAGGCAACCGCGATCACCTCGGCGTCGGCCGGGACGCGCACCTTCAACTCCTGCGGCAGGGAGGTCGCTTGCGACGCCAGCACATCATAAATGACCAACATGCTCGGCTGGTCGAACTCCGGCCAGAGTTGCACGGTGACAGATTCCAGGGTGATCGCTCCCTGCGCGCTGGCCGGGAACGGAAGGGAAAGCAGGACCAACAACAAAGAAAACACAAACCATTTGCGCAAAGGGATGTGCAAAGATCTGCGCATGACGCCTCCAAGTTTTTCTGTGATGCGTTAATCTTACCATCAATATTCACTTTGCATAACTGGCCGATTGGCATGGATCAATTGCCAGCAGGCGCGGTTGTACGGCGTTGGGACGCCCAGCCTTTCCCCCGCCCGCGCAATGGCCCCGCAGATGGCGTCGATTTCCGTCGGCGCGCCCCGGCCTGCATCCTGCAACATGGAGGAGTGGTTGGCGGCGGTCTTGCGCGCCACTTCCTCTGCCGCCGCCGCGGCGTCCGCAAACGGCAGGCGGATGCCCTGCGCCAGCGCGACCGCCGCCGCTTCCTGGGCCAGGGTCCGCATCAGGTCGCGCGCGGCCGGGCGACGCAGCAATTCGCCGTTGGGGACGCGCAGCAGCGCCGTCAGCGGGTTGATGGCCGCGTTGATGACCAATTTACCCCACACGAGCGACTCGGCGTCGGTCACTACCTGGACCTCGAAGCCTGCTCCCGTTAAAGCGGCCTCCAGCCTCCCCAGGCGGGGATGCGCTTCCAGCGAGACCACACCCTCCCCGCCCGCGCGCGCCAGGCCGGGTCCGAGCAGGGTGGCCCCGGTGGTGGCAACGCCCAGGGCAACGCGCGACCGGCCCAGGCTGAGTCCGAGCGTTTCGCGGTTGCCCATCCCGTTTTGCAGCGTCAGCGCCAGTCCGTCCTCGGCCAGGCAGTCTGCCAGTTGCCCTGCGGCGCGCTCCGTCTGCCAGGCTTTGACTAAAACCAACGCAAAGCGCGCCCCGCGGCAGTCCGCCGGGTCGTCGGTCGCAAAGACAGGACAGGCCTGTTCCCGGCCGCCTGCCTCTACCAGCCGCGCGCCGCGCTCACGTAAGGCCTGCAGGCCCTCTGTCCAACCGCCCAGCATGGCAACAGCGTGACCGGCCGCGCCCAGCCGCGCGGCGAACAGCGTCGCCAGCGCGCCCGTTCCAACGATCAGAATGTCCATTGCGATTCGTTACGCATCACGCAATACTTCCTGCCATTCGTCCTCCGGCATCTCGATGCTATGCTCGTGGGCAGGGAAGGCGCGCGCCTGCACATCTTCGATATAGTCGCAGAATGCGCTGCGCATGGCGGCGTGGAAATTGGCGTATTGCTTGACGAATTTCGGCGTGAAGCGCTCGAACAGCCCCAACAGGTCATGCGTGACCAGCACCTGCCCGTCGCAGCCCGCGCCGGCCCCGATGCCGATGGTGGGAATGGACAGACGCTGCGAGATCAGCCCCGCCAGCCGCGCCGGGACAGATTCCAGCACCAGGCTGAAACAGCCGGCCTCTTCGAGCAGCAGCGCATCTTCCAGCAGGCGTTTGGCGGCCGCGGCGGTCTTGCCCTGCGCGCGGAATCCGCCCAACTGGTGCACGGACTGCGGCGTGAGTCCCAGGTGCCCCACCACCGGGATGCCCGCGCCGGTGATGGCGCGGATGGCGTCGGCGCGCTCGCGCCCGCCTTCGAGTTTGACCGCGTCCATGCCGCCCTGTTGCAGGAAGCGCCCGGCGTTGCGCACGGCCTCCTCGACCGAAACCTGGTAGGACATGAACGGCATGTCGCCCACCAGCAGGGCGGTCTTTGCGCCGCGCGCCACGGCGCGGCAGTGGTGCAGCATTTCGTCCATCGTGACCGGCAGCGTGTTTTCGTAACCCAGCACCACCATGCCGAGCGAATCGCCGACCAGGATCGAATCGATGCCGGCCTGGTCCATCGCCAGCGCGGTGGGATAGTCGTAGGCGGTCAGCATGGTGATGGCTTCGCCGTGTTCCTTCTTTTCGCGGAACGCGCGCGTGGTCACTTTCTTGCGTTGTGACATGGCAAACACAGTGGGAGAAACAGTAGACATGGTACCCTCCGGTAAAGGTAGAGTCCGCTCTGGCCTGGCCCCCTGCGCCGGGCCGTTTGCGTTCAGATGTTTCCGATGCAGTTGTACTGCATCGGCGGTCAGCCGTTGAACTGCTGGCCAAACGGTAGGTTTACTTGCCGTCGCGTTCCCTACGGATACGCGCGACATACGACGCAATTATTCCACAAAAGCCTTTTTTCGCCTATAATAGATTTAGCGTTTTCTGTCATTTTGACATAGACTCATTCTCAAATCCTATCCAATTCCGAGGAGAACCCTATGCGAAAGATATTTGGCTTCCTGATCGGCATCCTGGTCGGCGCACTGGTCGGCGCGACGCTTGCACTGCTGCTGGCGCCCGAATCGGGCGAGGAACTGCGCGGCCAGATCCGCGCGCGCGGGCAGAACTTCCTGGGCGAGATCAAGCACGCCGCCGACACGCGCCGCATCGAACTACGAGACCGGCTGGACTCGTTGCGCGCGCCGAGAGAGGCATGAAACCCAACGCTTCACGCCTGGACCTGCGGCCTGCTTCCGCAGGTCTTTGTTTTTCCAGGCTTCGACGACGATCCTGCTTACAGGTTGAACTCTTGCATTGCCGGCCAATCCCCCAGTCATCATTCACTATCCTGATTCAATTTTTCGGCAACGAATTGCAAAAAATTCCGAAAGCCCTCATGCAAATCTATTGTGAAAATGGCGAGGATAGGTATCCACCGTCCGCCAGGCCGTATCGGGAAAATTGTCGTATCTGTAAACAGAGCCATCAAGATGCCGCCTCTCCCAATGAAAACCAAAACGGTCTTGGAGGATAGTTGACAGCCAGATGTCGATGTAACTCGTATCGGGGAGGAACAGGCGCAATTTTTCCCCCAAGCGCACGCTGTCGGCTATGATTTCTGAAAACTCGACCTCTGCGATCCGCGCCAGTGATTCAAGGGACGGTTTCATAATCCAGCAAGGATTTCGATATACTTGCGGCGTTCGCTTTCGAGATGATCGAAGCGAAAAAAGTCATCGAACGTTTCGTTCTCGTGAAAGGCTCCTTGTTGAATCTTTTCGTCTAGTTCGGTTACATTCCGGACGCCGTAGCGTTGGGACAGCCCGAACAATTCACTTTCTACAAGGCGCAAGTTCCGTTGCAGGTATACCTTCAGGCTTTCCCGCTCGAGTTTATCTGGCAGGATATTCAATTGGGTAGCAACCTGTTCGAGTAACATGGCGATCATCCTTTGTCTGGTCAAACCGATGCCCGTATTATATCCTAGCAGCCTGCCCCCGAAGGTCTTTGTCTTTCCAGGCCTCGAGGCTGGATTGGACTCACAAGGCGAGCGCTCGTTTCAGGACGCGATCTACTTCACCCATATCATGTTGGCCTAATGAGCCAACTCGAAAAACAACCAGGGAAGGCTCAATGGCGGCAATCCTGGGACGCACAAAAGATGGTCTAAGAAGCCCCACTGCGCTCCAATTCGATAAAAAGTAATCGGTTTCAGGATCGAACTTCGAAGCCTGGGATGAAATGTAAGCAAGTAACAATTCCAAGCGATGCGTGTGATACGCGTCACTGCTCACGACCACCGCCGGGCGGGTCTTGGTCGCTGAAAGATCAGTATACGGAAAGGGAATCAGGATAACGTCACCCCGTCGAAACGCCATACTGCTTTCTCCAATCGTCATAGACGGCGTCTTCTTCGTTGTCCCATTCCTTTTGGAAAGCATCCAGACCCATCGTCTGCCAATTTACATCCTCAGCGTCTTCTGCGGCCAGGTTATGGACAACGGTATCGAGTAATTTTCTTGCCAGGGATAATCTTTCCAGCATGGGCAATTGGGCAGCCGAGGAGAATACATCTTCCATGCAAAGGGCTTTTTTATGGACGGTCATCTATACCTCCAATGTGCATACCTTTGAAAATCGTCTACTTGATGGGCTATTGTATCATTTACCAGACATCTTTTTCATGCAGCGTTCCTCACCATGAGCCCGGGGTAGAACGTTTCTACTTGCGCCATACACGCGTGGTATTCAGCGCGCTCCCGGATCATCTTGAAATTTTCTTGCGCGGCATGTTCCCTTAGATCGCGGTTTTGCAGCGCTTCCAGGATGGAATTGGCAATGGAACGCGGGTCGGCGGCGTCTGTCAACAGGCCGTTTTCCCCGTCCGTGATCCACTCGCGGATGGATTCCAGGTCGCCTGCCACCGGGAAGCAGCCGCAAGCCATCCCCTCCAGCAGGGAGTTGGGTGTACCGTCATGCACGCTGGGCGAGACCAGGACGGCCGCGCGCCGGAAGACGGCCGCCATCTGCGCGTGCGGCAGGGGGGATAACAATTCCACCGCATGACCGATGCCGAGTTCCTCGATCCATTTCAGGGCCTGCGTCTCGCCCGCCATCGAAGCGCACAGGAAGCGCGCGTCTGGGATTTCTTTCAGCACCAGCGGGATGGCGCGGAAGAAGGCGTCGTTGCGCACGTAAGCGCGGAATCCGCGCGGGTTGACGACCACCGGCGCCCGGACAGGGTTTTCGGGCGGATAGAACACGTCCGCGCGGACGCCGCCGCCGCCGGGGATGACCAGGCCGGGCTTGCGGGCCTCGAAGCCCCACTCCCCTGCCAGGCGGATGTCGCGCTGGCAATCGGTGTGCAGGGCGTCGGTCACTTGCATCGTCCAGCGGGTGTAATGGCGCATCAGCGGCGTGGACGGGGCGTGCAGGGTAAAGTCATTGCCCCACACGGAAACCAGCAATGGGACGCCGGTGCATGCGTCTGCGGCCAACATCCCCTCGTAGGGAATGCGCATGGCGTGTACCAGGTCGGGCTGGACGCGCCGGATGACCTCGCGCAGGCGGCGGGCGGAACGGGCGACCGTCAGCGGGCCGAGGAAATGCCGGATAGCGGTTCGCAACCCCAAGGTCCGGGAAGAGGCGGGGCGGGAGGCCGTCGCGGTGGGCAGCCGCTTTGTCCCGCTGAATGCCACCGGGGTGAGGTCGAATCCCGTCAAGTCCAGCCTCGGCTGGCAGGCAAAGGTGGAGGCCAGGTAGACTTCATAGCCGCGTTCGACGAAGTAACGTATCCAGTTGATGGCAATGGGGGAGCGGCCGTCGGCCACGAAGAGCAAGCGCATGGCTGCATTATGCCACAAGTAGGATTTTTTCGTCATTGCCCAATGGGACGGGACATAGTATAGTTAAGGCAGAGGTCGCTTTGAGCAAAGGTCATATCCTGATCGTAGAAGACAATATGGACAATTACGAACTCGTGCGCTTCATCCTGGAGCGCAACGGGTATGACACCTTCCTGGCGGTCAACGGGCGGGACGGGGTGGCTGCGGCCCGCCTGCAACAACCGGATTTGATCGTGATGGACCTGTCGCTGCCGGAGTTGGATGGTTGGGATGCGACCTTCCAGATCAAAAGCGACCCGCGCACGAAGCAAATCCCCTTGCTGGCGCTGACGGCCAACACCCTTCCTTCGGATCGCAAGCGGGCGCTCGACGCCGGCGTGGACGGGTATTTGACCAAGCCCTTCGAACTTGCCGACCTGGTGAACGCCGTGAACGCTGCCATCCAAAAGGACAGGCCGTAAAGCAGGGAAAACGAAATTCGAGCCATCGCATTTGCAATATGATGGTATATTAAGCGAGTCTGCTTGTGCAAAAAATCACAATACATACGAGGTATATCTTATGAAACAAATTTGTGTGGTCGGCGTCGGGTATGTCGGCCTGGTCACTGGGGCATGCTTTGCCGACCTGGGAAACCGGGTGATCGCGCTGGACGTGAACGCCGAGCGCATCGAAGGGCTGAAGAAAGGCGTCATGCCGATCTATGAGCCGGGACTGGAAGAACTGGTAGAACGTAACGTCAAGGCCGGGCGGCTCTCGTTCACGACTTCTTACAAAGAAGCCATGGCCGGGACGGAGTTCACCTTCATCGCCGTCGGCACGCCCTCCGGCGTGAACGGGGAAGCGGACTTGCAGTACGTGGCCGCAGCAGCCCGCTCGGTGGCTGAGAATATGACCGCCCCGACGATCATCATCAACAAGTCCACCGTTCCGGTCGGGACCGGGGACTGGGTGGCCGATATCGTGAAGGATGCCCTGCCCAAACCGGTCGACTTCTGGGTGGTCTCCTGCCCGGAATTCCTGCGCGAAGGTTCCGCAATTGGCGACTTTATGAGCCCGCACCGCACCGTGTTGGGATCCATGCACCGCGAGGCGGCCGAGAAGGTGGCGCAACTGCACCTGCCGCTGCGCGCGCCCATCGTCATCACCGACCTGCGCACGGCCGAGATGATCAAGTACGCCTCCAACGCCTTCCTGGCGACGAAGATTTCCTTTATGAACGAAATCGCCGACATCTGCGAAGCCCTGGGCGCGGACGTGAAAGAAGTGGCCGTCGGCATGGGCTACGACGCGCGCATCAACCGTCACTTCCTGGACGCCGGCCTGGGCTGGGGCGGCTCGTGCTTCCCCAAGGATGTGCTGGCGCTGGCCTACATGGCCGAGGAAAAAGGCCTGGAGCCGAAACTCCTGAACACGGTCATGGACGTGAACTACGAGCGCCGCAAGCAGGCGGTAGAGTACGTCGAAGCCATGACCGGCGGCGTCAAGGGCAAGACCATCGGCCTGCTGGGGCTGGCCTTCAAGCCCAACACCGACGACATGCGCGACGCGCCTTCGCTTGACATTGCGCAGAGTTTGACCGCAGCCGGCGCAAAGGTGCGCGCGTATGACCCGGTGGCGGTGGAAGTGGCCCGCCCGTTGCTGCCGGCGGTGGAGATGTTCGACGACCCGTACACGATGGCCAAAGGCTGCGATGCGCTGATGGTCAATACCGAGTGGAACGAGTTCAAGCAATTGGACCTGGAAAAGATCAAGGGCCTGCTGAAAAAGCCGGTCATCTTCGACGGGCGCAACATCTATGAACCAGACGTAATGAAGAAGATGGGCTTTACCTATCGGGGCATGGGACGCGGGTTCAACGGGAAGTAGCCAGTTTTCAGTTTTCAGTGTTCAGTTTTCAGTTCAGTGACCAGTGATCGGTGGCAGGGAGTCATTGGTCACGGGCTTTGATCAGGAGAATCCCTTGTCCGGGCTGACACATGCCAAAAATTTTCGTGATCTGATCGTGTACCAAAAAGCAAGGGCGGCGGCGCAGGAGATCTTCGAACTGACCAGTCGTTTTCCACGGGATGAAAAATTTTCCCTGGTCGACCAGATGCGCCGCTCCTCGCGTTCGGTCGGCGCGCAAATTGCGGAGGCGTGGGCAAAGCGGCGCTATGAAGCCCGTTTCATCAGCAAGTTGACAGACGCTGATGGCGAACAAATGGAAACACAGCATTGGCTGGAAACCGCGCTGGACTGCAAATACCTTTCCAAAGAAGAAGCAGACGCCTTCCTTGAAAAGTATGCAGAACTGGGCCGACTGCTTGGCGGTATGATGGCCAAGGCCGAATTGTTTTGCAACCCCGAAGCGCTCTCCGTCCGCGAAGAACAAGCGCCTTACTTTGCCAACCCTGATGACTGCGAAGTCCCCGAAGGGGGAACACTGCTCACTGAACACTGAACACCGAACACTGGACACTGGACCCCGATGAACACACCTCCAATTTGCGACTACACCGGCTCTGACTACCAGTCTTCCTTCTGGGAGCAGGGCGGGCGCGAATACGAAGACCGCGCGGAAGCGATTGCGCTGAAAGGTTTGCTGCCGAAAAATGGCAGGTTGATGCTGGAATTGGGCGCCGGCGCCGGGCGCAACACGCCGCGCTATGCCGGTTTCGAGCGCGTGGTGCTGCTGGATTATTCCATAACGCAATTGGAACAGGCGCAGGCGCGGCTGGGGCGCTCCGACCGTTACGTCTACGTGGCGGCCGACGCCTACCGCCTGCCGTTCGTGGACGGCCTGTTCGACGGCGCGACCATGATCCGCACCCTGCATCACATGGCAGATGCCCCCAAGGCGCTGGCCGGGGTGCGGAAGGTCCTGCAACCGGGAGCAGCGTTCATCCTGGAATTTGCCAACAAGTTGAACCTGAAAGCCATTGTGCGCTACTGGCTGGGAAAACAGGCATGGAATCCCTTCTCGCCGGAGCCGGTGGAGTTCGCCGCGCTGAACTTCGACTTCCACCCGGCGGCGGTCAGGGCCTGGTTGACGGAAGCCGGCTTCCGGGTGGAAAGGACGCGCACGGTGTCCCACTTCCGGGTGGCGCTGCTCAAGCGTCTCGTCCCGGCAGATATCCTGGCCGGGCTGGACGGTCTCATCCAATGGACGGGGGCGTTGTGGCAGTTGACGCCCAGCGTGTTCGTGCGCGCCAGGGCGGTTGGGGAGCCTGGCGTCCTGACTCCCGGAGAAGATATTTTGCAATGGTTCGAATGCCCGGCCTGCGGACACGCGCCGCTGGAACGGCTCGACGACGCCCTGGCCTGCCCGGCCTGCGCCAGCCGGTGGGCGGTGCGCGATGGCATCTATGACTTCCGCGAGGCTGTGGGGCAAGCCTGAGACTCGTTTTGCCTTCCATGTTTTGTCTCCGCAACCCGTTGACAAATCCCCGGCCTGTGCAATAATAAGCGCATGAAACCCATCGCTTTCCCCTTCTTTGTTTGCCTGCTGCTCGTCGCCTGCGGGACAACGCCCGCTTCGCCCAGCCCGACCTCGCCGCCAACCAGCCTCCCAACCCTTACTGAAACCCCGCCGCCATCCCCAACGCCGACAGAAAATCCTCTTGCCGGCGCACCGGAAGGGACAACCGGGAAAGACCAGGAAACCGGGCGGTGGACGAAGGAAAAAGACGGCAAAACCCTCTACTACATGCCGGAGCTTGCCTCAACGCCCGGCATACCGGAAAACGCCAGATGGGCGGAAGATCTCAGCCAAGGAGGCATCCCGCTTCTCGATGCGCGTCTTA
>JBMOMO010000229.1:0-10394 GCA_049324135.1 Chloroflexota bacterium
GCGAAGGCCTGTTTTCGGAGTTCTTCCGCACCATCTTCGGCGGGGGCGGCATGGGCGGGGCAGCCCAGGCGATGCCCGCCTACCAGCAGCCGGTGGAGATCAGCCTGGAAGAAGCCTACCACGGCGCCACCCGCCAGATCCAGACCGGCAGCAAACGAGTGACTGTGAAGATTCCCCCCGGCGTGCGAACCGGGTCCAAGGTGCGCGTGGCGGGCGCTGCGCCCAACGGGCGGGACCTGTACCTGGTGGTCGAAATGAAAGAAGACGAACGCTTCGAGCGCAAAGGCAACGACCTGCACGCCACCGTAAAGGTAAGCGCGTTCACCGCCATGCTGGGCGGCGAAGCCGAAGTGGAGACGATGAGCGGCAAGGTCAAGTTGACCATCCCGCCCGGCACCCAGCCAGAGCAGGTGTTCCGCATTGCCGGGCGCGGGATGCCGCACGTGAAAAGCGCCTCCACCAGGGGCGACCTGTTCGTCAAACTCAAGGTAGAAATCCCGCGCTACCTGTCGTCCAAACAAAGAGAATTGATCGAGGAAGCCTCGAAATTGAAATTTTAGCGTTGGCTTTTATGAAGGAGAGACGAATGAAAAGTAGACGTATCTGGATCGTATTAACGGTACTCGTTCTAGCCGCGTTGGCTTGCCAGGTTCCGGGTCTGACCCAGCCTGTGCCTGCCAGCCAAGTGACGATTCAACCTACCCCGATGGTGATCGCCCCGCTGGCGCCGGTCAATGTGGACACGGCCGGGCAACAGGAGGCGTTGGTCAGTCTGTACGAGCGCGTCATGCCGGGCATCGTCGCCTTGCAGGTCATCGGCGACCAGGGTGGCAGCCTGGGTTCCGGTTTCGTCTTCGACGCCCAGGGACACATCGTCACCAACCAGCATGTAGTCGAGGGCGCCCGCCAGGTGGAAGTGGACTTCACCTCCGGCTACAAAGCCTACGGGACAGTGATCGGTACAGACCTGGACTCGGACCTGGCGGTCGTTAAGGTAGATGCTCCTGCCTCCGAACTGTTCCCGCTGCCCCTGGGCGATTCCAACGCGCTCAGGGTCGGGCAGACGGTCATCGCCATCGGCAATCCCTTTGGCTTAAGCGGCACCATGACCACCGGCATCATCTCGGCCCTGGGGCGCACGCTCGAATCGCAGCGCGAGGCGCCGGGCGGCAGTTTCTTTACCGCTGGCGACATCATCCAAACGGACGCAGCCATCAACCCCGGCAATTCCGGCGGGCCGCTGTTCAACCTGAACGGCGAGGTCATCGGCATCAACCGCGCCATCCGCACCACTGCGACGACCACCACCGGCGAGCCGGTCAATTCGGGCATTGGCTTTGCCATTTCCATCAACATCGTCAAGCGCGTCGTGCCGGTGCTGATCCAGGCGGGAAAGTACGACTATCCGTACCTGGGCATCTCGTCGGTGGATGAACTCAGCCTGGCGCAGATCGAGGCGCTGGGGCTAAAATCCTACACCGGCGCTTATGTGACCAGCGTGACCGCCAACGGCCCGGCCGACCAGGCCGGCATCCGCGCCGGGACGCAAGCCACCAGCCAGCAAGGCCTGGGCGCAGGCGGCGACCTGATCACTGCCATCGACGGCCAGCCTGTATTGCGCTTCGACGACCTGCTGAAATACCTCATCAATTATAAGTCGCCGGGCGATACGGTGGTGCTGACCATCCTGCGCGGCGAACAACAATTGGACGTTACGGTCACGCTCGGAAAGCGCCCCTAACCCGGACGAGCCGGAAAAGTTCACCACAAAGGCGCAAAGTTCACGAAGAAATCCTTTGTGGCCACAAAGACAGTCTTTGTGTTCTCTGTGTCTTTGTGGTGAAAATTCTTGCACACGTGTGCCTGCCTGTCTCCTGAACTGTCCGTCCAGGACAGGCTGGCGGTCAGGCCAGGGCGGCCCAGTGCAGGCAAAAAACAAGAATCTCACTTGTCAGGTACTAACTCACTTGTTGGCGCTGTAGTTGCGACTTCAATTGTTTTGTAAAAACGACTGTCCCCTTCGGGGATGATAAAGTCGTTACTACGAATTAGCAATTCTCAATATGGATTAATTCATCCGCAGATTTCGCTGATTACGCAGAAAAAGCATTAAAAATCTGCTAAATCTGCGCCACAGCGTCCCCTTTGGGGATCTGCGGATAAGGTTTTTTCATAATGAGAATTGCTGACTACGAATGGCTTTTATTTTTTGCAGTTTTGTTCTACAATAGAATTACAGGACTTCAAGTTTAAGGAGGATGAAACAGCCATAAGAAACCGAGGCTTTGGCAGCCTATTTCCCGGCCTTGCAAGATGATAAGGAGAATACCATTATGTTTACAGACAGCGTACTGCGCGAACTGCTGGACTATTCCAGCCCTACCCCGGTGCTCAGTGTGTACATGAATACCGACATGACGGAAGGCAACGCTGAGGCGCTCAAGTTGCGCCTGCGCACACTGTTGAAAGAAGTGGATCTGCCGCGAGACGAGGCCGCCATTCTCAAATATTTCGAATTGGAACGCAAGTGGACGGGGCGGAGTATAGCCATGTTCTCGTGCGCGGCGCAAGGCTATTTCCGGGCTTTCCCGATCGCTGTGCCGCTCCGTAGCCGCGTCTTTGTGGGCAACCAGGCGTATGTCAAACCGCTGGCTGATTTACTCGATTCGTACGGCGGGTATGGCGTTGCGCTGGTAGACAAGCAGGGGGCGCGGCTGTTCCGTTTCCATCTGGGAGAATTGACCGAACAAGAGGGCATCCTGGGGGAGGAAGTGCGCCACACCAAGCGCGGCGGCGCTTCCAGCCTGCACGGGCGCGTGGGAGGCGTCGCCGGGCAGACCCGGCGCAGTGAGCAGACCGTGGAACGCAATTTGAAGGAATCGGCTGAGTTTGCGGCCAGGTTCTTCGAGGAGAACCACGTCCGCCGGGTGTTGATCGGCGGCACGGACGAAAATGTCCATCAGTTTAGAGGCTATCTACCGAAAGCATGGCAGAGCCTGGTGGTCGGCGCTTTCCCGATTGAGATGACGGCCAACCCGGCCGAGGTGCAGGAAAAGGCGCTCGAAATCGGCCAGCAGGCTGAACGTCGGCGGGAGATGCGGCTGGTGGAGAAAGTCATCACGTCAGCGGCCAAGGGCGCGGGGGGCGTCGTCCGCCTGGAGGATACGTTGCGCGCTGTCCATGACGGGCGTGTGCAAACCCTGGTGGTGCGCGAGGGCTATCGCGCGCCGGGTTCCCAGTGCCAGGGATGCGGTTACGTGACCGCAGGAAACGGGAAGGCCTGCCCGTTCTGCGGCAAGCCGATGGGTCAGGTGAAGGACGCGGTGGAGATGGCCGTCCACAAAGTGATGCAGGACGGCGGGGAGGTGGAGATCGTGTACGAAAATCCCCACTTGGAGGCGGTTGGGATCGGGGGCGTGTTGCGGTACTAGACAGGTAGAACAAGACAAGAAGATGACCGCCCCGAAGGTTCGAACCTTCGGGGCGGTCTTTTTTTAACCGAACCGTTCTTCTTTCCAGACATCGGCGCGGTTGTGATAACCGGCCTGCTCCCAGAAGCCTTTGCGGTCGCGCGGCATGAACTCGAGCGAGCGCAGCCACTTGGCGCCTTTCCAGAAATAGGGCGTTTCCAGGTCTTCGCAGCCAGGGATGAACCCGACCACGCCGCGCAAGGGATAGCCATGATCGGGCGAGAGCGGCTGGCCGTTGAAATGGGTGGCCAGCAGGAAGTTATCCTGCAAGACGACCTGGATGGGCAGGTTGACGGTAAAGCCGTATTCGGCGTGCTGCATGACGTGGGTAGCGCCGGGCTTGATTTTGACCAGTCCCTGGTCTACCAGTGTTTTCACCGAGACGCCTTCCCAGGTTGTATCCACCTTGCTCCAGCGCGTGACGCAATGGATGTCCATGACGATCCTGGCGCGCGGGAGTTGGTTGAATGCGTCCCAGTCCCATTCTTTCTCTGTTTCCACTTCGCCCCAGATGCGAAAGTTCCATGTAGCGGGGTTGAAGTTTGGGACCGGCCCGTAGTGCAGGACGGGGAATTTGAGCGTGAGCGCCTGGCCCGGCGGCAGGCGGCCTTCGGTGCGGACGCGGTCTTCTTCCTTGCGGCGGTCGGGGCCTTCCATAAAAACCATACGATACCTCTATTGCAAAATCTATATCGAGCAGCGGCAAGGTATAGACGCTGCGCGCCGTCGGATATTACCTTTCAAGCCTTAAAATTCCAGGCTTTCTCCCGGTTTGAGGACGACCACTTTCGTGGCCGTCTCTTTCTCGACGCGGGTAGCCCAGGCGTGCGGGTCTTGCTTGATGACATCGAAGGTGTTGTAGTGGATCGGGACAACCGTCTTCGGCTGGATCATCTTTACGGCGCGCAGTGCGTCTTCGGGGCCCATGGTGTAGTTATCGCCGATGGGCAGGACGGCCAGGTCGATGCCTTCTTCGCCGATCAATTTCATGTCGCCGAACAGGCCGGTATCCTGCGCCATGTAGGTTTTCTTATTGTCGTTGGTGGTCAGCAGGAAGCCGCAGGGGTTACCGCCATACGAGCCGTCTGGCAGGCCGGAGCCGTGCAGGGCCAGGGTCAATTTGAGGTAGCCGAAGGGGTGTTTGTACCCGCCGCCCAGGTGCTGCCCGTGGACCTTAGCGAGTCCCTGCGCGTTGAACCAGCCAGCGATCTCGTGGTTGGCGATGACCAGGGCGCCGGTGCGTTTGGCGATGGCAACCGCGTCGCCAACGTGGTCGCCGTGTCCGTGACTGACCAGGATGAAGTCGGCCTCGACAGCCTCGGGGGAGGTGGAAGCGGCGGGATTCCCGCTGAAGAACGGGTCGATGACCAGTCGATAGGCGCCCGTCTTCAGGCCGAGGGTCGCATGTCCGTACCAGGTGAATGTGTTTGTCATGGCTGCTCCTTTCGAAGGGTGTCGCTTCAAGTATAGACAAAAAAACCAAAACGGTCAATTTTATTAATGTCCTGGGACGGTACCAAAGTGGCCTTGCCCCTTCCCCTGTTTGAGGCTAGAATATCAGTATGACCAATACTCGCGGCCCCCTTTTAGTCGTCGAAGACATCCCCAACGTGCTCGAACTGTTGGAAGTGACCTTGCGGTTCCAGGGCTACCAGGTCATCTCTGCTTGCAATGGGCAAGAAGCGCTGGACATCCTCGAAACAGAGAAGCCCGCGCTGATCATCACCGACATCCTGATGCCCAAACTGGATGGCTTTGCGATGGTACAGAAATTACGCAACAATCCCAAGACGCAGGCTATCCCGGTCATCTTCCTCTCGGCCACCTACGTCACCCCCGAAGACCGGAATTTTGCCATGAGCCTGGGCGCCTCGCGCTTCATCGAAAAGCCGATCGACACCGAGGAATTCCTGCTCACCATCGCCGAACTGCTCAACCAGGAACACATCACCATCCCCAGGCCGCTCGACCAGCCCCAGTTCTACGCCGGGTATCGCCAGCGCCTGGAAATGAAACTCCAGCACAAAAACCGCCAGATCACCCGCATCGAGCGCCTGCTGCCCACCCTGGACATGGATCAGAGGCCATCTTTCCAGACCCTTTACGAACAGGCCGTCCGTGACCGCGATGAAATCCAAATGGAATTGGACGCCCTGCGGCGCTCCATCGAAACCCTCCACAACCACAAGGACGAATGAAAACCCCCACACTTGCATATGTCGAACGGCTGGCGCGCCAGGCCGGTGAAATCCTGCGCGCCGGCTACCAGAAAGAACACCAGGTCACGTACAAAGGCGTGATCGACCTGGTTACCGAAACCGACCATCAATCCGAGGCCTTCCTGCTTGGCGAAATCCGCAGCCAGTTCCCCGACCACCACATCATGGCCGAGGAAAGCGGCGGTTCGCAGGGCAATACCCACCAGTGGTACATCGACCCGCTGGACGGGACGGTCAATTACGCCCATCACATCCCCATCTTCTGCGTCTCCATCGGCTACGCATCCAACGGACGCCTGAGCCTGGCCGCCGTTTACGATCCGATGCGCGACGAGATGTACAGCGCCGAACGCGGCCGCGGCGCGCGCCTGAACGGGCGTCCCTTGCGCGTCTCTGGCGTGGATGATCTCCAGCGCAGCCTGCTGGTGACCGGTTTCCCTTACGACGTGTGGAACACCGAATTCGACAACTTCGGCAACTTCGTCAAGTTCGCCAAACTCACCCAGGGGGTGCGCCGCCTCGGCTCGGCCGCCCTCGACCTGTGCTACGTGGCCGCCGGCCGCTTCGACGGCTTCTGGGAACTGGCGCTCAAGCCCTGGGACGTGGCCGCCGGGGGCCTGATCTGCCAGGAAGCCGGGGCAACCGTCACCAATGTAGCAGGCGGCCCGGATTTCATCTCCCCTCCGCAGTCCATCGTCGCAACCACGCCCGGCATCCACGCCCGCATCCTGGCGGAACTGGAACAAAACCGTTCTTGACCATCATCCCCCCTCACGGTAAAATGAGGCCTGCGCGGGAGTCGCCAAGTGGTAAGGCGTCAGCCTTCCAAGCTGATATTCGCGGGTTCGAATCCCGTCTCCCGCTCTTGAAACCAGTGTTCAGTTGCCAGTTTGACTGAACACGGGCCCGTGGCGCAGTGGTTAGCGCAGGCGACTCATAATCGCTTGGTCACAGGTTCGAATCCTGTCGGGCCCACACTGGGGAATTACACTTGTTCGAATCTCTGCACCGGAACGACGAACAAGGTGGCGCGGCTTTCACGCGGATCAGGTTCGCCCAATTGATCGCGGATGACCTGGATGCCCGCCTCCACCCGTTCATCTTCGACGCCGACCAGGAGGGTGACGACCCCGCTGCGCAGGAATCCGCCAGTGGAGGCTACGCGCGTCACGCGGAATTCGGCGGCTGTGAGCGCCTGGATGACCTGGTCGGCGTCGGAATCTTTGATGATTGCGATGATCATTTTCATGGCTATATCTCCTCGAAGCGTTCCACCGGTAAAGCAAAAATGGTCGCCCCTCCTACTGTAACAGGGATGGGCGCAGGCAGGGGCAAAGGCGCGCCCTCCACCGACAGGGTCATGTATTCCACGCGCTGGCGGCAGGTGCGGCGCAACTCTTCCACCAGGCGCCCTTCCATCCCTTCCGGCAGGCCGATCAGCAGGGTGACATTGCGGCGCCCCAGGAATCCGCCGCTGCTGGCCAGGCGCACCACCGGCGCTCCCAGGGCTTCGATAGCGCGGGTAGCCTGGTCGATGTCCTGTTCCTGGATGACCGCCATGATAAGCAATTGGACGGGGTTTTGCGTTGTCATTGCTCGTTCTCCTCTGCCATAAAGTATAACCGCAAAGCAAGTTGTCGCAAATCCTAAAACGTCGAGTACAAGAGCGCATACAAGATGCTGGCGATGAAACAGGTGACCAGCATCACCGGCAGGCCGCGTTTGGTCCACAACTTGGAAGTGATGGGGGTGCGCGTCTTCTCGGAAAGGGTGGTGACAATGATGTTGGCCGTCGAGCCGATGATCGTGCCGTTGCCGCCAAACCCAGCCCCAAACGCCAGCGCCCACCACAAGGGCTGGATATCGATGCCGGTGCGTTCCAATCCCTGGATCACCGGGATCAGGGCAATGGTGATCGGGACATTATCCACGACTGCCGAAAGCCCGGCCACCACCCATATCATGCCCAGGCCAAGCAGCAAGGGGGGAATGCCCGCAGCCGCTTCCAGGAGGTCGATCAAGACATCCAAGACGCCGGCCGCCTCCAATCCGCCGACCATGACGAACAAAGAACCGAAGAAGACCAGCACACTCCATTCCACTTTTTTGAGCAATTCATTTACATCCGGTTGCACCCACACAAGCGCAGTCGCTGCGGCGATCAAAGCCACGAAAGCCGGGCTGAGGTGTAAAAGATGATGAACAAAGAACAAGACAATGGCCGCGCCCAGCACAATGAGGATGCGGCGCGCAGTGACCGGATCATTCAACGATTCGGATGGGGATAGTTTCATCACCGCCTTGACGTTACGAGGACGGACAGCCAGTTCGCGCCGGAACAAAAAGCGCAAGAGCGCCAGCGCCCCAAACCAGGCCGCCAGGACGATGGGAAGGGAATGGACCAGGAAATCAGTGAAGGAAAAACCGGCTGCTGAACCGATCAGCACATTGGGCGGGTCGCCAACCAGGGTAGCCACGCCGCCGGTATCAGAAAGCAACGCCTCTGCCATCAAATAGGGAATCGGGTTCATGCCCAGGATTTCACTGATCAGGATCGTGACCGGCGCGATCAGGACCACCGTCGTGACATTGTCGAGGAACATGGATAACACCGTTGTCACCGTGCCGAGCAAGACCATCAGGCGCACCGGACGCCCCTGCGAGAGTCGGGCAGCCATGACTGCCAGGTATTCGAAAAAACCGGTCGGCTCCAGCATGGAAACGAGCAGCATCATCCCCAGCAGCAACCCCAGGGTATCGAAATCAATGACCGCAACGGCCATACTTTCGGAATAGAAACCAAGCAACCTCCCCAGCCCCACCATCAGCACGGCCCCGGCAATTGCAACAATGGTGCGGTTCATTTTTTCGGAAAAAATCAACCACAGGCTGCCCAGGAAAACCAGGCTCGATAAAATAGCGGCAATGATCATGGAATTTCTCTACTCGACTTTTGCCCAGGTAGAAAGGATGGCAGCGCCAACGTCGACGCGCGAGGCGATGCCCACAAGTTTCCCCTTCCGGGTAATCACTGGCATATCGTGGAGATTATGTTGCAGCATCAGGGCGTAGGCGCGCAACAACCCGCAATCCTCGTAAACGGTTTGGACGGGTCTCATCAACGTTGTTACGGGCTGGTCCAACACGTTTGCGGGAGGGCGCGTCGTTTCGACCGCGCCAAAATCGTGCACAAAATCCACATCCCCAATGAAGTTGACGAAATCAGGCAACTCCAGGGAGAGTAAGTCGCGCAAACCGATCACGCCGACCGGCTCGCCATTCTCATTGGTGATGGGAAGCAAGCCAATATGCCGGTTGACGAAAACGCTCGCCGCTTCCCGAATGCTCGTCGTCGAGGGGATGGACACGACATTGCGTTTCATGCAATTGATCACTTTCATTGTTATCTCCATCTTTGCATGATGTTGGAAAGTTGCTTTTCTAACAGGGTTATATCATAAAAATTCCTGCTGACGCGCCAACACCCGGGCAGACCATCGAAAAGGAGCCCGGCCTGGTCACGCCTCGCAAGGGTCAGGCGGCAACGATCACAGCGCCTGGATCGCTCACGATGATGGTCTTGCCGGTGGGGAACGTAATTTCTGTTTTTTCCAGCCCTCGTACGATCCTCAGTCCCCGGTATTGGATCGTCACCGGCCAGGGGAAGGGATTTCTCCCCTCCAACCGCACGCGGGTGGGCGAGAGCACCTGCACGCCCAGCGCCTGCAAGAACAGGCCTACGGGCGCCAGTCCGCCCAGGGCATTCCGTTCCCCCAGCCCATTCCCGGTCTCGGCGTGGTAATACTGGTAGAAAGCGCGCTTCTGCTTCAAGTTCTGGATGACGCCGTGCATCAGGCGCGCAACCAGGCGGGCCGCCTCGGCGCGGAAGCCGTAAGCCAGCAGCCCCTCGCAGACCAGTTGGTTCCAGGGCAGGGAAACGGCCAGGTTTACGGAACCAGCCTCCCCCTGCGGGGACGATGCAGGCGTGGGGAGAAGCGGACTGGCCGGCAGCCCGAAGGGGCGGTCGAAGCGTCCCGCATCCAGCACGGCGCGCCCGATCATGGCCTGCGCCTGTTGCAGGTCGGGGACGCCGGCCCACAACGGCAGCAACAGGGTATGGTCTTCGCCGGTATAGTCCAGCGCCCGGACGATGACTTTATCGGCCGCGCCCACGCCCTTGACCACGATGCGCCCGATCTTGCCATGCGCCTGCTGGCTGGTGGCGACCATGCCGCCGGCCTTCCACTGGAACTGCGCCGCGGAGATGACCTCGCTCTCGCCTTTGGTGACGTACTCGCCGATGGTGACTTGCGGGCGCTTCGCCGCCGGACTTTTGGTCTGCACCTCCACCAACAAGCGCACCGGCGGCTCGAAGGCCTGCTTCAGTTTGATCGTTCCGGGGCCGCGCTGGCGCGCCAGGATTTTGCCAGGGGCGCTCACGCCGGTCTCGCGGTCGCTGTAACGGTACAACGCGGCGCGCGCGTCCCAGGCGGCCTGGAGGGCGGACTTCAAGGTTTCGGCCTGTCTTTCGACCAGGCGGGTTTCGTCTTGCCGTCCCAGGCGGGCGGCCATTTGCATGAGGACTTGCGCCTCGCGGTAGAGCATGGACAGCAGGGCCGGGTTGCGCATACTGCCCACGTCTGCGCCCTGCGCCCAGGGATGCCAGAGGCTGAACAGCGGGTTGTCTTCGTAGCCGGTCTGGAAG
>JBMOMO010000230.1:0-10299 GCA_049324135.1 Chloroflexota bacterium
GCCACAACCCTTGCTTCGTATATTTCTTCATGATGTATAGACGATATCCTTGAAACCTAAGCCGGGCAGGGTCCGATATTGCGCCAGCGATAAAGCGCATCCTGAAACCCTGACCCGGTTGGTAATACGACAACTGCGCGCTTATTATATCAAACTGTGTCCGATTACCCGGCGCAAGGAATCGCAAGCAGGGTAGAGGCTCAGCGGCGCCCGGCCTGGGTTTCGATCCCGGTCAGGTCGCAATACAACTGGCCGGGATGGCAGCGCTCACACTCGAATTGTAACGTCGCGTGATTGACGCCATGGTTCTGGAGAAGCAGATCGTTTATCCTGGCCTGGATCGTCATGCATGCGCTGATCGGCATATCACCTGTCACTACATGCGCCGAAAGCGTGCGCACCTTGCGGGTGATGGACCAGACGTGCAGGTCGTGGATGTCCCGCACCCCCTCCACACTACGGACATCCCGGACCAGTTGGGCTACGTCCAGGCCTGCCGGCGCGCTTTCCATCAAGATGTCTATCGCTTCGCGCAGGATATTCCAGGCGCCCCACAAGATCATCGAACCAACCAGTACACTGACCAGGGCATCCAGCCAGTTCCATCCCGTGAAACGGATGATGACGCCCGCAACCACGGCCCCCAGGGTTGACAACACATCCCCCATCAAGTGCAGGAAGGCCGAGCGGATGTTCAGGTCATGCTCCGCGCCCTGCCGGACGAGCAGCGCGGTAACGATGTTGACGACCACCGCTACCATCCCAACGCCGATCAGCACGTCCGCCTGCACTGTGGGTGGGTCGAGCAAGCGACGATACGCCTCATAGAAAATTCCCAGCGCAATGACGACCAGCGTGGTCGAGTTACCCAACGCTGCCAGGATGCCAGCGCGATGATAGCCATAGGTCTTGCCCTGATCGGACGGCCGCGCAGTGAGCCTGAGCGCCCACCAAGAGAGCGCCAACGCCAGCGCGTCCGTGAAGTTATGCGCCGCATCGGTCAACAACGCCAGGGAATTGGCAAAGATTCCTGCCGCCGCCTCCACCAATACAAATGCCAGGGTGATACCCATGGAAAGCGCCATGCGCCGGATGGCTTTTCGGGTGAAATCATCGAGGTGAAGATGGGAATGGGACATATCTGATAACGGGGCAAAACAGACATTATTTGCAATAATCCACAGATGTCGCAGATTGAATCGAAATCGGCAAAATCTGCGTCAATTTGTGGACAGAAAACTTATCCGGGCACTATTTCGGATAGAGTGTAACGAACGCCTCCCGCGTGGTACACAGGAGGCGTTCCAAAACAAACGAGGAAGCGCTCAATCCCGGCTGCGTCCCAGGCCGCCGACCAGGCTGACGTAATACAGCAGTTGCAGGATGGCGGTCACGAGCGAGGCCACATAGGTCAGCGCCGCAGCGTTGAGAACGTTGTTGACGCCGCGCCGCTCCTCCTCGGTCTGGATGATGCCGGTCTCTGCCAGCAGGCGTTTGGCGCGCGCCGAGGCGTTGAATTCCACCGGCAAGGTCGCCAGTGCGAACAGCGCGCCGCCGGAAAAGACCAGCACACCCAGCCAGGCGATGTTGACCCAGTTCAAGAACAGGCCGACCATGATCAGGATCCAACCCAGGGTCGAGCCGATATTGACCGCCGGCACCAGCGCAGAGCGGAAGCGCAGCGGAAAGTACTCCTCCGCATCCTGCATGGCGTGACCGAGTTCATGCGCGGCCACCGCCACCGCTGCCACCGAGGGACTGTCGGCCACGCCCCGCGAAAGCCGCAAGGTCTTGGAGCGCGGATCGTAGTGGTCGGAGAGTTGGCCGCCCACCCGCTCGATCTCCACGCCATACAGCCCGCCGACAGAGATCAGGCGTTGCGCCGCCTGCGCGCCCGTCATGCGGCTGTTTGCCGGTACGCGGCTCCATTTATTGTAAGCCGCTTTGACATACCAGGACGTCAGCAACATCAACAGGAAGGCCGGCGCCATGAAGATCAGGTAAGTTGGGTTGAAATAAAACATGCTTCACCTCTGTGCAGATACACATAAAAGTTGCTATTGGAACAAGGAAATCCTTACTCGGAAGCGTTTGCGTTGATGACCTCTAACAAGACTTCGATGGCGCGCTCCAGTTGCGGGTCGTTCCCGGCGCGGCGGTCCTCGTCGGTCAGTTCCACTTCCACGTCGGGAGCCAGGCCTTCCTGGTGAATGGTGCGTTCATTGGGAGTCAGCCACTTGGCAATCGTCACGCGCACCGCGCCCTGCTCGTTCGACAGCGGGATCCAATTCTGCACCGACCCCTTGCCATATGAGGTCACGCCCACCAGTTTACCGCGCCCGTAATCCTGGATGGCGCCCGCGACGATCTCCGAAGCCGAGGCTGTGCCTTCGTTGATCAACACGACCAGCGGAATTTCAGTCGCCTGCCCGCCTTGGATGGCATCATACGTGATGCGCCGCCCATCGCCATACTGCTCATACAAGATCACTCCCTCGCCGATGAACTCGGAAGCCACTTCCACCGACGTTTGCAGGTAGCCGCCGCCGTTGTTGCGTAAGTCTATCACCAGGCCCCTGGGATTCTGCGCCATCACTTCTTCCAGCGCGTCGCGCAATTCGGGGGTGGTCTTGTCGCCAAAGGTTGTGATCTGGACGTACCCGACCCCATTTTCGAGCATCTCGCCGATAGCGCTCTTCATGACGATCTTCTCGCGCGTGACGGAAAATTCCAGCGGCTCGGACTCCCCTTCCCTTGCTACCGTTAAATCGACCGTCGTTCCCGCCGGACCCAGCACGCGCTGGCGGGCGAGTTCCGCATCGATGCCGGTCATATCCTGGCCGTCGATCGCGATGATCTTGTCGCCGGGCTGCAAACCGGCCTTTTCCGCCGGCGAACCGGGGATGGGGCTGATGATGGTCAGGTAATCGGCGGTGGTATCTACCCAGGCGCCAATGCCTTCGTATTCACCCGCCAGCCCCGCATTGGCATCCTCGAACGTTTTCGGGTCCATGTAAGAACTGTGCTCATCGCCCAACGCTTCCATCATGCCGCGGATCGCGCCCTGCATCAGGACAACATCATCCACCGGCTGGTCGACATACTCTTCATGGACGATGGTCCAGGCCTCCCAGAACGGCGTGAACAGCGATTGCAAGTTATCCGGCGTGCTGGATTGCTGCTCCGTGGAAACGGTCGGCGGCGGGAGCAACTCCGGCGAGATGGCCTGTTCTATAGCATCCCTGAAAGGCAGGAAATGCCCCACCAGGAACCCGCCGGAAAATGCTCCCAGCAGCATCACGCAGGCCAGGAAGCCAATCAATAAGATGCGTATCAGTTTATTCATTCATTCTCCAAAATCTACATTCACATCCGTCATGTAAGAATATCACCGGCGGATTAAAACACAATGAAATCTCCATTACTTGATTGTATGAACCACATTAGCGTTTCGTTAGCAGGGATGCTTGGCATTCCGCGCTTTAATTGCCTCAATCTGACCCCGAATCTTCCCGTTCTTTCCTTTCCAAATTTTCCACGCGCTGGCGCAATTCATTCAAGGAAGAGTCCTCGCTCTTGAAAGGCTGGTTGAAGGAACCGCCGCGCTTGAACCAATCCAGGGGAAACTCGCGTGAGCCGCGCACCATGGCGAACATCGCCAGGTTGGACAGGACGACGATTCCAACCACCAACAAGATGACGAGATAAACGTTCTCTCTATTCATTGTGATGCTCCTCGCAGGACAAGTCTTAGATTTGTCCTACAACGCAGCGCTTTCCAGCAGGGCCGGCAGGCCGCGCCAATCGTTCAAGGCGGCGTCAGCGTCAGGGTGCGGCGTATCCTGCCCGAACAGGATGCCAAACAAGCCGGACTCGCGCGCGGCCTTGGTCGTGCGCGGCAGGTCGTCGATCATCGCGCAACGGCGCGGGTCCGTCTCGCCAGCCGCGCGCATCGCGATTTGGAAGGATTCAGGCATCGGCTTGCAATACGGCGCAACCGCGTTGACATCCACGATCCCGTCGAAACACCCGTCCAGGCGGAGCGTTGCCAGTACCCGCCTGGCGTGAGGGACATCCGCATTGGTGAAGATCAGTTTGCGGGCGCGCAACGAGCCGATCACCTCGCGCACGAGCGGGTTGGGGGCCAGGTAGTCTCGCAGCGGCAGGTCGTGGACGAAAGCCAGGAAGTCTTGCGTGTCCACGCCGTGATGCGCCTGCAAACCGCGCAGGGTGGTGCCGTACTGGCGGAAATACTGCTCCCGCAGGCGCGGGATGTCGGCAGGCGGGATGCCCATCCGCTCGCGCATGTACAGGTTCATGCGATCCTTGATGGCGTGCCATAGCCCGCTCGAAGCCGGGTAGAGCGTATCGTCCAGGTCGAAGAAGAGGGTCGAAAAGCGCACGGGCTGATTATACTGCCACCCGGCTTTCATTTTTGGAAGCATTTTTCCCCCTGGTGCGGGTTATAATCTTTACATGCCTATCTGCCTGCTCTCTCCCGAAGTGGCCTCGCAGATCGCTGCCGGCGAAGTGGTGGAACGCCCGGCCTCGGTCGTCAAGGAACTGGTCGAGAACGCCCTGGACGCGGGCGCGAAATCCATCTCGGTGACGGTGGAAGAGGCCGGACGCCGCCTGATCGAGGCAGCCGACGACGGCTGCGGCATCCCGCCCGGCGAACTGGCGCTGGCGGTCTCGCGTCATGCCACCTCCAAACTTGCTTCCGCGAAAGAACTTTTTTCCATCTCCACGCTTGGATTCCGCGGCGAGGCCCTGGCCTCGATCGGCTCCGTTTCGCGGCTGACCGTCACCTCGCGGGTCGCGGGATCAGAGTCCGGGGCGAGAATCTGCGTGGACGGGGGAGCAGAACGAGGCGTAGAACGATGCGGCGCGCCGGTCGGTACGGTGGTGCGCGTCGAGAACCTGTTCTACAACGTCCCGGCGCGGCTCAAATTCCTGAAATCCGATGTGACCGAGCGCCGGGCCATTGATACATTTGTGGCGCGTTATGCGTTGGCTTACCCCGGCGCGCGCTTCAAACTGGTGGACGGGAAGACCGTCAGCCTGCAAACGCCCGGCGACGGCGACCGGCGCGCCATCCTGGCGACGCTCTACGGGGTGGAGACGGCCCGGCAGATGCTCGAAGTGCTGGCCGAAGAGGACGGTTTGAAACTGACCGGCTTCACCAGTCCGACCTCGATCACGCGCTCCAACCGCCGCGAGATGACCTTCTTCATCAATGGGCGCTGGGTGCAGGACATTCCGCTCAATTCTGCCCTGACGCAGGCCTACCATACGCTGTTGATGGTGGGGCGTTACCCGCTGGCGATCCTGTTCCTGGAAATGGACCCGGCGGCGGTGGATGTGAACGTGCATCCCGCCAAGGCCGAGGTGCGCTTCCGTGAGCAGGACAAGGTGTTCGGCTTCGTCCAGCGCGCGGCGCGGCGGGCGCTGCTGGCCTACACGCCCGTGCCAAGCGTCCCGCCCAGCACGTTATGGGGGAACCGCCCGTCTGCGGGGCCAAAAGAGCCGGGGTTGGATTGGAGCATGGCGGGGGAGGCCGGTGGTCAGTTGCCAGTTGCCAGTGGTCAGTTGTCAGGAGACGGTGCTCAGACGACTGAAGTCGTCGCTACAAGCGACGCTGCCCAGCGCCTGGTGCATTTGCCGCTGCTGCGGCTCATCGGGCAGATCGGCGCAACCTACCTGGTGGCCGAAGGGCCAGACGGCCTGTACCTGATCGACCAGCACGCCGCCCACGAGCGCGTCTTGTTCGAGAAGTTGATGCTCCAACGCGAGAAGCAGGCCATCCCAGCGCAGGCCTTGCTGGAGCCGGTCAGTGTGACCCTCCCGCCCGCGCAGGCGGCCATGTTCGGCGGGCAACTGGAGGTGTTGGCGCATTTTGGCTTCCAGGTGGAGCCGTTCGGCCCGAACACCTGGCAGGTGCGCGCCATGCCGACGCTGTTCACAGGCAGCGATGCCGCCTCCGCCTTGCGCGCGCTGGTGGAAGATTTCGAGGAAGACGAAGCGCCTTTGCAGGAAGAGATCGAGGCCCGCATTGCGGCGCGCGTGTGCAAACGCATGGCCGTCAAAGCCGGGCAGTCGCTCTCGGCGGACGAACAGCGCGCCCTGCTGACCGACCTGGAGGCCTGCGATTCGCCCCGCACCTGTCCGCACGGCCGGCCTACCATGATCCACCTTTCCGTGGATATGCTGGAACGCCAGTTCGGCAGGAAAGGGGCTCGTTAGGGAAAAAGGTGAACCTTGAGCAAAAATTTGCTTGCTGAAATCCAACAACTTAACGAAGAACTGCAACAGGCCAGGCGCGAGTTGGAAGCGGCCAGACGCCAACTCAAGGCCAAAGAGATCGAACTCGAGGCCGTCCGCGTGCAGGCGGACGAAGTCTCGCACACGGATGCGTTGACCTACCTGCCCAACCGCCGCCAGGTCATCAATACCTTGCAGACCGAGGTGCATCGCGCCGAGCGTTACGGGACGCCGTTGTCCATTTCCATGATCGACATCGATCACTTCAAGGCTATCAATGACACCTTCGGCCATACGGTCGGCGACCAGGTGCTGCGGCAACTGGCAACCCTGCTGCGCGAAAGCATCCGCGAACCGGACATGGTCGGGCGCTATGGCGGGGAGGAATTCCTGGTCGTCCTGCCCAACACGCGCCTGAACGACGCCGCCGAACAGGCTGCCCGCCTGTGCAGGTTGGTGCGCTCGGCCGAGTTCGATGTCGGGACGAAGACCCAACTCACCATCAGCATTGGCGTGGCCGAGTACCGCACCGGCGAGGAGGCCTGGCAGAAATTCCTCAGCCGCGCAGACATGGCGCTGTACGAGGCCAAGAACAAGGGACGCGACCGGTGGGCGGTCTCTTCGGCGCATGCCGTTCTAGAAACCCCGGAATGAACGCAAACGTGTAAAGGATAGAAAGAACAATGAAGGCAGTATGGCTGGAAAACAACCGTCTCGACCTGCGCGAGGTCGCGCAACCGGACAAACCCGGCGAGGCGCTCATCCGCGTCCGCCAGGCCGGGATCTGCAGCACCGACCTGGAACTGGTGAAGGGCTACTATCCCTTTACTGGCATCCCCGGGCATGAGTTCATCGGCGAAGTGGTCGCGGCCGACGACCCGGCCTGGATCGGCCAGCGCGTAGTAGCCGACATCAACGTGGTGTGCGGCGCCTGCGAGCAGTGTCTTTCGGGGCGCTCCACCCACTGCGAAAAGCGCACCGTGCTGGGGATTGCCAACCGGGATGGGGTCTTTGCCGAGTACACCAGACTGCCTCTGTCCAACCTGCACCGCGTCCCCGCTTCGGTGCCGGACGAGATGGCTGTCTTCACCGAACCGCTGGCCGCTGCCCTGGAGATCCAGCAGCAGGTCCACATCCGGCCAACCGAGCGGGTGTTGCTGGTGGGCGCTGGCCGGCTGGGACAGTTGATCGCCCAAACCCTGGCGCTGACCGGCTGTGACCTGCGCGTGCTGGCGCGCCATTCACACCAACAGAATCTGCTGGCGGCGCGCGGCATCAAAACGATCAGCGAAGAGGACATCCAGCCCTGGCGCTGGGACGTAGTGGTCGAGGCCACCGGCTCGCCGGATGGTTTCAGGCTGGCGCGGCGCGCGATCCGCCCCAGGGGAACCCTGGTGATGAAATCCACCTACAAGGGCGAGATGGCGGTCAATTTCTCGTCTATCGTGGTGGACGAAATCCAGGTTGTCGGCTCGCGCTGCGGGCCGTTCGAACCCGCCTTGCGCTTGCTGGAAAAAAAGGAAGTAGACCCAAGCGTGCTGGTCGCGGCAGAATTCAAATTGGGAGAGGCCTTACAGGCTTTCGAACATGCGGCGCAGCCCGGCGTGTTGAAGGTGCTAGTGACGCCGCCCTAAGAATTCAGGCGTCTAAACAGGTGGTTTACCAGGGGGACGACATTGATCAACGGCTCTTCGTACGGGTGGACCCTTCGAATGGCCTGGATGGCTTCTTCCACCAACTCCCGTTTGCAATTGACTTCGATCTTGTACTCCACCGTTTCGCTGATCTGGCCGATCTTCCCATCGAATGGGTCTGCTCCCGGCAGGGGACGGTAATAGCCCTGCACAGGATAAACAGCCACGCAATGGTCATAATTCCCGATCCGGCCAACCCCGATCTTTGCCAGTTCGTCGCGTATCTTCAGCGCGTAGTCTTGCGGAGCGAATATCTCGAGTTTTACTTCGGGGACGTTCTCCATCATCTCATGCCCTCACATTCTCCCCGTATCCTGGTTCGACTAAAATCTTCCCATCTTCGAACGCGGTCTTGCCGCGCAAGACCACCCGCCTCACCCTGCCCTGTACCTGCCAGCCTTCGAACGGGGTCCAGCCGCAGCGAGAGAATTGGTCGGCGGCCCTGATCTCCCAAACGGCATCCTCGTCCACTTCAATCCAGGTTTCGGGTTGTTCGGGCAGGTGGAAGATGCGGCGCGGGTTGGTGTGCATCTTTTCGATCACCTGGTCGAGGCGCAAGCGTCCCTCCTTGACTGCCGTGAGGAGCAACGGCAGGATGGTCTCCAGGCCAGGGAAGCCGGGCGGGGGATTGTCGGAATCCTTTTCTTCCGCCGTGTGCGGCGCGTGGTCGGTGGCAAAGCAGTCTATCACGTCCAGGTTGTCCCACAGCGCGTCCACGTCTTTTTGACTTGCCAGGCGCGGGCGTACTTCTATTCTGCCCCCTCCCAGCCCTCCTCCATTTTCCCTGAAAGAGGAGGGTAAGGGTGGGGGCATAGTCAGGAACAGGTGATGCGGACAGACCTCGCACGTCACTTTGAGGCCGCGTTCTTTCACGGCTTTGATGAGCAGGACTTCCTCCCGCAGCGAGATATGCGCAATGTGGACGGGACGGTCATAGATGGCAGCGAACAGGATGCCGGCCGCCATGCTGCGCGATTCGGAGTGCAGGACGATGGGACTGTCTTTCGGGAACTGCTCGAAGTGCGCCTGCCAGAGGCTCATGTCGTCCAGGCGCAGTTCGCCAAAGGTGGAGTCCAGATACATTTTCAGCCCGGCGGACCTCCCGGCCAGGGAAGCGGCCGCGTCCGCGTTGCCTGGGCCGGCGCCGAGGAATTGGGCGTAGTCGCAGCGCGCTTTCGTTTTGGCCGCCTCGAGAGCCAGGTCGAGGGTGGCGGCGTCGAAGATGGGCGGTTTGGTATTGGGCATGGCAAGGAGCATGGTCACACCGCCAGCGAGGGCGGCTTGGGTGGCGGTGTCCCAGTCTTCCTTGTGGGTTTGGCCGGGTTCGCGCACATGGACGTGGGGGTCGATCAAGCCGGGGAGTTCGAGCATGTCTGTTTACCGGTAGCAGGTTCAGGGGTGGGAAGATGCGGGCGGAAGGTCGCCAGGAGCGCCGATTCCGCGTCCGGTCCATAGTATATCACCGCCGCTGGACGGTCTACTTTCCATCAACTTATGGTAAAATCTTTTCGCTTGGAGGGATGGCCGAGTGGCTTAAGGCGCCTGTCTTGAAAACAGGTATGGAGCAATCCATCGTGGGTTCGAATCCCTCTCCCTCCGCCTTTCCACTCTGAGCGTTGACAAGTGTATACGGGGAGGTGCCAGAGAGGCTGATTGGGCTCGCCTGCTAAGTGAGTGTCGGGGTTAAACTCGACCGCGGGTTCGAATCCCGCCCTCCCCGCCAGAGAAAGACGCGCTATTAGGCGCGTTTTTCGTTTGCTCGCAAGGGCGCGTTTTTGTTCGCCCGCGGGCCCCCATTCAGGGGATGGTATTCGAATCCCGCCCTCCCCGCCAGTGAGAAACGCGCTCGTATGGGCGCGTTTTTCGTTCGCCCGCGAGCCCCCATTCAGGGGATGGTATTCGAATCCCGCCCTCCCCGCCAGTGAGAAACGCGCTCGTATGGGCGCGTTTTTCGTTCGCCCGCGGCACCGACGAGTACCATGAAGTGGCGCAAGCAGACGATGCTTTCAGGGCGCACCCATGCATTGTTAGACCCCGCCAAAATTTAATACAAACTTTCTCTTCCACTCTTGAGCGGCAAATGTGGCGACCTTTGAAAAGCGATAGTGTTGGATCCAGTAAAGCATTCCCATAAGAAGACAGTAGATCAAATTGTGGGGGATAATGGCGGCTGAGTTTCTATCTCGACTTTTGATATAATAAGCGCGCAGTTGTCGTATTACCAACCGGGTCAGGGTTTCAGGATGCGCTTTATCGCTGGCGCAATATCGGATCCCTGCCCGGCTTAGGTTTCAAGGATATCGTCTATACATCATGAAGAAATATACGAAGCAAGGGTTGTGGT
>JBMOMO010000231.1:0-10251 GCA_049324135.1 Chloroflexota bacterium
ACCGCAACAGTGCGACATCCGTTACAGAGGTGATTCCAGATACGATTTGTAATTGGTATGCGCCTGTCGCTATCGACGCCGATGGTTACCCGCGCGTGTTTTGGGGACAGGACGGGTATACTTATGAAAGCAAACGTCTCCCGGAAGGCTGGGAGGCACCGGGTAATGTTTCTCAAGGCAACGGGGGTGCTTACCAACCGGATGTAGCAACGGATGCAAACGGGAATTTGCACATGGTTTGGTACGACTTGCGGGATGGCAATTGGGAGATATATTACTCCACTAATGCGCTAGATCGAATCCCAGTTATTTTCATCCCTGGACTTACGGGAAGTCGCATTTATGTACCACAAAGTATTAATTGGTTACAACCAGACGGACATGGAGGAAATTATGAAAACCCATACAAGGCTGATGAAGAAATATGGATAAACTTATTACAATTATCTACACAACATGATGATTATTTTGACATACTCCGAATGGAAAAAGATGGCGTTACTCAATCAACTGGCGCTTTGTATGGTGTCAACCTTGAAGCGCGTGATATTGTTGGAAACGCGGGATTGTTGGATGTCTACAATAATTTATTGAGCGATCTCCAAACAGTTGGATACCAATCAGAGATTGATTTATTCACTTTTCCATATGACTGGCGAATGGATATATCTCATAATGCTCAACTACTAAACAATAGGATATTAGAGATTTTAGAAATCGCAAACGGCACAGAAGAACAATCGCAGTGGGAAATTACCCAGGTTGACTTAATTGCTCACAGCATGGGCGCCTCGGTAGCCCGTGAATATATCAGTTATCCGGTTCAGGCTGCTCGTGTACGTCGGCTCATTGCAATCGGTCCAGTATTTCTCGGAGCGCCTAAACCACTGAAAAGTATCCTATTTGGAGATGCACTTGTTCCTGCCTTAAATCCTGACGAAGCCAAAGATATCGTGCAAAACATGCCTGGTGCATTCCAGGTCATCCCCTCGAATGCTTATTGGGAATTCTATGATGGCACGCCAGGAAATCCTGTAGCCTTTCATGAAAATCGTGACTTTGATGGGGATAATCAGGTACTTGGCGATCTCTCATATAATCAATTCAAGTCTTTGTTGTTCGGACTAGACCGTGATCCTAATATTAGGTGGGATACTCATGGTAAAGACATTAACCAGACTGTCTTTAACATAGCAAAAGATTTTCACAGTAGACTGGATTCCTCGTGGGATACTGGCATTCCTGTCCCCGAAGTTAATCTAATTGCAGGAACGGGTTTATGCACCATTGGACAATATCAATCTACTTGGCGGATCAAAACCGGGCCTGTTCGGATTGATCCTATTATTCGTGTGAATGAAGTGAATGGAGACGGTACAGTGCCATTATTTAGTGCATCATTGTACGATGCCAAGAGAGGGATTGATCATCGAGGCGGAGCAAATTTGTACTATGTTGCTAGGGAATATGCTAATCATCCTTTCCTGCTGGCTAAAGAACCAATACGACAACTGGTAATTAATCTTTTGCAAGGCGACGACAGCCTGCCTAGTGGGATTATTTCCGAGGCAGACGTACCTGGGAAATGCTTGGGGACCGTAATTAATGTTGAAAGCCCGGTGGAGTTGCACGTCACCGACGCTGGTGGTAATCACACCGGATTGACGTTTTCTGACACGGATGGTTGGGCTATTGAGACAGGTATCCTCGATAGTCAATATGAGGAGATTGAGGAGACCAAATTAATTTATCTCCCATATGATGGAGAGTACACCATCTTCTTAAAAGCAACAGATGATGGGAGCTTCAACTTAATCATCCATTCATATGAGAGCAATGGAGATGAAAAAACCATCGTCTATTTGAGAGCGCCATTGACAACAACTACAACGGGAGAGGTAGTTTTTGACACATCCTTGACTGAACCACCATTGCTTAGACTTGATCATGATGGAGATGGTATTACCGACGAGATAATTGATGCCACAAGCATTATCGATTCGACAGAAGGCATTGATAGCCAGCCACCGCAAATTGAAATAATTAGTCCCGATCAGGAACAAGTGTTGGCAGGCAATATACTGGTGGAATGGCAAAGTAGTGATAATGAGTCGGGTATTCTCAATGAGTGGGGGTACCTCGATATGGGTACACCCGATGAGCAACCAGTTTCTAATGGTGCAGTCAAGATGTTGCCATATGGCGAACACTCAATAACCGTATTGGCCGAGGACCATCTGGGGAATGCAACACAAAAGCAAGTTTCATTCACCGTGTACTCTTTCGAGTGGTTGTCTCCTATCAGTGGTGCGGGGACATATTCTGCTAAAGCAGGGAGTACAATTCCAGTAAAATTCCGTGTACTTGATTTGAATGGAGTTTTTGTGCATGATGAGAGTGTTCAATTGAGTATGCTAGATGCAACTGGAAACGTGGTTATTGACCCATTTGTTTTTGCGCACAATCCGACCCAAGGAGTAGCAATACAAGGTAATACACAATACCATCACAATTTACGCACCAAGGGATTAGCCGCAGGAACTTACACCCTGCGAGTAGTCTTCAATTCACCCCAAATGAGCGGTATTATCGAATTGCCAGTCATTTTGCGGTAGGAGAAATATAATGTCACCTCATGGGATTGCGCCTGAGAAGGAACACCCGCTTCCTGCCTTGATAAACAGGATGTTTATCATATGGGGATGCAGTTTCCTTTGGGGAGGAGGTGTATTCTTCTCCATTTTAGCCATAGCAGGCGCTATGATAGCCGGTCTGCTAAGTTTCTTTGAGCCGCCTGTATGGGAAATGTCAGGGATGATTATCTTGATCTCAGGTTTGTCAGTTGCATTTTCCAGCCCAATTTTGCTGGGGGCTAGTGTTACACATAACTGGCAGCGAGGAATCAAAATCGGAATAAGTTCTTTCCTGGCAGGTATATTATCTTTTTTAGTGGTCTGGACAAGTGGCAGTATTTTTTCTGAATGGGCACATCATAATTGGTTTAATTATTTTGACAACTCATTCAGGCTTTTGCGTATAATCGATAGCGTTTTGCCAATATTGACGATAAGTGTGACCGCTTGTTGCACAATTGTCATTCTCATTGTACTGACTCAAATACATCAAAATAGAAACTTCGAACTGACTGCTGGCGCAGTCGTTGGCATAGGCCTCTCTATGGTCAGTGGGATGCTGTTGAGAAAAGATTTACTTGCAAACAATAATGTTTTGCACCTCATTTGGCAGATACCGCCGCTCGTATGGATAAGCACTATATATATCTTGGAGTTGTTGGCAGGCCGAAGTAAATGGGCAGATTCCCTGATTTGGTTTTTATTAGTCTTAATTTCATTTGGTTTACCTTTTATAGTAGTGCCGCTGTATCCCTTGAGATGAATAGGGATTGACTTGTTGGTAACATCATGAATAAGACGATTTTTTATTCTACAATCCAAAGGTGACCATGACCATTGATTTAATTCTCTTTCTAATCCTTGCCCTGGTTGCGGTTGCGACCGCAGCCGGCATGTTGACCAGCCGCAACGCGGTCTATGCGGCGCTGTTCCTGGTGCTGAACTTTGCCACCGGGGCGGTCTTTTACCTGCTGTTGGGCGCGCCGTTCATCGCGATGGTGCAGATCACGGTGTACGCGGGCGCGATCATGGTGTTGTTCCTGTTCGTCATCATGCTGCTGGGCGCGGAGCAGTTGGCCGCGGCGCAGGCGCTTCCCTGGCAGCGTCCGCTGGCGATCGGGCTGGCCGTCGTGCTGGCGGCTGAGGCGGCGTACCTGCTGCTCGCGCGCGGGGCAGTGACCGGGGGGATCGAAGCGGCGGCGGAGGGCCTCGGCAGTCCGCAGGCGATTGGCGGCGTCCTGTTCAACCAGTACCTGCTGCCGTTCGAGGTGACGTCTATCCTGTTGCTGGTGGCCATGGTGGGCGCCATCGTGCTGACCAAAAAAGAGAAAGGAGAGCGGTAGATGGCTTCTGTTCCTGTGACGTATTACATCGCGCTCTCGGCGATCCTGTTCACGATGGGCGCGTTGGGCGTGCTGATCCGCCGCAATGCGCTGATCATTTTCATGTCGGTCGAGTTGATGTTGAACGCCGCGAACCTGGCCTTTGTGGCCTTTACGCGGGTCTTCGAGACGCTGAACGGCCAGATCTTCGTCTTCTTCGTGATGACGGTGGCTGCGGCGGAAGTGGCGGTCGGGCTGGCGCTGATCGTGGCGATCTTCAAGACCAGGCACAGCATCGACGTCGACCAGATGAGCAGCCTGAAGGGATAAACTATGCACTTGAGCGAAACAGTAACTACAGGCCTTTATTCCCTGGCGCCCTGGGTGGTGTTCTTCCCATTGGCCGGGCTGTTGTTGAACTTGATCATCGGCAAATGGTTGCCGGAGCGAGGCATCGGCTGGCTGGCCAGCGCGGCTTCGGGCGCTTCATTCGTCGTTTCGGCGCTGCTGGCGTATACCTTGTGGGCTAATCATGGGGAAGGACAATCTGTCTTTCTCGCTGAGTGGATACACGTTGGAAACTTGAGCCTGGACTGGACTTTCCGCGTGGACACGCTCTCGACCACCATGATGCTGGTGGTTTCGGGCGTTGGCACGCTGATCCACATCTACGCCATCGGCTACATGCACGAGGACGTGCGCTTCAAGAACGACGTGGGCCGCTACCGCCGCTTCTTCGTGTTCTTCAACCTTTTCATCATGGCAATGATGATCCTGGTCAGCGGCGACTCGTACCTGATGTTGTTCGTCGGCTGGGAGGGCGTGGGTTTGTGCTCCTTCCTGCTGATCGGTTTCTGGTACGACATGGACACATTGGCGCGCCCGTCCTGGGCTAACTCGAATGCAGGCAACAAAGCCTTTATTACCAACCGTATCGGCGACTTCGGTTTCCTGATCGCGGGCTTCCTGATGTTCTGGTACCTGGGATCGGTGCAGTTCGATGAAGTCTTTGCGGCTGCCCCGGAACTGGCGCATGCCATGCCGGGCGTCATCGTTGCCATCACGCTCTTCATGCTGATCGGCGTGACCGGTAAATCGGCGCAGATCCCGCTCTTCGTCTGGCTGCCAGACGCGATGGCCGGCCCGACGCCGGTCTCGGCCTTGATCCATGCCGCGACCATGGTCACGGCGGGCGTTTATCTCGTTGCTCGTTCTGCTCCGCTGTACACGCTTGTCCCGCAGGCGCAATATATCGTGGCTATGACCGGCGCAGTGACGGCGCTGTTTGCGGCCACGATCGCCGTCGGCCAGTATGACATCAAGAAGGTGCTGGCCTACTCGACCATTTCGCAACTTGGTTTCATGGTTGCGGCGGTCGGGATGGGCGCGTTTGTGGCCGGGATGTTCCACCTGGCGACGCACGCTTTCTTCAAGGCGCTGCTGTTCCTCTCGGCCGGTTCGGTCATCCTTGGACTGGAGCGTGGTCACCACCATTTAGCCCATCATGGCGGACACGGCGATCACCACGAAGAGGTCTTCGACCCCGGCGACATGCGCAACATGGGCGGCCTGCGCAAGACCATGCCGGTCACCTTTTGGCTGTACATGATCGGCACGCTGGCGCTGGCGGGCATCTTCCCCTTTGCCGGGTTCTGGTCGAAGGACGAGATCCTGGCAGACGCTTTCCTGGAGGGCTATACCTGGGTATATGGCCTGCTTACGGCAGCCGCCTTCCTGACCGCCTTCTACATGGGACGCCAGGTGTGGATGGTCTTCTTTGGCGAGGCGCGGCACGAGGCCGCTGCCCATGCCGAGGAAAGCCCGCTCATTATGACTGGTCCCTTGATGGCGCTGGCGGCGCTTTCGATCTTTGGCGGCGCGCTCAACCTGCCCGGGTTGCACACCTTCACCCACTGGATCGAGCATACGCTCGAAGTCCACGCCGGGGAGTTCGTGATGAGCGTGGCGTTGATCTCCACCGCCCTGGCGCTGCTGGCGATTTTCTTCTCCTGGCTTCTGTACGGACGCAAGCCGCTCCGGGCCGGGCAGCCTGATCCGCTCAAGAAGCCGCTTGGCTTCCTGTTCACGGGCATGGAAAACAAGTGGTTTGTTGACGAAGGTTACTTTGCTGTCTTCATCAACCGCTATGTTGACCTTGCCAGGTTCCTGGCCGATATTGTGGACTGGCGCTTCTGGCACGACTGGTTCCACGAGAAGGTCATCGCTGGCGCGTACAACTGGTTGAGCAACATCGGCCTCAACCTGTACGCCGACCAGCGCGGCATAGACGCCTTCGCCAACTGGCTCGGAACGGCGACCAAAAATATCTCGGCCGGCCTGCGCAAGATCCAGAACGGATTCGTGCGTTCGTATGCGCTGTCGGTGCTGCTGGGCGTTGTTTTGATACTTGGTTATTTGTTGTTGAAATAATCATGGATATTCTTGCCATCCAGAACGCTATCCGTGAGGACAATGTATTTTTCACTGAACATGCCGTACAGCAGATGGCGAAACGTGGCATCGATGATGATGAGGTCCTTGAAACGATTTTGTCAGGCGAGATTATTGAAGAGTATCCTGCTGATAAGTATGGCCCAAGTTGTTTGATCTATGGGCAGACGGACGGTGGCCGTCATTTACACGTAGTTAGTTCTTTACCGCCGCGCGTCAGAATTATTACCGTTTACGAGCCTGATTCTGATGAGTGGTTGAATAACCGAAGGAGAAAGAAATGAAAACCTGCCATTTTTGTGGCGGCGAATTGAGGGAACAATTGACCACTTTCCTGCACGAAGACAACGGGCAGGTGTGGGTCGTGCGTAATGTCCCTGCCTTTGTATGTATGCGATGCGGAGAAAAGGAATTTTCCCGCCCAACGACAAAGCACCTGCTTTCTTTGTTGAAACAACCGCCGCGCCCCGCTGAAATTTTGCACGTGCCTGCTTACGACATGGCGCTATAACATACTCGAAACCGAGGATAAACCATGAACTTTTTTCTCGAACCTCTTACCCTGGTGACCTTCTTCCCGCTCTTGGGCGTTCTTGCGCTGCTCCTGCTGCCGGGCGAGAACAAGAACCTGCTGCGCTGGACGGCGCTGGTCACCTCCCTGGCGACCTTTGGCATCTCGCTGTGGGTGCTGGGCATGTTCACTGCATCCAACCCAGACCTGCAACTGGTCGCTAAATATGACTGGATCACGGTGGCCGGCTGGAACATCCAGTACCACCTGGGCGTGGACGGACTCAGCATCCTGCTGGTGCTGCTGACAGCTTTCCTGACGCCCATCTCGATCCTCTCGACCTGGACGGCGGTCGAAGAGCGCGTCAAGGACTTCATGATCTTCTTCCTGCTGCTCGAAGTGGGCATGACCGGCGTATTCCTGGCGCAGGACCTGTTCCTGTTCTACATCTTCTGGGAATTCACCCTCGTCCCGATGTACTTCCTGATCGGCATCTGGGGCGGCCCGCGCCGCCTGTACGCTGCGGTCAAGTTCTTCCTCTACACCATGGCCGGTTCCATCCTCATGCTGCTGGCCATCCTGTGGCTGGGAATCAACCAGGGCACCTTCTCCGTGCCGGAGATGATCGCCAAGGGCGGCATCCCTGGGGATATCCAGTTCTGGCTGTTCCTGGCCTTCACCGCCGCCTTTGCCATCAAGGTCCCCATGTGGCCGCTGCATTCCTGGCTGCCGGACGCCCACGTGGAAGCGCCGACGGCCGGCTCGGTCATCCTGGCGGGCGTGCTGCTCAAGATGGGCACCTACGGCTTCCTGCGCTTCAACATCCCGCTCTTCCCGCAGGCGGCGGTGCAACTGGCGCCCTGGATCGCGCTCTTTGCTACCATCGGCATCCTGTACGGTGCAGCCGTCTCTTACGCGCAGGCCGACGTCAAGAAACTGGTTGCGTATTCCTCGGTCAGCCACCTCGGCTTCGTCATGCTCGGCATGTTCGCGCTCAATGAACAGGGCGTCGCTGGCGCCATCCTGCAAATGATCAATCACGGCCTGAGCACGGGCGCGTTGTTCCTCCTGGTTGGCATGATCTACGAACAGACCCACACCCGCGAGATCAAGGTCTACGGCGGACTGTGGAAGATCACCCCGGTCTACGGCTCCATCATGCTCATCGTGGCGCTCTCCTCGATGGGCCTGCCCGGCCTGAACGGCTTCGTGGGCGAGTTCACCATCCTGTTGGGCGCGTTTGGCTCGGCCGCCATTGCCAATCCCTGGTACGCCGGTCTCTCGGCGGCGGGCGTCATCATGGCCGCCATCTACATTTTATACATGTTCCAGAAGATGTTCCTCGGCCCCGAAGGCTCCATCGTCGCAGAGGTCAAGCATCACGGCCACGCCCTGCGCGACCTGAACTGGCGCGAGATTATCACCGTCCTGCCCTTGCTGGTCTTCATCTTCTGGATCGGCCTATACCCCAAGCCCTTCTTCGACCTGATGGGCCCTGCGGTCGAGAAACTCGTCTCCGCGTTGGTGATCCCGTAGCGACTGCCCTCGCTCCTGTCCCTTTGGGGAAGGGCCAGGGTGAGGAGTGGAGAAGTTATGATCCAAGTAACCCAAGTTGACTTCTACGTTTTGCTCCCGCTGATCGTCCTCACGGGCTGGGCCTGCGCGCTCCTGCTGGTAGACCTGTTCATCCCCAGGGGGCGCAAATGGCTCACGGCCCTGCTGGCCGCCTTTGGGCTGGCGCTCTGCCTCGGTCTCACGCTCTCCCAGGCGGGGCAGGAGAACACCGCCTTCAGCGGCATGGCGGCGCTGGACGGTTTCTCGGTCTTCGTCAACGCCCTGCTGTTGCTCTCCGGGCTGCTCGGCGTGGCGCTGGCCTACGGCTACCTCAAGCGCATGGGCCTCGAACGCGGCGAATACTACACGCTCGTCCTGTTCAGCGTGGGCGGCATGATGCTCATGGCGCAGGCGCTCGACCTCATCATGATCTTCCTGGCGCTCGAACTACTCTCCCTGCCGCTGTACGTGCTGGCCGCCTTTGCCCGCCCCAGGGCGGACTCGGAAGAGGCCGGCCTCAAATACTTCCTGCTGGGCGCCTTTGCTTCGGGATTTGTACTGTACGGGATCGCGCTGGTCTTTGGGGCGACCAAAACCACCGCCCTGGGCGGGATCGTGGCCGCTGTCGCTTCGGGACAAGCCTCCAACCTGCTCCTGACCATCGGCGCCGCCCTCATCCTGGTGGGACTCGGCTTCAAGGTCGCGGCCGTCCCCTTCCACATGTGGACGCCCGACGTGTACCAGGGCGCGCCCACCTCGGTCACCGCTTTCATGGCGGCCGGCGCCAAGATCGCCGGTTTCGCCGCCCTGTTGCGCGTCTTCGCCACCGCCTTCCCCTCCCTGGCCGTGGACCTGACGCCCGTGCTGTGGGCGCTCTCGGCGCTGACGATGGTGGTCGGCAACCTGGTCGCCATTGCGCAGACCGACATCAAGCGCATGTTGGCCTACTCCAGCATCGCGCACGCCGGCTACATCCTGATGGCCTTTGTACCGTATGGCAACCCCGACGTGGCCCCGGTCTCGGTTGCGGCGGGACTGTTCTACCTGGTGGCCTACGCCGTCACCAACTTCGGCGCGTGGGGCGTGGTCATTGCGATGGAGAAGGCCGAGGGCAACCCTTCGACAGGCTCAGGGCAACGGGGACTCGCCATCAGCGATTACGCCGGCCTGGGGAAGAAGTACCCAGCCCTGGCTGCGGCTATGACCGTCTTCATGCTCTCGCTGATCGGCTTCCCGCCCACGTTGGGACTGGTCGGCAAGTTCTACCTGTTCCGCGCCGTCCTGGGCGGTGGTTACGTTGGCCTGGCCATCATCGGCGTATTGACCTCGCTCTTCTCCGCATACTACTACCTGCGCGTGGTCGTCACCATGTACATGCAGGACGGCGAACCACAAACCGAGCGCGAAGGCTGGCTGGACTTCACCTGGAGCCTGTCCGCGCTGGTCACGGTGCTGTTCAGCCTGCTGCCCGCGCCGCTGTTTGCCTGGGCCAGCCAGGCGGTGTTGAAGTTGTTCTGACGGCGCTGCGCCAAATCCAGACGAAAACGAGACGGTCACTCACGAGGCGACCGTCTCGTCTTAGATTACTGGGCATTGACTATTACAGCGCAAAGTCGCGAGGTTTGTCCACTGATCTGCGCTAATCCTCGCCAATTTTTCGTGTAGATTAGTGAAGATTAGTGGGTAGTGGCAAATTTGAAGTGATGGACTTTAACGCGAATTACGCGAAAAGAACGAATTACGCGATCTTCCAAAAACCTTCACGAAATTCGCCCAATTC
>JBMOMO010000232.1:0-10231 GCA_049324135.1 Chloroflexota bacterium
TCATCCTTTGACTGCGCCCAGTTTGATGCCTGTGACGAAGTATCGTTGCAGGAAGGGGTAGAGAATCATAATCGGGATGGTGGTGACGAAAATCATCGCGCCGCGCAAGGCGCGTTGGGAAAGCATGTCTATCTTGGTCACATCCATGCTTAGATTGGAGCTGTTCAAGTCCACCACAACTGTCCGCAGGTAGGTTTGCAGGGGGTAGTTGTTGGGATCGGTCATAAAAATCATGCCGTCGAACCAGGCGTTCCAGTGCCAGACGGCGGCGAAGAGAGTCAAGGTTGCCAGGGCGGGAATGGAGAGCGGGACATAAATCTTCCACAAAATCTGCCAGTGATTTGCTCCATCCAGCACGGCGGCTTCTTCCAACTCTTGCGGCACTTCCTTGAAGAAGTTCATCAGCAGGATGACGCTCCACGCCGAGACGCCAGGCACAATCAGCGCCCAGATGGTGTTGAGCAAGCCCAGGTTGCGGATGACCATGAAGAAGGGGATCAGACCGCCGTCGAAGAGCATGGTAAAGACCAAAATCCACATGAAGAAGTTGCGTCCCTTGAACTGGCGCGCGGCTTTGGAAAGCGGGTAGGCGGTGATGATGGTGAGAAACTGACTGATGACGATGCCCAGAAACGTGCGCTGAACCGACACCATGAACGCCTTGTAAATGGCGGGTGATTTGAAGATGACCGCGTAATTTTCCAGCGTGAAGTTGATGGGAAAAAAGGTGACATATCCGCCCATGACGGCGGCGTTGTCGCTGAGCGAAATCGCCAGCAGGTTGAGCATGGGTGCCACCGCCAGGAAACCAAGCAGGGCGATGAAGGCGTAGTTGAAGACATCGAACAGGACGTTGCGCCAGTCTTTTTCTTGAATCATGACATGCGCTCCTAGAAGATTTTGTAGCCAGCGTATTTGTCCGCCAGCCTGTAGGAAAAAACAATGAGGATGAAACCAATGATGGATTTGAACAATCCTGCCGCCGCCGCAACGCCGTATTGCGCATCCACCAGACCCATGCGATAAACGTATGTGTCAATGATGTCGCCCGTCTGGTACACGGTGGGGTTATACAGGTTGAAGATTTGGTCGAAACCGCCCTGCAAAATATCGCCCAGGCTCAGGCACGCCATCAGGATGACGATGGGCATGATACCAGGGATGGCAATGTAGCGGATGCGCTGGAAACGGTTCGCGCCGTCGATGGCGGCGGCTTCGTACAATTCGGGGTCGATGCCCGTCAGCGCGGCAAGGTAGATAATCATGCCCCAGCCTGCTTCCTTCCACAAACTAGTTAGGATGACCGTCGGGCGGAACCAGTCATTATTGCCCAAAAAGATGATGGGTTCCATCCCCAGCGATTCCTGTGCTTTGCCTACCAGCCCCATCGGCGAGAGAATTTCCATCAGGATGCCGCCCAAGACTACCCATGAAAGAAAATGCGGCATGTATAGAAAGTTTTGCATCACGCGCTTGAACCAGACTATTCGAATTTCATTAAACAGCAGCGCAAGAAGAATGGCGGCGACTTGCCCTGTCACCAGTTTGGAGACGGCGATGATGAGTGTATTGGTCACAACGCGCGGGAAAGTGGCGGAATTCAACAGGCGCATAAAGTTTGCCATCCCCACCCAGGGCGAGCCGTCGAATCCCAGCCCAGGGTTGAATTTTTGGAACGCCATCACCACGCCATACATCGGGTAATAGGCAAAAATGGCGAATAGAATCAGCGTGGGCAGGAGCATGACGTACAACATCCAGCTTCGTTGGAGATAGGCCTTGAACTTGGGGGAGTAAATGGCGGACAAACTCATGGGCATTGCCTTTTGTAGTTTGGATAAACCGCCCCGCAGTCCAAACAAAACCTGCGGGGCGGCGGACATACTGATTCTAACGGTTTACTGAACCGACTTCCACCATTCGTTCACTTCGGCGGTAATCTGTTCGCCGCCAGCGGCTTTCCAGTTGGTAATGTATTCATCATAGGCTTCGAGCGGTTTCTGCCCTGTGATGATGGAGAGACAGACTTCGGTCTCCTGGTCAACCAAATCTGACCAGACTTCCTGCATGGTGGGCGTGGGCTGACCTTTGAACTGGTCAATCAACCCCTCCTCCTGGCTCTTGGAAATAAGATAGACCTTGGCTTCGTTACGAAGAACGGAGACGGGGTCGGCAAATTGAGCCGCCTGGAAGGCGTCGCGCTGATCTTCGGGGATTTTCTTCCATTCGGTCAGGTCGTGGTTCATCATCTCGCCCAGGATGGTGGGGCTGTGATAACCGCCTGTGCGTGTGCCGAGCGGTCCCACTGTCCAGAAGGACCATTCCGCGTCGGTCGGTTCGAAGGCGCCGTCCACGATGTTGTAGTTGATGCTCTCCCAGCCGTGCATACGGGAGCCGACGGTTTCTTCAAATTCGATGCGCCAGTTGGTAAGTTCAATCCACTCTTTGGCATATTGGAAATTCTTGGGGCTGCAGAAGCGTCCCACCCAGGGCGATTCGGTTTGCTTGAAGCGTCCCTTAGGTCCAGCGGGAATGTCCAAAAAGAGCCAGACCGCGCCCGTGTCGCTCACCGAAGCGCGGTTGGCGCCCCAGACGGGGTTGAACTGCAAGCCGCAGCGTCCCGAAGCCAGGTCGGGAGTCAATTCATCGGGCCCGATGGCGTAGAAATCCTTGCGAAAGACACCGTCTTTGTACCACTGGTTCAGGATGGAAAGCACTTCCTTCACTGCGGGCTTGACGCCATCATATTCGAGCGAGCCGTCCGCCGACTTGCTCCAGCCGAAGGAAGACCAGTTCATGCTGATGCCGTAGCCGCACCACAGCGGGTCGAGCGAACCATACCAGGATTTGCGGAATTCCTTGTTGGCGAGCAAACCGTAGGTGTCGGGTCCGCCCAGTTTGGCTTCGGCAAAGGCAAGGGCGGTGTCGTGAACATCCTGCCAGGTTTCGGGGACTTTCAGACCGAGTTTGTCGAGCCAGTCTTTACGCACCCACAAAACAACGTCATCGTGACCCGCATCCGAAACGTGCGGAATGCCGTAGCGTTTGCCATTAACGGTGACATGCCGCCAGGCTTCCTTGCCCGCTGCTTCCACGGCGGCTTTCCACCTCGGGCTGGCATACTGGTCCCAGATGGGGCCCAACTCGAGCAGCATATCGGCTTCCACCATCTGAATAAAAATGTCGTCGGGAACGTCTTGCAGGATGTCTGGCAGGTCGTTGGCAGCCATCGCCAGGTTGAACTTTTGCGCCTGCTCGTCAGACTCCACCCAGGTCAACTTATTGACAAAATTAACGCCGAACAGGGCAGCCATCGAGCGTGTCCAGACGTTGTTATCCAGGTCATCGCCTTCGGGCAGAAAGGCGACTTCCGAGTCGGTGGGGCGGGCTGTGGTGATGGTGATGGGCTCGGCAAGCGGATAGCCCGCAGGCAAATCGGGCAGGACGGTTGTCCAACCTTTGGGGTTGTCGGGACTGCCTGGCAGGGGAACGCCCGCCGCGTTGAGCAAGTCAGCGGCTTTCTTGGGCGCAGCAGCGACTGGGGCTTCCGTGGCAGCGGCTTCGATCGCTGCTTCGGTGGCTGGAGTCTCCATTGCCTTGGGGGCGCAGGCAGCCAGCGCAGCCGCGCCGCCCGTCAGACCCGCGAGACGCAGAAAATCGCGCCGTGACATTTTTTTTGTAGACATGATTCTTCTCCTTTTTTGAATATTTGGACTCAATCTGTTTTCAATTTTTCCATGAACAGGCTTGCCAATGCCTGATTAACATGCTGTTCCTGCGGGTACTCGCCGCGATTGTCGTACAGGGCAAAATCTGCCGCGCCTGAATATACCCAGTATTGCGAGTTGATGTTGTATTTTTTGTACAAGTCCAGACGGTCAGCCAGCATTTGCCGCCCGCCACGCCCGCCTTTGAATGCGTGCGGAGAAAGCCCATACTCGCCAACATTGACGGGCAGGTCGTTATCCAGGTAAAACTGCAACCCGTATTCGCCCAGCAAACGGGCTTCGATGGTTTCGTTGGTGAATGGCGCAAACGAATCGCCAGGGTTGTATTCCAGCGTCAGAAATTCCAGTCCGCCGCTGATGGCGTAAATACAGCCCTGCTTGACGGGGAAGGCAAGCATCTCGCATTTGAAATGATTCGGGGAGAAAACTGCCCAGGATTTTTTGGCAACAGGAAACGGGTCGTCGGAGACAGAAGCGGAAACAGGCAGCGGCGCAGACTCAGGTCGGGCGGGTTCATCCACCAACTGGACACGAATCAATCGCTGACGGTTTCCATCGGGTTCGATTTCTTCAATCGTAAATTCATCCAGTCCATCCAGCGTTTTTGCCAGCGGCATGAGACCTGCGATTTTCTCGTTCGCAACTTTGAAAGTTGCGCCGCAGTTTTCGCCTTCGCGCCATGTCCACGGCAGGATGGGGGTTTGCGGGTCGCCATAGCGCCCTTGAAAACCATAACGCCAGAACTGGGTGGAATAGCGCCAGGGTTCGTAGCAGTGAAAATCGTACATCAGGTTGTCGTCGGGCAGGGAGAAGGGGATCATGGTTGCCACATCCTGCTCGACATCCAGCAGGTGATTTTTATCCACGCTGCGAATGGCTTCCACCAATTCCCGCGCATACGTTACCCAAAGTTGGTTGCGGTTGTTGGTGAAGGGTTCATTGAACAGACTGTACGCCGCGATTTGGGTTTCATTGCGATAACGGCGGGCAATCTCCAGCCACAGGGCTTTGAGCCGCTCGCGGGGTTCGGGGTTTTCCCAAAAGTCGCCATCGTAGCCTGGAGCCTGATACCCGCCCTGGGGCGCATGAATGTCTGGCATGAGATAGACCCCCGCTGCGCGCGCCGCGTTGACTTGTTCATCCAACCAGTCCCAGCCTTCGGCGTCGTAGCGATAGGGATTTTCGTCCTGCTCGAATAAAAGGTAGGACATGTTCAGGCGCACAACATTCATGCCCAGCCCAGCCACGCGCCGATAATCTTCGGCGCGGAAATTATGTGCGCCCAAAATTTCATGACGGGTATAGCCTGAGCGTTTCCAGCCGTAGGCAGGGAAGTTGATTCCCGTCAGGCGGATGGTTTCCGCGCCGCGCATGAGCAAACGTCCGCTGGCGCGGATGAAATCTTTGGGGGCAGGGTCAGGGTGGTTTTTCATGGGACGCTTACTGATACCAGTGTAATTCGGTTTGAGAAGGGGTTCTGTCAGTTTGGTGACGGGGGTTGATAATTTTGTGATGGAAGATTTGGGTCAAAGGTCAAAAGTCGAAGGTCAAAGATGGAAGTTGGCGGCTTTGATTTGCATGTCGATCCGCGCCAATTGAATGGCGTTTGCCGACATGCCCGCCTGCTCCATGCCCAGCACCACCGCGCCCACGGCGGGCGGGGCCTGCATGGGCAGGTAGGTGACTTTGGAAATGACGCTTTCCACTTTTTTCGCCATCAGTGATTTCAAAGATGGCGTACCGCGAAACAGACCGCCGATCAACACCACGTCGGGCGATGAGTGCAGAACGCCAATCTGCCGTGCCACGGCGATGACCATTTCGCCCAGTTCGTCGCCTGCCCACTTGAGCAAGTCCAATGCGACTCGGTCGCCCTGCGCGGCGCACTCGAAAATCAGCGGCGCGGAATCGGCGGCGAGCAGGTAGCTTTTTTCGCTCAAGCCTTCAATCAAATCAGCCAGGTTTTTCGCGCCTGTCTTCTTGATGAAGGCTTGCGTCAGGGCGGTAGCCTGTCCGCGTCCCGTCCACTCGTAGGCAACCAGGTGCGTGGCGCGGTCAACCAGTTCGGAGCCGCCCGCGTACTCGCCGAGTTCATCGCCGTAGCCCGTCACCCGCCCGTACTCACCGCGCGCGTTGCGTCCCCAACAGTTACAACCCGTCCCTGCCACGAGCGAAATGCCCCAGCCGTGACGGGCATTGGCGAGCAGACCCAGCACAGAGTCGTTGACAATTTCATGCGGAGCTTTCAGCGCGACAGCAGACTCAATCGCCTGCAAGGTCTTTGCCTTTTGAGAATCCCAATCATAGCCTGCCACGCCAAAGCCCGCTCCGCTGATTTGTTTGACCGTCAGTTTGGCTTGCGCCAGAGCTTGTTCCACCGCCTGATGTACCACGCCGCCAAACTTATCATAGCCGATCAAACCAGGGTTGCCGCGCCCCGCCTTGCCCAACGCCAGAATTTCACCGCGTTCGCTGGCAATCATTGCATGGGTTTTGGTCGCGCCCACGTCCACGCCGAGAAAATATTGTGTCATTCAATCACTCCATTTTTTGCCGCGACAAGTGTTGCGCCCATTGCGGTTAAGCATGGTACGTTCCAAATGTAACCAACTCGATCTGTTCCGCCTTCACCGCTTCCATCGCCTGCGGGTGAATCAACAAATTCATCTCCCGCTCGCGTTGGATGTTGTAACTGCTGATTCCCTTTAACGCTTCGCCATCCAAGGCGGGGTGACTCATCAACTCGGTTACACCATTGGGGAGAGAGTGTAGAGCGGAAAGTAGAAAGTCGAGCGTGGCATTCTCATCGTAAAATCCGCCGATGAAGTTGTTGGGCGCAGGGACGTTGAATCGGCGCGTCAGTTCATGCGGCGTTGTGTCGGTGGGGAAATCTCTCAGCGCGGCAGTGTAGTCGCCCTCCTCTGCATCGCCAAAACACAGGCGCACGGCGGTTTGATACTCCGCCGCCAGTTCGAGCATGGCTTCAAAAAACGGATAGGTGTAATAGGATGAGTTGTGATGACTATCCAAATGGTCGGGCTTTTTGCCAGCCATCTGAATGAAGCGTTCGATTTGCGCCCGCCACTCGGCTTTGACTTCCGCCGCGGGGATGGATGTAGCTTGCTCGCGTAAAACCGCTTCGCGCGGAAAGCGCGTCCCGTCCGAAAGACGCATCAGCGTGGGAAGTTGTTCAGGCGACAACAGCGGAGCGCCCGCCGTCAGCGTGAGATGAACGCCCAATCCCAACTTTGGGCAATGCGCCGCCGCCATCTCCAGCGCGGATTGGGCGTCGGGCATGTTCATCATCGTCGTTGTGGACGTGAGAATCCCTTCCAAATGCGCTTTGCGAATCCCCGCTGAAACGGACGGGTGCAAGCCGTAATCGTCTGCGTTGACAATCAGATATTTCATAATTCTCTTTGCTCTTCCATCGTCACCCGCTGTGTGCGCCAGCGATATTTTTTTTGTTGGTCGGCGTACAACTCGCGCACGCGCGTCTCCGTGCCTTCAAAACTACATTTGACACAGTAAAACGACTCGCCTTCACGCAACAAGACCACATCGTTCTCACGCGCAAAACAAACGGGGCAGCGCAAAATCACATTTTTTCGATGTTCAGCCATGTCCGCATCACCTTCCCAGCCCGCAGCACGCCATTCAACGTCAGCGTGAAATACGGACTGAACAAAAAACCTTCCATTGCCGCGCCAGATACACAAGTCCCATTGGCTTCAAGGCTGATTTTTGTCTGGATTTGTGGGATTTGCGCCGCGACAACCGTCACCGCTTCCGAGCGGATTTCGCGGCTGCGATATTCATAGCGCATCTCTTCCAAGCCTTTGCCTGATACCGTTAAAACGGCCCCTCTCAAATCTTCGGGATATTCCGTCATCCCCCAACACGCCTTGACATATTCCTGCACCCGCACATCTTCGCCTTCGAGTAGTTTGCGTTCGACGAGAATTTTTCCTCCGCCCAGAAAGCGATAGGTGGTCTCGATGGACACGCTTGCCCCATCTGAAAAAGTCAACGTGGCAGGGGTCAGGCGGAGGATGGTTCCATTTGCGGCACGGACCACTTCCGCCACCTTGACACGGACAGTTGCCAGGTCCAGCGTTTCGTTCTTGTGCGTGACAAGCAAGGTTGTGCGCGAACCATCGGCATAGTGATATGAATTGCCCGTGCGATGCTGGGACTGAATCAAATACGGGTATGAGCCAAACCAGAGCGCCTTCGTATCCGCGCCTGTGTGAGATTCGATTTGGGCGGCATACGGGCGCAAGTCGCCAATCGAACCGCCCTGGGTGGTATCCACCAACACGCGGGTGAACGCATCCAGATACCAGAAATAATGCTTGCCCGTGCCATAGAGCATTTCCTTCGCCAGCGCCGCTTGCGGCTTGCCGATGGGCATATTGGCTTTATACCAGTCGGCGAACTCACTCATCCGCATATCGGTGGCCTGCCCCTGTTTTCGCAGTTCGACAAAGTATTCCAAAAATTTGCGGTACAGCCCTTGCGTCACATCGTCCGTATCCTGAATGCTGGCGTCATTCGACATCCACCCGGACCCCACAAAAATATGGATGTAGGCAAAGCCATCGTTGAAGTCCGCTTGCAGGCGGTGCTGATCCACCAGGTTGTACATGTACGGATTGTTCATGCCGTCATTCGCCATTGCCCGTTGCACGTTGGCCGGGTGCGTGGCGAAAAAGTCGTTGCGCCCTTCGTAGGAAAGCGCCAGGTCGCGGCTCAGGTGCGGCACAGCGACAATCCCCAGCGCGTCGGCTTCGTCTTGCGCGGGGCGCAGCGAATGCGTCCTGGACGGATACCACGGCGCCCAGGGCATTCCTTCGCTGAACAGATACCACGAGTGATTACAGCCGTGAAAGACGCGCACGCCTTCTTCGAAACAACCCGCCACTGCAATCTGAATGGACGGCGCGAGTTCCTTGAGAATCCGCAGTGACTCAGCGTCCAGGTGGTATGCGCCGACGGAAACAGGAATAGTGCCAAAGGTCGCGTGGAAGCGGTCGAGCACCTGCTTGATAATGCGCCGTTTCTCGTCATCCGCATACAGCCAGATGAACGGTTCGCGCCGCCCATCGGCGGAGTCGGCGGCGGGGGGCAGGTTCATGAACCAGATGCCCAACTCATCGCCGAAATCGCGGGCGTAGGTCTTCAACTCGGCGACCGTTTCTTCATCGCACAGCGATTGGTAATCCACGAGCAGGGTCACTTTGAGTCCCAGGTCGTGCGCCATGCGCTGTTGCAGGGCAAACAATTCGCGTTGGGATGGCGTTTCGGCGGGGCGGTGCAGGAGATTGAAATAGAGCATGAATTTTTCCGTTTTGCTTTTGTGTACTGCCAGCATATCATTGGGTGCAAAGCGGCTCTGTCAGTTTTGTGACTGGTTTTGTGGTTTTTGGGAAGGGTTACACTACCAAGCAAAATTTATCGCTTTCAAAAACTCCCGCGCCAGAATGGCATGACCTGCCTGGGTGGGGTGGACTCTATCCCATGCCAGTGTCATCGGGTGGATGAATTGCAGGACTTCATCGAAGGCGGCTTGGGTATCCACGAAAATAGCGGAGTGCTTTTGCGCCAATTCGCGCACGGCTGCCCCGTATTTGTCCATCATTGCCCGCATGGGTTCGGCGCGGTTCGGCTCGATGAGATAGGGCGACATCAAGACCAATCCCTTTAACTGCGGACGGGTTTGCGCCAGCAGGGTGTTCAGTGTTTGGGTATACACATCCAGCAGGACGTGAGTCTCGGGTTGGAGCGGCATGTCGAACTGCCGCCAGACATCGTTGATGCCAATCATCACCGAGAGCCAGTCGGGTTTTAGGGCAAGCACATCCCGCTCCCAGCGTTCTGCCAGGTTTAGAACAGTATTTCCATCCACGCCCGTGTTCATCACGCGGATTTTGCGCTCAGGGTAGGCGGCGGTCAACCAGGCATTAACCAGGCTGACGTAGCCTTTACCCAATCCATCCTGAAACGCTTCGCCCACAGGCGTTCCGCGCTCGCAGTCGGTGATGGAATCGCCGATCATTAGAAGTTTGGTATAGGGTTCGATTAACATGAAAACAGCATATCACCTGAGGGCGACATGCTGTTTCAATTTTGTGACGGGTTTTATTTGTTTCAGAACTTGTTCAACAACCCCGTTACTTCCTTGTAAACCATCTCCCCTGCTTCGTCTGCTGATATTTCATCCAAATCGGGCACAGACCAGTAGATGACCTTCTCTGCAAACTCAGGGAACTGCTCCGCCAGCATCGGCGCATGGTCACGCTGGTAAAGCGCAATCACCACATCTGAGTCGCGCAGTTCGTCCGCCGTCACCCGCTGGGGAAATTCATCCGCGCGGTGCGGCGAAATTCCGTAGCGAGTCAACACGCGCAAGGCAAAGGATGAAAAGCTACCCACGTTGCCCGTGTCTTCAAATGAGCGCAATAGTCCACGCGAAAAAGCCCGCGCCGTTAGTCCCCGCTCTT
>JBMOMO010000233.1:0-10222 GCA_049324135.1 Chloroflexota bacterium
CGCTTTACAAGCCAGATCGAACGCCAACGAGTGCCACTTTCCAACACACCCATTGCCGCAGAAAATTGGCCAACTCAAATTGTTAAGGTGCAATTCACTATTGACAACTCAATATAATCACTGCGAGCGAAGCGAAGCAGTCTCCTGGTTTGCGAGGGGATTGCTTCGTCGCAAAGAACGCTCCTCGCAATGACAACTATACGAAAATGTGACATTGTCAAATTAGTCTTGCAACAATCAAGGGCGTTCAGGCGCAACGTCGAACTACACCACTACATTCACCAATCTCTTCTGCGCCACGATCACCTTCCTGGGCTGCTTGCCCTCAAGGTATTTTTTCACGGCCTCGCTCGCCAGCGCCGCAGACTTGATCTCTTCCTCGCCGGCGTCGGCGGGGATGGAGATGCGGTCGCGCACCTTGCCGTTGACCTGCACCGGGATTTCGATGCTATCTTCCCTGGCGGCCTCTTCGTCCACTTGCGGCCAGGGCTGCTGGTGGATGGAGTAGGGTTTGCCCAGGCGCTCAGTCCACAGTTCTTCAGCCATGTGCGGGGTGACGGGCGCCATCATGCGCAGGTAAATGTCCTGGGCTTCGGCCCATTCCTGGGCGCCAGCCGCGCCGTTATCGCGCGCTTTATACAACTCGTTCAACAGTTCCATCAGCGATGAGACGATGGTATTGAACTCGAAATTCTCGAAGTCGCGTGTCACGCGCCGCAGGGTCTGGTGGACCTTTCGGCGCAGGACGCGCCTGGTCTCATCGGAAGCAGGCCCGGGCGTAGATGGATCCGTGAACAGCGTCCAGACGCGGCGCACCCAACGCACCGATCCCTCGATGCCTTGCGAGTTCCACGGGCCGCCCATGTCCCAGCGCGCAAAGAACATCAGGTAGGCGCGCACGGTGTCGGCGCCGTATTTCTTGACCAGTTCATCTGGCGCGATGACGTTGCCGCGGCTCTTGGACATCTTCTCGTGATCTTCGCCCAGCACCATGCCCTGGTTGCGCAACTGGGACATCGGTTCGGGCCCCTTGGCGACGCCCATATCGCGCAGCGCCTTGTGGAAGAAGCGCGTGTAAATGAGGTGCATGGTGGCATGTTCGATGCCGCCGGTATAGATGTCCACCGGCATCCAGTAATTGTATTCGGCCGGGTCGAAGGGGCCCGCGTGGTAGTCGGGGCTCAGGTAACGCAGGTGGTACCACGACGAGCACATGAACGTGTCCATCGTATCGGTTTCGCGCGTGGCCGGCCCGCCGCAGACCGGGCAGGTAGTATCCTTCCAGGTGGGGTGCAATTTGAGCGGGCTTTCGCCGGTCGGTTTCCATTCCACGTCGTCGGGCAGTAGGACGGGCAGTTGATCGTCCGGCACAGGGTTCCAGCCGTCTTTCTCGCAGTAGATCATCGGGATGGGCGCGCCCCAATAGCGCTGGCGGCTGATCAACCAGTCGCGCAGGCGGTAGTTGATGGCCTCCTTGCCGACGCCCTTTGCCTCGATCCAGTCGATGGCGGCGGCGATGGACGGGTTCTTGCGTCCCTTTTCTTCGTTGACCGGTGTGCCGTTGATCGGGCCGGAGTTGATGATCTTTCCGGGGCCTATAAAAGCAACCTCGGCGATAGCCTTCTCCGCATCTTCCTGACCCTCAGGCTGGATGACCGGGATAATGGGCAGGTCGAACTTCCGGGCGAAGGCGTAGTCGCGCTCGTCGTGCGCCGGCACGGCCATGATGGCGCCCGTGCCGTAGGACATCAGCACATAGTCCGCGATCCAGATCGGGATGCGCTCATTGTTGACCGGGTTGATGGCGTAGCCGCCGGTGAAGACGCCGGTCTTCTCCTTGTCGGTCGCCTCGCGCTCGATGTCGGACTGGCGGGCTGCTTCCGCTTTATAGGCCTCGACCTCGGCCTTTTTATCGGCGGTGGTGACCACCTCCACCAGCGGATGCTCCGGCGAGAAGACCATGAAGGTGGCGCCCCACAGCGTATCCGGGCGGGTGGTGAAGATTTCAACGTCATGGTTGCCCACTTCGGTCTTGAAGATGACGGATGCGCCTTCACTGCGCCCGATCCAGTTGGTCTGCAAAGTCTTGACGCGCTCCGGCCAGTCGATGGCGGAAAAGTCCAATAGTTCATCGGCATACTTGGTCGTGGTGAAGAACCACTGCGCCAGGTCTTTCTTGATGACCGGCGTGCCGCAGCGCTCGCAATGACGGTCATCGCCCCACACCTGCTCGCGCGCCAGGGTGGTGTTGCAATTCGGGCACCAGTCCACCGGCGACATTTTGCGATAAGCCATGCCATGCTTGTACAACTGGCTGAAAAACCACTCGCTCCAGCGGTAATATTCCGGGTCAGAAGAGACCGCCTCGCGCTTCCAGTCGAACATGGCGCCCATGCTGCGCAACTGGGCGCGCATGCGCTCGATGTTCTTGTAGGTCCACTCTTTGGGGTGGATGCCGCGCTTGACAGCCGCGTTCTCGGCCGGCAGGCCGAAGGCATCGAAGCCCATCGGGAACAGGACGTTATATCCCTTCATACGCATAAAGCGGGCGCGCGCGTCCGAGGGCGTCATCGCATACCAGTGACCGATGTGCAGGTCGCCAGAGGGATAGGGCAGCATGGTCAGCGCGTAAAATTTGGGCTTACCCTCGTCAATCACAGAGCGGTACAACTGGTCCGCATCCCATTTATCCTGCCATTTCTTTTCGATTCTTGCATGATTGTAAGATTTATCAGTCATCCTTGCCTCGTTGATCGTATTTTCAAATGAAGTGTCTATTTTACCTTTGGACTGGAAGAAGACAAAGGGAAAGGATCGGCCTCGCTTTGCAGAAGACATAATTGATTCGGATATCCGCTTGCATTTCGGCCTCCTTTCGCCTGGATGTCACTGCGTGGAGCTTTGCGACGAAGCAGTCTCCTCATTCCCAGGAGATTGCTTCGCTACGCTCACAATGACAAATAAAATAAAAAATTCCTTCATCCACTCAGGGACGAAGGGTTCCATACAAGAAACATCTCCGCGGTACCACCCGGTTTCGTCTTATAGTCTCATCGTCTCGAGGCCGCACAGCCTCCTGGTCGTGCGACCAAACGACTATGCAACTAAGCGACTATCAGACTAACCGACGCTCTTTCTTTGCTATAACGGGCAATCCCGGCGCTGACTACTTCATTCACCAGCGCGGTCTCCTTTTCGGATGACAGGCGAGTTCGGTCTTCTTACAAGGCATTCCCGCTCGATGCCGCCGAAGGGCTTCCACCTCGCTCTCCCTTCTCGCTGACGGGATGACTTACTACTCCTGTCCTGACGTTTGCAGCATTATACTCTTTCAGAACAGACGGCGCAAGCCATTCGTTTCTTGCAATGGCCCCACTTGGCTCTGTTCCAAACCATACCCTTCCTGATCTAACTTCTGGCTGACAGGCTTATACATCGGCTTCCTGGACACTAACTATGTTGATGATATTTGCTCTTATTTGGTATCGAAAAGATGCGCGAACTAAACTTTACGAAACTCTCAATAATCAAGGTGTTGTCAATTATAATCGTGATAAATTTATTTGCCGCTATCATGCCAACGCTGGCCCCAGAGGAAGGTAACCTATGAGCGAGAAACAATCGTCCGGGAATGTTCCAAGCACGCTACCGTCGCATGCGCAGGTTGTCATTGTGGGAGGAGGTGTGATTGGTTGCAGCGTAGCCTACCATCTGACCAAACTTGGATGGTCAGATGTTGTGCTGCTTGAACGAAAGGAACTTACGTGTGGCACCACCTGGCATGCAGCCGGGCTAATCACATCATTACGCGCCACGGAAAACATGACCAGGCTGGCAAAGTATACCCAAGACCTATATGCCACACTTGAAGAGGAAACCGGACAAGCAACTGGCTTTATGCGCATTGGTTCCCTGACCCTGGCCTGCACCCCGGAGCGATTAGAAGAACTGCGCCGGTTGTCATCCATGGCGCGATGCTTTGGGGTTAATGTAGAAGAATGTTCTGCCGCGCAGGTGAAAGAGATGTGGCCGCTAGCCCGCACCGACGACGTCATGGCCGGCTTCTACATCGCCCAGGACGCTCGCGCCAACCCCATTGATACCACCCGGGCGATGGCCAAAGGCGCCAGGATGGGCGGCGCAAAAATCTTTGAAAACACCGAGGTCATTGCTATTTCCAGGCAAAATGGACGGGTCACAGGAGTGACAACCGAGCAGGGAGAGATCCAGGCCGAATACGTTGTCAATTGCGGCGGGATGTGGGGGCGTGAGCTGGGCAAAATGGCCGGCGTCAATGTCCCCTTGCATGCTGCGGAGCATTATTACCTGATCACTGAGACGATGGAGGGGATGCACCCGGGGCTGCCTATCCTCAAGGACACTGACCGGTATGCCTACTACCGGGAGGAAACCGGCAAACTGATGCTGGGTCTATTTGAACCGGTGGCTGCGCCATGGGGGATGAATGGGATACCCAAACAGTTCGCTTTCAGTGAGTTGCCTCCCGACTGGGAGCGCATGACGCCCTACCTGGAAAAAGCAATGGCGCGCATCCCGGCTCTTTACGAAACAGGTGTCCAGTTACTTTTCAACGGGCCTGAAAGTTTCACCCCAGACGATCGGTACTGGCTGGGTGAGTCCCCCGAACTTAAGAATTTCTACATCGCGGCCGGGTTCAATTCCCTGGGGATCCTATCAGCGGGCGGCGCGGGGAAGGTACTGGCTGAGTGGATCGTCAACGGCAGCGCGACCATGAACGTCTGGGATGTGAATATCAACCGGATGCTGCCGTTCCAGAATAACCATAAGTATTTGCACGACCGGACAGTCGAGGTACTTGGTTTCACCTACGGAAACAACTGGCCTTTCCGCCAGTTCGAAAGCGCTCGCAACGTCAGGAAGTCTGCGCTCCATGACCGGCTGGCAAAGGCTGGCGCCTGCTTCGGCGAAACCGCAGGGTGGGAACGAGCAAACTGGTATGCGCCGGCCGGAGTCGAGGCCAGGTATGAATACTCCTTCGGTCGCCAGAACTGGTTCGAGTACCAGGCGGCTGAACACAAGGCGGCGCGCGAAGAAGTCATCTTGATCGACCAGAGTTCTTTTTCCAAGTTCTTCGTGCAGGGTCGTGACGCCGAGAAAATCCTTAATCATATCTGCGCCAACAATGTAGCCGTCCCAGTGGGGCAGTGTGTCTATACCCAATTTCTCAACCAGCGAGGCGCGATCGAAGCGGATGTGACCGTAACACGCATTCAAGAGGATGTGTTCATGGTAATCACTGCCCCGGCAACCCACACGCATGTGCTCACCTGGTTGAAGCGGAATATTGGAGAGGAAGACAACGCGTTTGTGACCGATGTCTCTTCTGCCTTCGCCATGCTCAACATCCAAGGGCCGAATTCTCGTGAATTGCTCAGCCAATTGACGGATGCAGATCTGTCCAATTCAAGTTTCCCATTCAGCACCTTACAAGAAATCGATCTGGCCTATGCACGCGTAAACGCCCTGCGGCTCAGTTATGTGGGCGAATTGGGGTGGGAACTTTACGTACCGACCGAGTTCGTACAATCTTTATACGATGCGCTCCTGGAAAAGGGAGGTGAATTTGGCCTCAAGCACGCCGGGTATCACACCCTTAACAGCCTGCGGATCGAAAAGGCCTACCGCGATTTCGGTCACGATATTGGGCCAGATGATACCCCCCTGGAAGCAGGGCTGGGCTTTGCTGTCGATTTCAATAAGACGGATTTCATTGGCAGGGAAGCCCTGTTACGGCAGAAAGAAGGCGGGGTACTCCGTCACAGGTTGGCGCAGTTTATCCTGAGAGACCCCGAGCCCCTGATGTATCATGCTGAACCAATCTACCGGGACGGTGAGATGGTCGGGCACACTTCTTCCGCCATGTACGGTCATACCCTGGGCGCTTCTGTTGCCTTAGGATATATAGACAATGAAGCAGGCGTTACAGATGATTTTGTTGAAGCAGGCGCCTACGAGATTGAAGTGGCTGGAGAGCGCTACCCGGCTAGAGCTTCGTTAAAACCTTTGCTTGATCCAGGGAGTAAAAGAATTCGATGTTAGAGTAGATTATCCCTGCACAGTTCATGGCAATCGCATATTGAGATTGGAACGGACATCCCAAGTTTGAAGAGGCAGGTCGAGCCCCAATCCATCCTGTTTACCCTTAGACGCAAAGCGCAACAAAAACCGCTCTACCAAGATGGTGAGCGGTTTTGATTTGTGGACCCAGGGGGATTCGAACCCCCGGCCTCCTCAATGCCATTGAGGCGCGCTCCCAGCTGCGCTATGGGCCCGGGCTTTCAGTAATCAGTTGTCAGTGTTCAATTTCCAGTGACCTGCTTTTGTTGCTGTTCAGCGACTGATTACTGAACAGGTGGACCTGAGGGGATTCGAACCCCTGACCTCCTCAGTGCGATTGAGGCGCGCTCCCAGCTGCGCTACAGGCCCGTTTACAGAGCGAAGGTTATTCTACCTGAGGGGCATAGGGATGTCAAGACGCCGCGTTCCCTTAAAAATGAGCGCGATACACCGGTAACGCGTACCCTTGACGCATCAACTTTCTCCATGATACACTACGGCGGCTTTAGAGAATAAAGTAAATCTTACGAAAGGAGACGCACGAATGATAATGAACAAGGCTTATATTGTCTGCGCACGCGTGGTTTCCGGCGGCAGTGTTGTTTTTCCTTGTCGGAGTGCGTCTGTTGATTCGTAAGATACACGCAATGTGATCTGCGGCCACGGAGCGCTCCCGCCCGTGGCCTTTTTCTTTGCCTGTTTTCCAGGCGGCCATGGGCGACCCCGTGGCCGTTTTGTTTTATGCAAAGAAGGTACATTATGCTAAACATCCATACCCCGCTCTTCGAAGCCCAGGAAATCCGGCTGGGCCCGATAGATTATGAAAAGGACCCCGAAGTGGAGTCCCGCTGGACGCACGACAGTGAGTTCATGCGCCTGATGGAATGGAAACCGGTGCGCGCGCTCGCCCCAGCGCTGGTCAAGAAACAGTATGAGGCGCTGGAGAAGGAAATCGAAGAAGACAAGAACCTCTTCTACTTCACCATCCGCGCCCGCGAAGACGACCGACTGCTGGGCAAAGCCATGCTCGAATGGATCGACTGGAGCAACGGCAACGGCTACCTGCGCCTGGGTATCGGCTCAGGCCAGGACCGCGGCCGGGGTCTCGGCGCGCAGGCCCTCGGTCTGCTGCTGCGATTCGCCTTCGCCGAATTGAACCTGTTCCGCGTCACTATCGTCATCCCGGAATACAACCAGGCCGCTATCGCCCTGGTGCGCAAATTCGGCTTCGTGGAAGAAGTCCGCCGCCGCAAAGCCATCCTGCGGGACGACCGCGCCTTCGACCTGCTGGCCTTTGGCCTGCTGCGCGACGAATGGGCCGCCCAGGCGGGTGGGTAGGAGGACGCGATGGAAGACCTGTTCAAAGGAAAACTCGTCCGCCTGGCCGGGATCGACCCCGAAGAAGCCAGCAAGTCCTTCGCGCAATGGAACCGCGATTCGGAATACATGCGCCTGCTGGATACCGACCCGCCGCGCCTGCACTCGGCCAAAGCCATCAAGGAATGGCTGGAAAAAGAACTCGAAAAAGCGACCGAACTGTACTGGTTCACGATCCGCGCCCTGGAAGATGACCGCCTGCTCGGCGACATCGAACTGACGGTCATCAACTGGGGCAGCCGCGAGGCCTTTGCCGGCATTGGCATCGGCGCGCGCGAGTTCTGGGGCAAGGGCTACGGCACGGAGGCCATGCAACTGATTCTGCGTTACGCCTTCAGCGAACTCAACCTGCGGCGCGTTTCATTGACCGTTTTCGAGTTCAACGAACGCGCCATCCGCTCGTACGAAAAAGCCGGCTTCCGGCTGGAGGGACGCCAACGACAGTTCATCCAGCGCGAAGGCCGCCGCTGGGATATTTTCTACATGGGAATTTTGCAAGAAGAATGGATGGAAAGAAATGGCAATACGACTCGACCTGATTGACGACCGCCTCGACGCGCCCTCTCCGATTGGGACATTGCCGGTCAACCCTGACCCCGGCCTGCTCCCAAATCCCCGCAGCGGACTCCCGCCCTTCGAGATCCGCCCGGCTGCCTGGCCCGACCTGGAAGCGGTCGCGCAACTGATCCTCGACGTATGCACGAAAGACGGCGACCCGACCGTGGCCGTCTCGCCCGAGGAACTACGCGAGCAATGGAAGACGCCGGGATTCACGCTCGAAAGCGACGCCTGGGTTGCGACGACGCCCGCTGGTCGCGTGATCGGCTACGAAGAAATGACCAACCGTTACGCCCACGCTGCGCTGACAGGCGATGGTTACGTCCACCCCGATTTCATGGGACAGGGCATTGGCGCCAGCCTGCTGCGCGCCCTGGAAACGCGCGCCCGCCAGGAAACAAACCTGGCTGACCCGGAGCACCGCGTTTACATCCGCAATGTCATGGCTATCGGTGACAAGGTAGCGCGCGAACTGCACGAGGCAGAAGGCTACCGGGCAGTCCGCTTCATGTGGCGCATGGAGATCCACCTGGAAGCGCCGCCGCCCGCCCCCGCCTGGCCGGGGGGCGTCCAACTGCGCCCATTCGACCTGCAGGAACACGACTACCAGGTCTACCGGGCGCACCAGGAAGCCTTCCGCGACCACTGGGGCTATGTACCCAGGCCCTACGAATATTGGCAACATCACCTGACAGGGAGTGAAACCTTCGACCCAACGCTGTGGTTCATTGCCTGGGACGGGGACGAGGTGGCCGGATACGCGCTCTGCCGCACCAACCTGGGCAATCATTGGGTCGGTACGCTGGGAGTGCGCCGTCCCTGGCGCAAACGCGGGCTGGGACTGGCGCTGCTGTACCACGCCTTCGGCGAGTTCTACCAGCGCGGCGCAAGGCTCGCCATGCTGGGCGTGGACGCCGAAAACCCCACCGGCGCAACGCGTTTGTACCACAAGGCCGGGATGCAGGTGGCTTCGGAGTATGTCACTTACGAGAAAGAACTACGCCCTGGGCGAGAACCACAGGAAACCACAACCTGAAACATCGTCCCGACGAAAAGATTTGTAGCGCGAAATGTATTTCGCTTTTGGTTGCGAAATGAATTCCGCCTTACACAAACGGAGAATGCAAAATGAAAAAAACACCCTACGAACTGGACCTGGAACTGATCCACCTGCCTGAGGGCTACAGCACGCGCGGCGCCAGGCTGGAGGACGTGGAGGCCGCGCTGGAACTCTACAACTGCTGGTCGCAGGCAATCATTGGGGAAGACGAAGTGACCGACGCCGGCGCCATCCGCAACGAATGGCTCTCGCCCGGCTTCGACCCGCAGCGCGATATCCGCCTGGTGATCGCTCCGGACGGCAAACTGGTTGGGTACGTCGAAACCTGGACGACTTTCAAGCCGCCCGTACACCCCTGGATCTGGGGACGGGTACACCCGGATTATGGCGGCAAGGGCATCGGCACCTACATGCTGAAGTGGGCAGAATACCGCGTCGAACAAGTCATACACGACCTGCCTCCCGACCTGCGCTTTGCGCCGCGCGTGGGCATCTTCAGCCAGGCGACCGGGAGCAAGAAACTGTTCGATGACATGGGTTATCGCTACATCCGCAGTACATACGATATGCTGATCGAAATGGACGCGCCGCCGCCCGCGCCTGCCTGGCCGCAGGGCATCACGCTGCGCACATATAACCCCGAGACAGACGCCGAAATGGTCTATCGCGCCGACCAGGACATCTTCCGCGACCATTTTGGGTTCGTTTCATCGCCCTTCGAGGAAGGGTTCGAACGCTTCAAACATTTCATGACCGATTATGAAGGCTTCGACCCGTCGCTGTGGTACCTGGCAATGGACGGGGAAGAGTTGGCCGGTATGTGTCTGTGCAAGCCAACCTGCCTGGAAGATCCGGACATCGCGCATGTCAATGACCTGGGCGTGCGCCGTCCCTGGCGCAAACGCGGGCTGGGACTGGCCTTGCTGCAACACAGTTTCGGAAAGTTCTATCGGCGCGGCAAGCGCAAGGTCAACCTGGGCGTGGACGCGGAAAACCTGACCGGCGCGCTGCGGTTGTACGAAAAGGCCGGGATGCGCGTCCAGAGGCAGTTCGACCTGTTCGAGAAAGAAATACGCCCCGGCAGGGAAATCAGTGTACAATCGCTGGGAGATTAGTTCGAGAAACCCC
>JBMOMO010000234.1:0-10219 GCA_049324135.1 Chloroflexota bacterium
CCTCACCCCCAGCCCCTCTCCCATCGGGAGAGGGGAGAGAGGTTGGGGTGACAGGAGCCGCTGTGGGCGGAGTCCCCTGCGGAGATGATGGCGGTGGTGAAGTCGTCAGGCTGCAAGCCAGCGCCGTCAGGATAAGCAGCGATATGAGGGTGAATGGGCGTTTCATCGTTTTTTTTTCCTTGCGCGGTTTACCGCTCACTACTCACTACTCACTACTTTCTACTCTCTACTCACTGAATCACCGCCCCGCTTCCCATTGAACATACGCGTCATACATGTCCGGCAGGGTCTTCCACTCCACCTGACCGGCTTGCACGTAGGCATCCATGCGCTGCAGCCAGGCTTCCAGCGCATCCAATTCGATGGGCTGGCCCAGGCTCCAACTGACGTAATAGGCGTTCACCTGACCGGGCTGCGAGAGGGCAATAGCCTGTTCCAGTTCGCGGAAGAACGCATCGCAGGAGGGGTCATCGGACTTTTGACGCGCGCAGAGTCCGCCGCTGGAAGGCAGGATGACCAGTTTGCCGTTGGGAGCGTTGGTGAGCCAGTCGGCGCCGCTGTTGGCGCGCCAGGGATGCAGGCGGGCTTCCAGTTCGGCGGGGAAGACATCGTGGCAGGCGGCGGGCGTCTGGCAGTCCCGGTATTCCGCCGGGCGGCTTTCGGGCGGCATGGACATCACCGCATAAGCGACGTTGCCGGTCGTGAAGAGGTAACCGGCGTCGCTGGCGGCCGTCACCCAGTCGCAGTGCGAGACGATGCCGGAGACGTGGCGGACGGTAACGCCCAGCGATTCGAGTTGTTCCTTCTCGTGGCGCAGGTCGGCGCTGAAGCGGCTGCAATCATAGTTCTTTTGCCCGCCAATATCGGCATGGACGCCCACGCCATGTCCGCGCTGCTGCATTTCGAGCAGCACGTTGTCGCCCCATTCCAGCGCGCCGTCGGTCACTTCCTTGCTCTCCCAGGTCAGTTTGGCGCCGTAAGTCTCGAACAGGCTGGCGTATTCGCGCATCAATTTGACATGCTGCTCGAAGCGGGCCTGGTCCATGTCGTCTTCCCAGCCTTCCAGGTGCACCATGACGCCGAAATACAGCACGGCGGGCGAATCGGCATCCCCCCCTCTCCCTGAGGGAGAGGGGTTGGGGGTGAGGGCGCAATCCGCCGGGCAGTTCCGGGCGTTTTCAGGGCCGTTGCACACGCCGTCGCCGCAAGGCGAACCTGCCTTGCCGGGGGATGGGGGCTGGGTGGTCGCTTCCGGCGCGGAGGTGGGGCCTGCTCCCGTTTCGACGGAGGATTCCGGCGTGGGGAGCAGGCTGCCGGTCAGGGAACAGGCCAGGCTGAGCAGGACGAGCAGTGTTGTAAGAAAAAAGGTTCTTTTCATAGCAATTTCTCCATAGCGCGGAATTCATCCCCATACTGGGGACTTTCCCCATACTGGGGACTTTCCCCATACTGGGGACTTTCCCCATACTGGGGACTTTCCCCATACTGGGGACTTTCCCCATACTGGGGACTTTCCCCATACTGGGGACTTTTCCGCCTGTCTGCCGACAGGCAGGCAACCAAAAGCGAAATAAATTTCGCGCTACAAATCTTCGCGGTTGGCATAGTTTTTAAAGAGCAATGCTCTATATTTCTTCCTGGTTCCGATTTACTCAGCATCTTCAACCTCCCAGGGGCAGGCGATTGTTTTGTAAACGCCCGAAGGACTCATCGCCTGGTCGGGGGTGATGCACTGAAACTCTATTTCCACACGGATGCTAACGCTGTCGTTGGGGATGGGGTTGGATGCGCCGCTGTAATCCCGCCGGTAGATGCCCATCTCCCCGGTAACGTAAAGGTCGCTGCTCAAATCCTGGTAGTTGTTGTTCATCGCATCTGCCCAGGCGTAGAGCAGGCGCGAGTGCGAGGCGCTGCCATTCATGGAAGGGCAGAATAGTTGAGCGCCGGGACAGTTTTCCGGGCGATTTTCAAACTCCCAGTAGTAAACAGGCGATGCAGAGAAGACGAGCGATACTGTCCCGTCCTGGTAACTGCCCTGGCTGTTGAAATCGAAGTCTTTTCCTTCAACAAGGGTCGGGGAGCAACAACGTTGATTGTCATCCCAGGCTTTGGCAGTCTGATAGTACCCTTTTCCATTCTCACGGGGCTGAATTTCCCAAACGCCGCTGCCATTTTTGGACAGGGTGAGCATCTGGGTCATAGCGACTTCATAATATTCCCCCCACCAGTAACAAGGGGGAAAGCCGTTTTCCACCGTCCAAACATCTTTGCCGCATTCCCCTTCCTGGGCTGCTTGTTCATAGAGTAGTTTGACAATTACAAAACCGATGTCTGTTGTTCTCGCATTTTCATCGGAAGGAGAGTCTCCCGGCGTTGCCTGCGCCTGGTTTTCGGGGGTCTGAGCGTTTCCACTTTGCGGGGGCAAGCCCGAAGCGCAATCTGCGGCGCAGTTCTGAAGGTTTTCAGGCCCGTCACACACGCCGTCTCCACAGCGTTTTTCGCTTTTAGGCGGTTCGGTAGGAGCGGCAGATTCTTCCCCTGCGCCGGGCAGCCCGCTCAGGCTGCACGCCAGCGCCGTCAAGACAAGCAAAGATAAGAAGGCGAATGCGCGTTTCATAAATTTTTCTCCTTGTGCGGTTTGCTGTTCATTGATTATCAATTACGGATTACGCATTACCGTATCACTGCCCAAACAATTCCGCTGCATAGTCCAAAATCCAGCGGTCTTGCTGGCGGTCGAGAACGTTATCGGGCAGCATGGCGGGCGGATTGGCGGGGTCATAGGTCTGGTTGGGCGTTTCATCGTTCAGCCGCACCCAGGGGACTTCGCCGTTGACGGCGTTGTTGACCATCAGAATCGCGTGGGCGTTATCGGGCTGGACGTGGTCTTTTTCGGACTGGATGCGCTGGTACGGTACGCGAATCTGCGAAATGAACGCGCTGGCTTCGCGTTGCGCCCAAAACGCCTCGTCCGTGCAGGATGCGACCTGTTTCAGATGCCCCAGCCCGGCGTCGTCACAGCCGCCGGTGTCGTCGCGGTCCGCAGGGCCTTCCCAGTCAATCAGGAATTTCACAGGCAAGTCGGGGTGACGCGCCAGCGCGCCCGCGCCCATGGTGATTCCGTAAGAGTAGGTGACCAGGCCGATGCGGGCAGGGTCAACCCCGGGCAGGGTCGCGGCCAAGCGGATGACTTCGGCGAGTCCGTCCTGGTGGATGAATCCGTTGTAGTCTTCCGTCCCGCCGCTTTGTCCGCGCCCGTCGGGGTCGAAGACGACGGCGACATAACCCGCCTGGTTGACCGCGTCCACCGTCGAACCGGCGGGAGTCTGTTTGAGGAAGCCGCCGCTGTTACCGCTGCCGCCGGGGACGAGGACGAGGGCGGGCAGGTTCGATTGCCCATCCCACGAGTCGGGGAAAAACACGCCGACATAAAGCGCCGCGCCGCTGGAGGGGTTGGTGACGGTGTGCTGCTTCCCTCTCCCGGTGGGAGAGGGGTCGGGGGTGAGGGAACAATCCGCCGGGCAGTTCTGCGCGTTTTCCGGGCCCTCGCAGACGCCATCCCCGCAGGGCGAACCGGCCTTGCCGGAAGGAGTCGCCTGACCGGAGGCCGGCGGAACGGGACGGGTTGGCTGCCCGGCCAGCACCCCCGCCTCCGCTTCGGGCGTGGACGAGGGACCTGCCCCCGTTTCGACGGAGGATTCCGGCGTGGGGAGCAGGCTGCCGGTCAGTGAGCAGGCCAGGCTGAGCAGGACAAGGATGGAAACGAGAAAGGTAAAGCGCCTCATGTGGTCAAATCCTTTTGCTATCTGAGAATCCGATCTGCTCCCAGTGTATAACAATTCGACGGGTGTCGAAAGTGGTTCCCGTCACGCGCTTTTAGAGAGGAATATGCAATCTTGCCAATCTACCCATGACGCCTGTCATGGGTGGGGACGGCGAGGCATGACAGCAGGCAGTCGCAAAACGCTCCCTGCCGTGATAAGATTTAGATATGACGGATTCTCCCGAGACCTCGCGCGTCCTGCGCATTGCCGCCTGGATTTGGATAGGCTACCTGGCCGCCCTGTTGGCAGTGGACGCCCTCATCTACCCGCGCCTGCCGCGCATACCCGTCAGCCTGTATTACGGGGGAAACGGCCTGGCCGCCCTGGCCTTTCTTGGCCTGGCTTATTGGGAATGGGCGCGAAAAAGGCTGGGGGAAGCCTTCTTGCCGCTGATGATCCTGCTCATTTCGGGCGCGCCAATCCTGCTGCATCACACTTTCGTGCCGCGCCTCCCGCCGGGGCCGCTGTCCAACGCCGAGGGCATGGCGCTGCGCCAGATGCCCGTGCTGTTCATTGGCCTGGCGCTCACTGCCTGGCGTTATGAACTGGCGTATGTGTTGCTTTTCAGCCTGGGCACCGCCATGCTCGAAATGGGCGCTATCATCCTTGTCGGGCGCGTCCCGGCCAATAACATCCCGGTCTTTTTCTTCATCACCCTGGTGCGCAGTGTCAGTTTTATTGTGATCGGCATCTTCATCAACCAGTTGATGTCCCGCCTGCGGGCGCAGGGCGAGTCGCTGCGGCAGGCCAACGCCCAGTTGAGCCACTATGCCAGCACGCTCGAAAATCTCACCGTCAGCCGCGAGCGCAACCGCATGGCGCGTGAACTGCACGACACCCTGGCGCATACCCTCACCGGCCTGTCGGTCACGCTCGAAACCGTCAAGGCCTACTGGGACGTGGACCTCGACCGGGCGCGCGCCCTGCTAGACAAGTCCCTGGTCGCTACGCGGAACGGGCTGGAAGAGACCCGCCGCGCCCTCAAATCGCTGCGCGCCAGCCCGCTCGAAGACCTGGGACTGGGGCTGGCCCTGCGCCAGATGGCCGAATCCACCGCCGCCCGCGTCAACCTGGACCTCGAACTTGCCCTGCCAGACCCCATGCCTGGTCTCGCCCCCGACGTGGAACAGTGCATCTACCGCATCGCGCAAGAAGCCGTCGAGAACGTGGCCCATCACGCCAACGCCAGGAAAGCCAGCCTGAAACTGGAACCGGACGGCGAGCATGTCAGGTTGACCGTGCAAGACGACGGCTTGGGCTTCGATCCGCGCGACAAGGCCAGCACCGGGCATTTCGGGCTGGTCGGCATGAAGGAACGCGCCGAACTCTCCGGCGGCGAGTTGACGATTGACAGTCAAAAGGGAAAAGGGACGAAGGTGGTATTGGAGATCTGACTTGTGAGGTTGAATTGATAAAAATCATCATCTGTGACGATCAAGCCGTTGTCCGCGATGGGCTCGAACTACTGCTTGGCCTGGAAAAAGACATCCAGGTCGTTGGCTGCGCCCAGGACGGGGTAGAAGCCGTCGAACTGGCGGCCCACCATCTCCCCGACCTGGCGCTGATGGACCTGAAAATGCCCGGCATGAACGGCATTGAAGCCACGCGCCAGATCCGCGCCAAGTTCCCGCAGGTCAAGGTGCTGGTGCTGACCACCTACGACGATGACGAATGGGTCTTCGACGCCATCCGCGCGGGCGCATCCGGCTACCTGCTCAAAGATACGCCGCGCGAGAAGGTGGTCGAGGCCATCCGCGGCACCGTCTCTGGCCGCTCGTTCGTTGACCCGGCTGTGGCGGGCAAATTGCTCGACCAGGTCGCCAGCCGCCAGACCCAGCCCACCTCGCTGTTGACCGAAAAACTGACCGAGCGCGAAGCCGACGTGCTAAACCTGCTTGCCAGGGGGTTGAACAACGCCGAAATTGCCGGGCAACTCCACCTGTCCGAGGGAACGGTGCGCAACCACGTCAGCGCCATCCTCGACAAACTGGGCGTCTCCGACCGCACCCAGGCGGCGGTGATCGCCATCCAGCATGGGTTGGGGAATTAATCGCGTATTTTCAGGATGACCTGTTGGGCAACTGCGCTGGCCATGCCGGTTGCCACAGCGCCGTACAGTGGGCGGAATTCCATTTGCTCCCCTGTGTGAACGGGCGGCGAAGCCTCTGTAACATCCAGCACGAGATGGTCCGAACTGGCCCCCAGGATGGTCACGCCGGGGCGTTTCGGGATCAGGCTTTCGATCTGCAGATCCTGCCTGCCCAGCGCCAGGATGGCCCGCCGCCGGGCTCCCAGGTCGGGCCAGTGCGGGATGTCGCCGAAGGCGTTGGGGGCTAAACGGCCCTCCGGCGCAGACGGTTTGACCTCTACTTCGATCACCTCGGCTCGCACGGTAAAGGCATCCTGGTGGGGAAGCGCGTCCGGCCAGTCGTTGGTGCTGTCTACCTCGCCGATCATGATGGCCCCGCCGATGCGGAGTTGGTTGGCGCGGGCAGGCATTTCATCCCGCAACAGGAGCGCCAGGCTGGCCGAATTGCCGGCCGAGAATGTCTGGAAATGGATGCCCAACTGTCGCTCCACCATCTCCGCTGTGTCCACCAGTAATTGTGTATTCTCGCGCGTGGGTAACACGCCGCCGATGCAGGTGGTGTTGGCGCCCATGCCGATCAACGCGATGTTTGGCAATCCAACCATACCGCGAGCCGCTTCGAGCGCCCGTTCCGGCGTGACCCCTTCGCGGCGGTCGCCGGTCTCGAGCATCAGGATGACGCGGTGGGCGACTCCCTGGGCCGAGGCTGCCCGCGAGAGGGCGCGCACGGTCTCGACCTGCGAGTTCAGGCTGACCTGGGTCAGGCGCACCACTTCATCGGCTTCGCTGATGGCTGGCAAGCGCAGCAACATGATCTCGGCCTCGATCCCGGCCTGCCGCAGGCGGCGGACGTTGCCCAGGCGCGATTCGGCCAGTTTGCCCGCCCCGCCGGCCAGCATTGCCCGCGCAATGTCCGGATGCCCGCAACAGGCTTTTGTGACGCCTACGACTTCGATGCCATGCGGCTTACACAGGGCGACAACCGCTTCCGTGTTACGCCGCAGACGTTCACAGTCAACCTCGATACGCATGGTCTCTTTCTATTTCGAATAGGCCGCCGCCAGTTCGCGCATGGACTTGCGCACGTCGTCGGGGAGCAGGGCAGGCTGGTGGCTTGCCAGGATCTCTTTTACCTTGGCGCGGGCAGCAGCAACGCTGCCAACCTGGCCTTTCTTGTACCACTCGTCATAACTGTCCCGGTCGCTGAGCAAGGGCAGCGACAGCGCCTTGCGCATATTCTTGACGGTATGTTTTTGGTCCAGGTAAACGCCGCCCGGCCCGATCTCCTTCATGAGTTCTACGCTGAAGGCCTCCGGGCTGAAATCGACCGGCGCCAGCAGTCGTTTGACCATGGCGGCCACCTCGGCGTCCAGGACGATCTGTTCGTAGGTGAGCAGGTTGGAACCATCCAGCAGACCGGCGCCAAATAAGACATCCGCGCCTGCCATTGAAGTCGGCAGGTAGGACAGGGTGTTTTCCCACGCAGACTGGGCGCCTGGGGTTTTGGCGCTGGTCGCGCCCGCTCCCACAATGGAAGGAATATTATAGAAGTTCGACATGCGGGCAACCATTGTGCGCAGCCAGATCGCTTCGGGCGAAGTTGCCGTATACGCGCCGGTGCGCAGGTCAATGGTCGCTGGCCCACCGCAGTACAGCACCTTGGCGCCAGGGCTGGCAATTTGCATGAGGGTTATGGCGCTGATGACCTCGGCATTGTCCATGGCCAGGTTGCTTGCCAGTGTGACCGGTGAAGTCACCCCGGTGGTCGCCATCGGGTAGAAACCCACCGGGACGCCTGCGGCGGCAAATTCCAGGGCGGCTTCTATGCCGCCCGCATCCTGTGTAAGCGGCGAGATGGTGCAGACGAAGTTGAAAAAAATGGGCCGTTGACGGAGCGCCTCTTCCCCGCCGACGATTGCCGCCGCCAGTTCGACCTGGGCGCGCGCGTCCCGGGCGCTGGTCACCGATTCGGTCACGACAGGCTTGCCGGTGTTGAGGAAGCAGGCCTCCAGTTCTTCGATGGCCCTCCCGGCAACGGTTGTGTCGGCCGCGCTCACGGTGGGCGTGATGATGTCGATTGCATCCAGGGAATCGGAGATGAGCGCCATCTTTTCGATGTCAGCCCGGGTAGAGCCGCGACGCTGGCCGGTTTCGAAATCCAGCGTGTGGGCAGCGCATCCGTCCTGGGAGTAATAGGTTTGCTGGCCGTCCAACACAACGTCGTGTTTCCCGTCGCGGGAGTAGATCGAAAATGTATTGGGCGCTTTCTTCAAGGCGGCTTCGACCAGGTGGCCGGGGATTTTCACGATCTCGCCGCTGACTTTTGCGCCTGCGTCCGACAAAATCTGGCGCGCTTTCCCTGAATGGAATCGGATACCACAATTTTCCAACAGGTCCAGGGAATGTACATGCACCTGCTTGAACATTTCATGATCCGTGCATAATCCATCAACGAGTTTGAGTGTGGAATTCATTCTTGTATCTCCTGGCGTGTGTTTCGAGCAAACTGGTTAGGCGGTCAATGCGCGGGCAAGGTCGACCGCCGCCGCCGCGTTGGATGCGTACCCGTCCGCCCCGCATTTCATGGCGTAATCCTCTGTGACCGGCGCCCCGCCAAGAATGATCTTGGTCGAATCCCGCAGCCCGGCCTCGCCAATCTCATCGATGGTCGCTTTCATGTTCTGCATGGTGGTGGTCAACAGGGCGCTCATCCCGACCAGTTTGGGCTTGTGTTCACGGACCGCCTCTACAAAAGCCTGCGGGTCAACATCCGTGCCCAGGTCGATGATTTCGAATCCGGCTCCCTCCAACATCATCTTGACCAGGTTCTTGCCGATATCGTGCAAGTCGCCCTTCACGGTTCCAATGACGCATTTGCCCACGTTCCTGGCGCTGCTTTGTGTGAGCAGGGGGCGCAGGATATCCATCCCTGCGTGCATGGCGCGGGCGGCAACCAGCACTTCAGGGACGAACAGCACGCCGTCTTTGAAGTCCTTTCCGACCCTGTCCATACCGGCAATCAAGCCTTCTTGCAAGATCTGGTCGGCTGCTGCGCCTCCATTGAGTAACTTTTGGACCAGATCCGAGACGCTTTCTTCGTCTCCTTCGTAAAGGCTCGAGGCAATTTGTGAAAGATCGCCTGTCATGTTGAGAAACCTCCTGGTTGAATAGTTTTAGCGGTTCGGGGCTGTCTTGGGAGCAGGGTGTGAGCCAATTCTCCCGAGATGCCCAGCACCGCCATGAGTTCCTGGGATAGATTCTTGATATGTTGCTGGATATATTGCTCTACGAGGGCTGCATTCCTGTCCTTGAGCGCAGACAGGATCGCCTCGTGCTCCCGATGTTCCTGCTCGAGACGTCCCTGGGATAGTTCTTCCTGTCGGCGCATCCCCTCGTAAGACATGGTGCTTGGGAACCAGACCCACATCGCCTCGACCTGGCGGATCAGGTAGCGACGGTTGCTGGCGCGGCAAATCGTCAGGTGGAATTCTGTATTCAGTTCGCGGCGTTTTGCCATTTGGTTTGGTCGTTGGCAATCGAGCGCTTCTTCCAGGTTTCTTTCTAACTTTTCCAGGTCTTGGTCCGTTATGAGGGGAGTGGCGTAGCGGGCGACCAGGCTTTCCAGGACCATACGGATATTGAACATATCCAGGATGTCTTCTGGCGAGTACTGGACCACCTGGACGCCTTTGTAGGGGATGCGGACCGCCAGGCCCTCGGCTGCCAGCCGCCGGATCGCTTCCCGCACGGGGAGTTGGCTGGTGCCGAGTTCCTGGGCCAGGGCTTCTTGCCGCAGCCATTGACCCGGCGCCAGGCGGCCGTCGATGATGGCGTCTTGTAGCCTGCGGTAAACCCGGTCGCTCAACGGGCGGTGGTCTTCGAGTATGTCGAGCGAACCGGTTAGGTGCGCGCCTTCTCTTGGCATCCTGCAGATCCCTTTACTTTGATAGTATTGCTTTTGAGAATCTAACACAGCCGCGAAGATTTGTAGCGCGAAAAAAATTATTTCGCTTTTGGTTGCCTGCCTGTCGGCAGACAGGCGGAAAAGTCCCCAGTATGGGGAAAGTCCCCAGTATGGGGATGAATTCCGCGCTACGAATGTTTGCCTGGGCTTTTTGCAAAACAACAATGCGGGAGCAATAATTAGATATTATATCTAATATTCTATTATGTCAAGGGCTCGCATTCTATCAAATAAAATGTTACCGAAGTGGTATCGTTCCGTCAAAAGAAAATGTTACCGAGGGAACGATGGCCGAAACAGACCCCATGACCATAGATGAACGCAGAAAATACCTGCATAGGA
>JBMOMO010000235.1:0-10165 GCA_049324135.1 Chloroflexota bacterium
TAACACGATGATGACTGCCATGAGGACGATGCCGTCCGTGGAACCGACATCCGCGCGGGACTGGGCCGGGGCTGCCGAGGTTGCCGTCAGCGCAGCGGGCGTAACGGCGTCTCCTTGCGCCTGCGGGAACGGGCGATTGAGCGCCAGGCTGGTGAGCGCAAGCGCAACCCCCAAAAGGAACCAAAGGACAAGGCGAATGGGGTGGGAATGAGTGTTCATGGCGGCGGCGTGTGGTCAAGTATAACACGCCTGAAAATTGGGCAATTTTAGTCGGTTATATGTACTTTCAAACAAATTTGCGTTATAATTTTTATGTTACGGTGGGGTTACCCTGCTGTGCCTGAGGAGAATTACATGAAGCGCTTTCTTCTAGTCACGTGTTCTTTGCTCGTCCTGATGCTCTTCGGGACGAGTCTTGCATTGGCAGGCGGAATGCCAGGCCCACGCCCTGACCTGGTTGAAGGGGCGCAATTGTATGATAAGTGGTACGCTGCGCTGGGAACGGACGCGCCGCAAGGGGATATGCCTATCTGGGGCCGCCAGTCTGGCAACACCCGCTCCGGCGCGGAGACCTGGCGCTGCGCGGAATGTCACGGCTGGGACTACCAAGGCGCGCAAGGGGCCTATGCCGCCGGCTCCCATGCCACCGGTTTCCCCGGCCTGCTCGCGGCGGTTGCGGATATGGACGAAGCCGACATCCTGTTGCACCTCAAGGGCGGGAACGACCAGCAGCATGATTTCTCTCCCTACATTCCTGACAACGCCATGCAAAAGATCGCCGTCTTTTTGAAAGAAGGCTTAATCGACGATTCTGAATACATCCACCCACTGTCGCTCAAGGTGATTGATGGGGATCAGGCGCACGGCAAAGAATTATACGAGGCTGCCTGCGCTACCTGTCACGGCGCGGATGGGAGGCAGATCATCTTCCGCGGCGAGGGCGTGGACGAGACGCTGGCCGACGTGGCCAACCGCGACCCGTTCCGCTTCCTGCACCGCACCCGCTTCGGCGTGGCCGGGACCGAGATGCCTGTGGGCTACGAATTGGGCTGGACTCCCGCCGACGGCCGCGACGCGCTGATGTACGCCCAGTCTCTGGCGCGGGGCAAGGAAAATGCCGAGGTCACGGGAGCAGGCCAGGGGTCCGGCGAGAGCGGGGAGTCTGTCCCGACCACTAACCTGTGGACCGGCATCCTGACCGGCATCGGCGCGTTCTTCGTCACCTTCGGCAGCGCATTGCTCATCCTGACCGGGCTGGTCGTGGTCGGCGCGGCAGTGGTGTTCGCCCTGCGCCGTAGAAATTAAACATCCCAAGACTGCAAACGTCTTATCCAGGAGCATTCATGATCAAGAACCTATTCCGCTGGCTGCTCTCGCCGTTGGGGCGGGTGAGCCTGCTGATCGCCGGGCTGGTCTTCCTGAGCTTGGCCGCCTGGGGCGTGAGCCTGACGCAGGCTGCGCCGGAACAGCCCATCCAGTTCCCGCACAATCGGCATGTCGGCTTCGGTATCCAGTGCCTGTATTGCCACCCCGGCGCGGCGCGCGGACCGGTGGCCGGCCTGCCGTCGCAATCCAAATGCTGGGGCTGCCACCAGCAGATGCAGATTACCCAGACCAGTGCATTGCTGAAACCGTTGGTGGCTGCGGTCGAAAATGACCAGCCTATCGAATGGGTTCCGGTTGCCATCGCGCCGGATTTCGTGCATTTCAACCATCGTCCGCACATTGCGGCGGGCGTGAACTGCGAGGATTGTCACGGCGACATGAGCAAAGTAACCATCGCAGAGAACCCGCAAGTGATGAACATGGGTTGGTGTTTGAACTGCCACCAGGAGAAGACGGTGGACGACCCGGCCAAGCGCGAGAAGTTGCTGGACTGCGGCACCTGCCACTATTGAGATTTCAGGTAATAAGCACAGAACGTCAAAGTTATCCGCAGATGACGCAGATTTTCGCCGATTTTTCTCTTGAAAACTCTGAATCTGTGCAATCAGCGAAATCTGTGGATTTTCTAAAAAACTCTATTGTCCTCGTTCAAGGAAGAGAAATGAGCAAACGAATTTCCAGGCGAGATTTCTTGAAACTGGCGGGCGCGGCTGCCGCCAGCGGCGCTGCGCTGACCGGCTGCGGCCCGGCTTCGCGTTACGTGGCGCGTGAGCCGTATGCCGAGATGCCGGAGTACAACTTCAATGGCCAGAGCGCGTATTACGCCACGACCTGCCGTGAGTGCGCGGCTGGTTGTGGGTTGGTCGTCCGCACCTACCAGGGACGCGCCATCAAAACCGAAGGCAACCGGGGCCATCCGGTCAACCTGGGGAAAACCTGCGCGCGCGGACAGGCCACCCTGCATGGCCTGTACAACCCCGACCGTGTGACTGCTCCCGTCAAGCAGGGACGGGCTGGCGCGCTCTCCGACGAAACGATGACCTGGGAACAGGCCATCCAGGTTGTTTCGGAGGCGCTGTCGGATACCGAAGCGTCCGAAATGGCTTTCCTGCTTGGCCTGGCGCCCGATCACCTGTTCGACCTGGTTTCCGACCTGGCAAAAGCCATTGGCGCGCCTGCGCCCGTCCGCTTCGGCGCGCTGGGCCTGTTCGAGGCGCGCGCCACGCTCACCCAGGCCGCACAGGAACTGCTCGGGCAGGCCTCCCTGCCATTCTTCGATCTCGCCAACGCCAGCCTGACCTTCTCCTTTGGCGCGAACTTCCTCGAGACCTGGCTCTCGCCGGTTTCTTACACGCGCGGCTATGCCAGGATGCGCAAACAGGAGAAGCGCGGCTACTTTGTGCAATTCGAGGCGCGCATGTCGCAGACGGCCGCCAAAGCCGACGAGTGGATCCCGCTTCGCCCCGGGAGCGAGGGCCTGGTCGCTGCGGCGCTTGGTAAACTCGCCGCCGAGGTTCAGGGACAGCCCGCGCCGGCCGCTTTCGCCAGTGTGGACGTAGCCGCTGCCGCCGAAGTTTCCGGCGTCCCCGAAGAGACCTTGCAGCGCCTGGCGGGCCTGTTTGCCGCCGCCGAACGTCCGCTGGCCATCCCCGGCGGCGCGGCGCTCGGCCAGGCCAACGGACTGGAGAACGCCAGGGCTGCGCTGGCGCTGAACGCGCTGGCGGGCAATTTCGGGCAGCCGGGCGGCGTCTACCTGTCGCCCCTCCCGCCGCTGGCGGATGCGTCCCACCGCCCGGCCTCGGCGCAAGAGATAGCCGCCCTGGTCGAGAAGATGCGAGCCGGTGAGATCAAGGCCTTGTTCGTGCATGGCGTCAACCCGGTTTTCGAATTGCCCAAGTCGCTGGGCTTCGCGGACGCGCTCCAGAATGTCCCGCTGGTTATCTCCTTCGCCACTTTCCCCGACGAGGCCGCCCTGCAAGCCGATTACATCTTTCCCGACCATCACGGGCTGGAGTCATGGGGCTACCAGCGCATCTTGACCGGCTCCGGCCAGTCCGCGCTTTCGGGCGCGCAGCCGGTGGTCTCGCCGTACTACGATACGCGCGCTACCGCCGACGTGCTGCTGGCGGCCTGCGCTGCGGCTGGCGGGAAACTGGCCGCCGCGCTGTCTTTTGCGGACGAAGTGGCCTACATCCAAAACAAATTGCTGCCGCTGGTGGAAGTCAAAGAGGCCAACTTCAACGCGCCGGAGATCAACACCTTTGCGGCCTATTTCCAGCAGTTCGGCGGCTGGTGGGCGGATGCTGATGGTCTAACCGCTCCCAACGCGGACGCGCTCGGCAAAGCCTTGCAGGTGGAAGCGCCAGAATACGTGGGCGAAGGCGAGTTTGTCTTACTGCCGTTCGTCTCGCCGGTGCTGGCGGAAACGGGCGCCAACAAGCCCTGGTTGCAGGAAATCTCCGACCCGACCACTACCGTGATGTGGAACACCTGGATCGAGATCAATCCCGAAGTTGCGCACGAGTTGGGGATCGAGAACGACGACGTGGTCAAGATCGTGTCGGAGGCCGGGGAGTTGGAAGCGTCTGTTTACCTGTACCCGGCCATTCGTCCAGATACGATCGCGATCCCTTTTGGGCAGGGTCACAGCGCGTATGGCCGCTACGCCCAGGGACGCGGCGCCAATCCGCTCGATCTGGTCGCTCCCGTCTTCAACCCGTCCGGCGACCTGACCTTTGCGGGTATGAAGGTCAAGATCGAAAAAACCGGCAAGAAGCGCGAACTGGCGCGCCTGGAAAGCAAGATCGGCGTGTACGGCGAAGGCCTGGAAGAGCATTAGTTTTAGAGAGAAGAGAGTAGAGAGTAGAGAGTAGTGAGGTGAAGCATGATTGATTTGAATCAAGTGGGCGCAAAAGGCGCGCTGGTGGAAGAAGCCGAGGGAAACCCCGCAGAGCGGGGCAGGTGGGGCATCGTCGTTGACCAGGATTTGTGTACCGGCTGCCAGGCCTGCGTGGCCGCCTGCGCGATGGAGAACAACATCCCCTTCGTCGGCGAAGAGGACGCGGGGTATGGCCGCTCCATGCACTGGATGCGGATCGAACGCTTCTGGGAAGGCGAGTACCCCGAGGTCAAGATGACGCCCTTCCAGCCCATCATGTGCCAGCAATGCGGCAGCGCGCCCTGCGAGCCGGTCTGCCCGGCCTTTGCCACCGTGCATAGCGTCTCTGAGCAACTCAACTTGCAGGTCTACAACCGCTGCGTCGGCACGCGCTATTGCGCCAACAACTGTCCTTACCAGGTGCGCTCGTTCAACTGGCGCGACTATGAGCGCCCCACGCCGCTCGATAACCAACTCAACCCGGATGTGACCGTCCGCCGGCGCGGCGTGATGGAAAAATGTACCTTCTGCATCCAGCGCATCCACCGCGCCCAGGACCAGGCCAAAGCCGAGGGCCGCGAAGTGCTGGACGGCGAATTTTCTCCCGCCTGCGCCCAGGCCTGCCCGGCCGAGGCCATCACCTTTGGCCGCCTGGACGACCCGGAGAGCCTGGTCAGCCAACTGGCGCGGCAGGGTAACGGCGTCCGCCTGCTCGAGGACCTGGGCGCACAGCCGCGCGTCACTTACCTCAAGGGAGTCGCCTGATGAGCGAAACAAAACACCAAGCGAGCCGACGACGGGAGTCGTCGGACTCCACCAACCACGAAGAACACCTGCGCCAGCAGCACCTGATGCTCGACCCCAAACCGCGCGGCGAATTGAACGCCATGGTGATGGAGTCCATGCAGACCATTACCTGGAAGTTCTGGCTGGTCGTCGTCCTGCTGGGGGCGGTGGTGCTGGTGGCGCTGTTCGGCTCTTGGGGCTATATGATTGCCGAAGGCCTGGGGGTGGCCGGGGTCAACCGTCCCTCGTATTGGGGCGTCTTCCTGGTCAACACCGTCTTCTGGATCGGCATCAGCCACGCCGGGACGTTCATCTCGGCCATCCTGCGCGTCTTCAAGTCCGAGTTCCGCCGCCCGTTCACCCGCGCGGCCGAGTTGATGACCTCCTTTGGCCTGGTGCAGGCTGGCCTGAGCGTCTTCATGCACATGGGGCGCGTCTGGCTCTCCTACTGGCTGTTCCCCATCCCCAACCAGCGCCAACTTTGGCCGAACTTCCACTCGCCCCTCTCTTGGGACCTGCTGGCCATCACCACCTACCTGCTGGCCTCTACCATGTACCTGTTCCTGCCGCTCATCCCCGACCTGGCCATGGCGCGCGACCGCTCCACCGGCTGGCGCAAGAACTTCTACCGCGTCCTGGCGCTCGGCTTCCGCGGCACCGAAGGCGAATGGACGCACCTGCGCAACGCGCTCAACATCTTCGCCTTCGCCATCATCCCGGTCATGTTCTCGGTGCATACCATCGTCTCCTGGGACTTTGCCGCCGCCATGCGCCCCGGCTGGAACTCGACCATCTTCGGCCCGTACTTCGTCGTCGGCGCGCTGCACTCCGGCATGGGGGCGGTCGTCATCGTGCTGGCCATCGTCCGCGCCAACATGAAACACATGAAATACTTCATCCGCGCCGAACACTTCGACGCCATCGGCAAACTGATGCTCATCATCTCCATGAGTTGGGCCTACTTCTTCTTCAACGACTACATGGTGCAATGGTACGGCGGCGACAAGTACACCGACTACCTGCTGCACTGGCACGAGGCCGGGCCGCTGGGCTGGATGTGGTTCGCCATGCTGGTCGTCAACATCCTCATCCCCTGGGCGGTGCTGTGGAACAAGAAGTGGCGCTCCAACCCCTGGCTGGTGTCGGTCGTCGGCCTGCTCATCAACGTCGGTATGTACTTCGAGCGCTACATCATCGTGCCCGTCTCGCTCACCATCAACCGCATGCCCTTCACCTGGCGGCTCTACCAACCCGGCATCGAGATCCCGCTCAGTATCGGCACGCTGGCCTTCTTCATCCTGCTCTACGTGATCGCCTCCAAACTCATCCCCATCATCCCGGTCTGGGAAGTGCAGGAAGGCCAGATGGCGCACTCGCTCAAGACATTCGGACGCGAGACCGTCGTGACGGTCAGCGAATTGGAATAGGAGATTCCCTCACCCCATCCCCTCTCCCATTGGGAGAGGGGCGAGGGGTGAGGGGAAAGAAAAACTATGGCTGAAAACATTTCCCTTCTCGCGATCTTCCCGGACCTCGGGCCTGCTTCCGATGCAATCGAGAAACTCCGCGCCCTGGGCGTCGGCGACGGGGCGATGAACGTCATCTCCGGCATCCCCGTCACCGAGGCCATGCTGGGACGCCCGCGCCAGTGGACCAACGTCCCGCGCCTGGCATTGGGCGGCGCGCTGGTCGGCTTTCTGGGCGGCGCGTTCCTGGCCTTTGGCACGCCCAGCCTGTATAACGTGTACGTCGGCGGGCAGCCCCTCATCCCCGGCCCGCCCAGCGTGGTGGTCATCTTCGAGTTGACCATGCTGGGCATGTTGATCTCCACCTTCCTGGGCGTGTTCCTCGATTCCTACTTCCCGTCCTACCGCCCGATGGAGTACGTGGCCGAGATCAGCGACGGCAAGATCGGCATCCTGTTCTCCTGCCCCGAAAAAAGCCGGGACAGGATCAGCAAGGCGTTGGTCAAACTGGGCGCGGAAAAAATCGAAACAGCGGAGGCGCAGCAACTATGAGACTGTTCAAGCAACTCCTGGCCGTCTTCCTGGTGGTCGGCGTCCTGTTCGGCGGCTTGATGCTCTTCACTTACGATGTCATCAAAGTGGACTGGGTGGTTTTCATGGAAATCCAACCCTCCTACGACGCGCAGGAAAAACCGCTGCCGGTGCCGGCGCGCTCCATCCCTGTGGACGGCCCGGTCTCCATCCCCAACATGGGCGCGCCCGTCAACCCGGTGCCAGCCGACGCGGTCTCGCTGGAACGCGCCCGCACGCTGTACGAGATCAACTGCCTGATGTGTCACGGCGTCGCCGGCCAGGGGGACGGTCAGATCGCGGCCTTGCTGGCTAACAAACCCGCCAACCTGACCCTGGATGTGACCCAGAACAAGAGCGACGGCGCGCTGTTCCTGACCCTGACCAACGGCGTGACCGGGCGTATGCCCGCCATGATCGAGAACCTGACCGTGCGCGACCGCTGGGACCTGGTCAATTACATCCGCGCGCTAAAAACGGCGCAGTAGGGGAGGAGCATTCGAATGGATGATTTTCGCAAAATCATGTATGGGGTGATCATCGGTTTCATCGGGGTGCTGGTGGTGTGGATCAGCATTGTGTACGTCTCGGCCTGCGGGCTGTCGTTCACCTGCCAGCGCGGACAGGCTGTGCCAGAGCGCACGCCGGTGCCCACCCTGGCGGCCGCCACCCTGCCCGCGCCCGATTTTTCGGTGGCAGCCCCCACCGTCAAGAAATGCCGCGTGGCGGCCGTGGACCTGATCGGGGCCTGGGTCTCGGCCGGTTATTCCGAGAGCGAGCCGTTCCCCTTCACCGACGCGGACGGCCTGTCCTGCGAGGCCACGTTCACGCAAGATGTCCAGCCCTTGTTCCTGGAATCCAACCTGTGGTATCCCGGCTCGCTGGCCTGCGCTTCCTGCCACCAACCGGACATGGCGGTGGCCTCCGCGCAACTGGACATGAGCAGTCATGCGGGTATGTTGCTCGGTTCGCGCCGGGCCGAGGGCGCCCAGGGCAACGACCTGTTCGGCGGCGGCGACTGGCAAGCCTCGCTGCTGTATGACGTGCTGTACGTGCGCAAGTTCATGCCGCTGGCGCGCCCGCCGGACGTACCCGCCGAAGGCCCGCTGGTGTACGCCGGGACGAGCGTCCAACCCGCCGCCCCGGAAGCCACGCCAATGCCTTGACGCTCATAACAAAAAAAGCGCACGGAACGATTTGTTTCCATGCGCTTTTTTGTTGCCGGGCGCGGGTTACTTTTTGGCGGTGACGCCGAATTCCACCCACTTTTCTTGCTGGCCGCGGTAAGCCAGTTTGACGATCTTGACCGCATCGGAGTGCCAGAGCGCCAATTCCTTCTGGGCGGCCTCCAGTTCAGCGGTTTTGAGTTTCAGGTCGGCTTTCAACTTCTCCTGCTTGCTCGACCTCGAAACTTTTCCCTTCAAGGTTGAAAATTCTTCCTTCTGCGTAGAAACTGCCGGGAACGATGCCAACGCTATAGGCTTGGGGAAAGTTCGAGGGCGCGCGCACGCTGGAAATGGTCATTCCCAGCACTTTTATTCGTAACGACTGGTGAAAACAACTTAAAATACATTTTTATTTAGAACAATTTTGCTATAATTTGTTTCGGTACAAGGAGTGAGTATGGTCAGAAGAGCCTCAACTACTTCCATTCCTCAGAGTTATCCTCGCATTCAGGATGGCCGATATAGAGACTGCCTGAGATGAGGAAACTCTTGTACCTCATTTTCATAAAATTTATGTTATCTGCCGAAATTGACATGCCGCAGGAAGTACTTGAATCGTTTGGCGAGGAGTGCGCAAAAGCAGGCCTGGTGAATAGCGACGGTATTTTTAATGACCCGTATAAATTGGTAGCGTTTTTTTGCAAATGATAAGGATTTATCAATGCCATTACATGCCACATTAAGGAAAGGCAAAGCGGCCTGTTCGATATTGCACGGCGATAGCCGTGAGGAATTGAAGAACTATAAGGAGCAAGTTGACCTTATTGTAACTTCTCCCCCTTACGCTGACGCCAGGCATCACCATTATGACAGTGTGCATCCAGGCGACTTTGCAGAGTGGTTCTTGGCCTTTCATCAACCGTTTTTCGAGGCGCTAAAACCGTCTGGCAGCCTTGTAATCAACATCAAAGACAAGGTTGTCAATGGAGTGCGGCACCGGTATGTTTGGGATACCATCAAGGCTCTAAGTGATAAAGGCTGGTATGCAATCGATGACTATGTGTGGCATAAATCAAACCCGATGCCGGGGTTTTGGCCCACGCGCTTGAGAGACGGATGGGAATATTGCTTTCACCTGGCAAAATCAAAACGTCCCTTTATGGACCAAAATGCGGTCAGGAAACCTGTTGGCAATTGGGTTGAATCCAGGTTAAGAAATTTGGGCGAAAATGACTTGTCTCGGCACAATTCAGCCAATGAGAGCGGATTTGGCCGCGACCTTTCCAAATGGGTTGGGAAGAATACTGTACTTCCATCGAACGTACTCACCATTGCCCTGGTAGGAAAAAACAAAGGACATCCAGCCGTATTCCCTGTAGAATTGCCCTTGTTTTTTATTAAATTGCTTTGCCCACAAGACGGATTGGTCCTCGATCCATTTTCCGGGAGTGGAACGACAGGCATTGCAGCCTTATCGGTGGACCAGTCATGCCTGCTCATCGACAATAATCTGGAGTATTGCGATGAAGCAGTGAAGCGAATCAAAAAAGAAATCGGCGCTGTCATTGAAGGAAAGAAAACTGTCAGAAGGGGATTATCCTATCTTCAAACGAGACTTCTGAGGGAAAGCAGGCCTGAGAAGTAGCGCCCTGCTTTCAAAGCGACGCTAAATCGAAAAACGTCCCTCTTGCGGAGGGGCGCTTTCTTTGGCGGAGAGGGTGGGATTTGACAGCGTCCCCCCTGGGGAACCCACGAACCCTTTCGGGTTATATCATCCCCTGAATGGGGACACGCGCTCCAAAAGAAAGACGCCCTCGCGTAAAAGGGCGTCTTATTGGCGGAGAGGGTGGGATTTGAACTTACAAACCCCTTCGGGTTATATCATCCCCTGAATGGGGACACGCGCTCCAAAA
>JBMOMO010000236.1:0-9984 GCA_049324135.1 Chloroflexota bacterium
TACCATAATGCCTGGCGGGGGTTTTGCTGTATAATCTCCTTGTTGGGAAATCAGCCTGATATTTGCATCGTTTTATCGAGGTCATTCAACCAGCAGGATTTCGGAAGGGAAGGGTTGGCATGGTTCAGAAACCCAGAAAGTTAGATTTACACTTCTGGAAATTTTTGGCTTGAATCTGAGGCGAATTGCTCATTTGCAGCAGTTTTGCCGCATTTTGGGGCATTCGCGCCGAAGAACTGTCAATTTTAGAAGCGTCAATCTAATTTGAACCATGCCCGTTTTTTGATAAGTAAATCAGTTGTAACCTTCGGCCGCGGGGATGAAGTTGTATCTTGCCATCACTGCCTGGCCTTCGGGGGAAAGCGCCAGGTTGACAAAGGCTTGCGCCAGTTCGGGGTTCTTACTATCGGCAATGGGCGCGATGGGATAGGTGGCAATGGTGTTGAGCGCGTCGGGGATATCGAGCCTGCCGACTTTGCCCGCCGCATCTATCGTGATGTCGCTGACGTAGACGATGCCGGCGTCCGCTTCACCCAGGGAGACTTTGGTCAACACTGCCTTGACGGTGGTTTCGTAAGAGACCACATTCTTGAGGACATTTTCTTTGAACAGTGGGTCGAAGGCCGGGTCGGCGCTGGCTTTGTCCAGGAACTCAACAGAATATTTTCCAACCGGGACGGATTCATCCGCTAAATCCAGTTTGAGGCCGGGCTTTGCCAGGTCTTGCAGAGTAGCCAGGCCGCCAGGGCTGTCTTTAGGGAAGATGACCACCAGGCGGTTGTTGACAAAAACCTGGGAGGCTTTCGCGTCCACCCGCCCGGACTGGATGGCGGCGTCCATGTATTTCTTGTTGGCGCTGGCGAAGACATCTGCGTCGGCGCCCTGGTCGAGTTGCTGCGCCAATTCCTGGGAACCGGCAAAACTGAGGGCGACCGTCACGCCGGGATTCTGGGCTTCGAACATCTTCCCTAGTTCGGTGAACGATTCGGTCAGGGATGCGGCAGCCAGCACGGTCAGGGTGACTGGTTCTGCGGGCGCTTCGGTAACGGGAGCAGTTGCCGGGGAGTCGGTTGGCGTTGCCTGCGGCGTGCAGGCTGCGCCCGCCAGTATGGTAGTCAACAACAGGAAAAAGGCTATTTTGGAACGCAACATCGTTTTCTCATTGTGAAACTTGAGTGGCCTGGATGCTGTTGATTGGGCAGCGCATGATAAAAGCGGAGGCGGCTGGTTATTTTCAGGCATCCGCTTCCAGGCGGTTGTACAGAAGACCTTTGATAATTACCAGGGTCAGGAACGAAAAAGAAATCAGGATAATTGCCAGGGTCAGGGCGATGCTCTGGGAAATCTCGAAGCCAACGTAAATTGCCAGGGGCATGGTCTGTGTCCTGCCTGGGAAATTGCCCGCGAAGATGATGGTCGCGCCAAATTCGCCCAACGCCCGCGCCCAGGTCATCACACTGCCGCTCAACAGGGCCGCCCACGAGAGAGGCAGGGTGATGTGGCGGAAAACCTGTACGCGACTGGCGCCGTCCAGCGATGCGGCTTGTTTCAATTCCGGGTCTATCGCGCCAAACCCCAACGCGGCGGCTTTGATGTAAAACGATGAGGCGACAAATGTCTGCGCGATGACAACGGCAGGCATGGTGAAAGGGATATTGATGTCCAAACTATCCAGCCAGGGACCGAACAACCCGCGCCGCCCAAACGCCATCAGCAGGGCAACTCCCGCCACAGCCGGCGGCAGGACCGTAGGCAGGTCGATCAAGGTATCCACCAGCCGGCGAAAACGGAACCGGCGCTGCGCCAGCAAATACGCCACCGGCGTCCCCAGGATCCAGGCGACGGCGGTGGAAATCAGTGAAGTCAGCAGACTCAAATTGACCGCTTTGATGACCTGGGGATGATTGAGATTTTCCAGCAGGTCAGCCAGCGAGGTGCGCAGGAAGATTGCCGTAATTGGAAGGACGATAAACAATAAGAACGGCAGGGCTGATAATTGCCAGGACGAGTTTGCCATTCTGGCAAGCCAACCTGGACGAACTTTCCACGGTAATGAAGGCATGGAAAGGCTGACGGATTTTTCTGTCATACACGTTTTTTCCTGTCCAGTTTTATGGATGCGCGCGTTTTGCATACCAGCCCAATTTATCGGGGTCGCAAGTATCGAATTCAGGGACATATGGTTTGATGTCGAGTAACGGCGTCCCATCCAGCATGTCCACCGATTGGATTTTGAGACACAAGCCGTTCCGTTCGACCAGGCGGACAATCGAAAAACCGATCGGGTTGGGGCGCTGGTAGAAGCGGGTGGCAAAGACGCCATGCGTTTTATCGTCCAGGAAGGGCTTGACCCTTAGATCTCGACAATTCAACGCTTCGTGGAAGATATAAATCAAGATCAAGTGGGATAGTTCGTCGATGCTTTCGAGGCCCGCTTCGTACGCTGGAAACAGTTCGATCTCGCCGAGAGCGGTCGAGCGTGAAAACTGGATGGGAGTCTCGGACTGGTCCTTGAATGGCGTATGGATCACGCCGATGGGTTTCATGCTGAATTCCATGCTGTTGGCTCTCGATATTCTTTGTATACCGATCAACTCTTCTGGAAGTGTTTCTCGCATTCGTCTAACCAGGCCAGTACAGCGTTCAACTGTTCCAGTCGCATGTCCAGGCTCATGCGGTTGTAGATTTGATTCCCAGGCAGGTGGTCGCGCATTTCTTCGAGCCGCTGGATGTGTGTCTCAGCCTCAACCCGTTGCCGGCCAAAGACGGTTGCTATTTTTTGCGGGAAATACTGGTTCAGGAAATACAAGCGGGTGATAAATTCCAGTCGGATGGCGCGCGTGCTGCCGCCGCTGGGAGTGTCCAGCCAGGCCAGGAATCGTTCCCGTCCCTGGTCGGTCATGCGCAACAACTGGCGCGATGGGAGTTTTTCCTGGGGGATTTCCTGAACGGAAATGTCGCCTTGCGCTTCTAGCCGTTTCAAAATGGCATAGGCCTGGCTCTGGCTGAGATGCCAGACGTGTCCCAGGTCAGAGACGACCCGGCGATGCAAGTCATACCCGTGCCCTGGTTCGAGGTGCAACTGACCGAGCAATGCCATTTCCGGTGAGAGTGCGCCGATGTGGTGTGGTTTGTGATTCGTCATATATACTCACTCGATGAGTATATCAAGGGAGGTAATATTGCGCAAGGAGGAGATGCGTACCATTGCAAACCGGGGATGACTGGCGTACAATGGTAAATATCTCGACAACTTCTGTATAGTATTGCTCTGTGAAAACGATGCCAACCACGAAGATTTTGTATCATGGTGTCACTGCGAGGAACGAAGCCCTGGCCTGACGCCACACCGTCCCGGTGTCCTTCGGGAGGACAGGCAGTCTCCCGGCCTGCGAGGGGATTGATTCGGGAAAAGGGACCTCGCACAGCGTCCCCTTTGGGGAATGACAGTCCAATTGATTGCGGCTTGCCGCGCTATGATGTTCATCATTTGGTTGCGGAATGAATTCCGCGCTACGGTTTTATCTGTCACATATGAATGCGAGGAGCAATAGCATGAAATTACAACCCAGGTTTGTTGGTGTGATTGTATTTCTTCTGTTGGTTGCCAGTTTGGTTGCGCCAGCGACCGTGTTTGCGGACGATAGCGCGCCGCCTCCCGCTACGGAAGCGCCCCCGGTAGAAGAAACGGAAGCGCCTCCTGCCACAGAAGCGCCCGAAGTAGAGGAGACCGAAACGCCTCCTGTGGCGGCGACGCCCATCGTGGTCGAGCCGCCCGCATCCGGGCAGGAAATGACGACGCCAGAACCAGCCTCGGAGGACGCCGGGCAACTCCCGGCCGAGATAGATGCGACTCTCCCGGAAATCCTTGAAGAATTCCCGGAAGGCACAGAGGTGGTTGTCCTCGATGAAAATGGGGAAGTGGAACCGCTGGCGACCAACGAAGCCGAAACCGCCCTCCTCACCGGCGACCCGGTCTGGTGCCCGGCCGTCCTGACCGCGCCGACCCCCGGCGCAAATGGCTGCACCGCCTCCTACACGAGTCTCCAGGCCTTGCTCACCTACCTGGACGCCAACGAGCAGGCTGCGGCGGGCGTCATCTGGATCGAATCGACCTACGACAGCAGCGTCAATGACGCCGTTGCCGGGTTCACGCTCAATGGCGTCAGTTTTGCGACCATGAGCAACTACGCCCTCACCATCCAGGGCGGCTGGAACGGGACCAGTGGGAGCGCGAGCGTCGACCACGACGCGCCGTCCGAATTCAACGGCGACTACTTGAATATCGTCAATTGGAACGCCAACGTTACGCTCAACGACATCCTCATCAATGGCGTGGCCGCTACCGGGTTGCAAGTGGATACGACCGGCAATATCGAAGTGTCGAATGTGGAGATCACCAACAACAACGGCGCCGGCGCTTCCCTGGACAACTCCAGCGGGAACGGGGATGTCGAAGTCAGGTATAGTACGTTCAGCCAGAATGCCTTCGATGGATTGGACGTCTTTTCCAGCGGCGCCGTCTCCTTGAATAACATTGCGGCCAACGGGAATGGTACAGGTGGGGTGTTCGGGTCTGGCGCGTATATTGACAATACATCTGCCGCCTCTGACCAGCCTGTGTACGTTGGCGGCGGTAATGTATTCAACAGTAATCTCGACACCGGCCTGGTCGTCTACACCCGGGGCGAAGTCAACATGAACAACACCACCGCCAGCGACAGCGTGACCGGCAGCGGCGCGTACATCAACAATACGTTTGCGTTCCTCGACTCGTCTGTCAACCTCGCTGGCGACAATGTTTTCAGCAACAACTCGCTCAATGGGCTGGAAGTACATTCCGATGGTACAGTGACCATCGAAAACGTCATTGCCGAAGGGAACGGCAACCGCGGCCTCTACATCGACGCCGCAGGCGACGCCGCCGTCTATTGCAGCCACTTCGAAAACAACCTGGTCGGCATCTACGCCGACCTGCCCGGCGAACTGGCTACCTACACAGATACCTTTGCCTCGAATGGGACCGACATAACGCTGGTGGGCGGCGGGGTGCGGTTCGACGACCCCAACTACATCTGCGTAGAAGACGACCAACCGGTCCCGTCATTGCAAATCGTATACGTTTCTTCCAGCGACGATACAGCCCTGTTCGATTGCGTCGCTTACACCGGCACCATGCTCGTCCTGCCCGGCGGCGACGCGGTGACGTTCAAATGCCCCATTGCCGGTTCGGCCACCCTCGAGGCCTTCAGCGCAGCCGCCCTGCCCGGCCCCTTGCCGGCGGGTGTGGAATTCATCACCGGCATGGAATCCACGCACAGCCCGGACGGCAACGACACGGCGCTGGAGGGCAAGGTCATCGTCTCCTTCTTGCTCTCGGGACCGCTCAAGGACGAGGACCTCGCCATCCTGTACTGGAATGGAACCGGATGGCTCGACCTGGACACTGCCGCGTTCACCGATGGACGCCTGGTCTACGACGGCGGTTTCGAGACGGGCGACGACCGCTTCGAAGCCACCATCAACTTCAGCGGCGTCTTTGCGCTCGTCAAAAAATAGAACTTGACAAGATGCCGGACAAGAGGGATGGCTTTTGGTCGTCCCTCTTTTCATTCCAAAGGATGACATGAAAAAACCGCTTCTATCCCTGACGATGGGCCTGCTCCTGTTTCTTGCGGCTTGTTCCGCCCCTGCAACCGCCTCCCCCGCTCCCCTCACGGCCATACCCGCAGCCACCTCCACGCCAGACCGGTGCAGCCCGGAAAACCTGTTCGCCGAAGCGGAAACGATCCACGCCCTGATGCGCGAATTCGACGATTACGCCATCCTGGCCTCCAACACGCCCCAGGCGCAACTGGTGCATGTGATCCCCGAATTACAGCGCGTCCGCCGCGCCGCAGAAGACGTTTCCCCCCCTGGCTGCCTGCGCAACCTCCACCGGCTGCAACTCTTACACATGAATACCGTGATAGAGACCCTGGTGGCCTTCCTGTCGAGTTCTGACGCCGAACTTGTCAATGCGGGCATCGCCCAGGCGCGCCAATACCATGACGCCTATGACGCCGAACTGTCGGCGGCGCTGGGCGTAACGGTGGTCGCCCCGGCCGGGCAGTCGCCGGTTTCCACGCCAACCAGCCGGGCGGTCGCGGTCGTGAACCTGGGAAAGTCTCCCATCAATTGCCGCGCCTCCGCTTCCCTCGAATCCGAGGTGGTGGGCGGCCTGGAGCCCAGGCAACCAGCGGTGACGCGGGCCAGATCCCAGGATGGCGCGTGGTTCCTGGTCGAACTCCCCGGCCAGGCAGGCAAAACGGCCTGGGTCTACGCGGACCTGGTCGAAGTGTCGGGCGACGCCTCTCTCTTGCCTGTGGCGACCGTTGCGCCGTAGGGTACAATATCAAGGTTATCTTTGACGAAACAGGAGCAACCACATGTCGATCCCCGCCCCACACTGGGACCTTTCCACCGTCTACCCCTGGCTCGAATCCAGGGAATTCAAAACCGCTATCGAAACGTTCAAAGCGCAGGTCGCCGACCTGGGCGATTATTTTGTCGAAGTCGTCCAGAAAACGGATGCCAATACGCCGCCGGGGCAACTGGCGCCCATCCTGGGCGAAGTCGTCGACCGTTTCAACGCCGTCTATACCCTGTCTGGCACCATCGACCCATATATCTATTCCTTCGTCAGCACCGACTCGCGCGACAAATTGGCGGCCCGGACGCTTTCCGAATATGAGCAGGTCAAACTCCCCCTGCAAAACCTGGACGTGCAACTGAAAGGCTGGCTGGGAAAAGTGGCTCCCACTCTGGAACAAGCGCTGGACTTGAACGCCTCTGCCAGGGCGCATGCCTTCATGCTCAAAGAGGCCGCCGAGCAGAGTAAATTCCTGATGAGCGAAGCGGAAGAATCGCTGGCTGCCGAACTCAGCCTGAGCGGCGGCAACGCCTGGGACAAACTGCAAGGGACGGTCACCTCGCAACTTTCCGTGGACTTCGAACTGGACGGCGAGACCCAGAAACTGCCTATGCCCGCGTTGATCAACCTGCGCTCCCACCCGGACGAGGCCACCCGCCGCCGCGCCTACGAGGCCGAAAACCAGGCCTGGGACTCCGTCCGTGAGCCGTTGGCGGCCTGCCTGAACGGCGTGAAAGGGGAGGCGACCACGCTCAACAAGCGCCGCAAACGCGAAGACGCGCTTCATTCCGCGCTCGAGGCCGCCCGCATCGACCGCCAGACGCTGGACGCCATGATGGGCGCGATGCAGGCCTCCTTCCCCCTGTTCCGCAAATATTTCGACCACAAGGCCAGGTTGCTTGGTAAACAAAAACTGGCCTGGTGGGACCTGTTCGCCCCGGTCGGCAGGGTAGATAAAACTTATTCCTTCGAGGAAGCCCGCGATTTCATCCTGGCGCAGTTCGAGAAATTTTCGCCGGATCTACGCGTTTTTGCAGAAAGGGCGTTCAGGAACAACTGGATAGATGCTGAAATGCGCGAGGGCAAGCGCGGCGGCGGTTTTTGCATGGAAGTGCAGGGCGTCAAGGAGAGCCGCATCCTGGTCAACTTCGACGGTTCGCAGGACCAACTCTCGACCATTGCCCACGAACTGGGCCACGCCTTTCACAACGAATGCGCCTACCAGTTCGGCAAGACCCCCCTGCAACAGTTGACGCCCATGACGCTGGCCGAGACGGCCTCTACTTTCTGCGAGACCATCGTGACCGAGGCGGTGCTGGCGCAGGCGAGCGACCCGCAAGAAGAACTGGCCGTGCTGGAAAGCCAACTCAACGGCGCTTCACAGGTCATCGTGGACATCTACTCGCGCTTCCTGTTCGAGCAGGAAGTCTTCGAGCGCCGCGCGCAGGCCGAACTCTCTGCCGATGAATTCTGCGAGATCATGGAAGGCGCCCAGAAGGCCACCTATGGCGAAGGCCTGGATGAGCGTTACCTGCAAAAATACATGTGGACCTGGAAGCCGCACTACTACTCGGTCGGCCTGTCCTTCTACAATTTCCCCTACGCTTTTGGATTGCTATTCGGTACCGGATTGTACGCCATCTACCAACAGCGCGGCGCGGATTTTGTGGCAGATTACAAGGCGCTATTGGCTTCCACCGGGGAAGCCTCGGCTGCGGACCTGGCGGCCCGCTTTGGCATCGACATCCGCGCGCGCAAATTCTGGGAAGACAGCATAGCCGTCTTCGGCCGGCGCGTGGAGCGTTACTGCCAACTCTAACCTGTAAATGACCGTCCCGCGAAGTACCCGCAGGGTGAACTAAACTTTCGGGACGGTCATTCTTAGCCAGCAATTTTCCCCAGCGCCTCCCCCAGGCGCTGGATTTCCTCTAGCGTGTTGTAGTGTGTCGCGCCAATCCGCACCATGCCTCCGCTTTCTTCCAGGCCCAGCCGTTCGGTGACGTTGATGGCGTAGTAGTTGCCGTCCCAGACGTAGATGCTTTCCTCGGCCAGTTTCTCGGCAACAGCGCGAGGGTGCAGGTCTCGCAGGCGGAAGGCAAAGGTCGCCACGCGCTCGTCCAGGCGGCGGACGTCGGTGAGGCCAAAGACCGTTAGTCCGGGAACAGATTGCAGCGTAGAAAGAAGCGCGCGTCCAAGTTCGAATTCGTAGGCGCGGATGGCGGTCAGCGCCTTTTTGAGTTCCATCCGGCGGCCCTGGTAGCCGTCTTCGGCCAGGCCTTCGGCATACCGGCCGCCGAACTCTTTCCCCACCCATTCGAAGTATTCGATCGCGCCCAGGACGCCAGCGATGCCCTCGTGGTTCTGCGTGCCGGTTTCGAATTTGCCTGGGATGCGGTTCGTGGCCGGGCGGACTTTGTAGGCGAACAATTCTTCCAACAGGTCGCGCCGCCCGTACAGGATACCGGCGTGCGGGCCGAAGAATTTGTAACTCGAAGAGACCAGCAGGTCGCATCCCAGTCTCTGGACGTCGATCGGGCCATGCGGCGCGTACTGGACAGCGTCCACGTAGACCAGCGTCCCGGATTCGTGCGCCATCCTGGTGATTTTGGCGACCGGGTTGATCGTCCCCAGCGCATTGGAGGCGTATCCCACCGCCAGCAAGCGCGGTTTGCGCTCCAGGGCCTTTTGCAGGTCATCCAGCCGGAGCGTGCCGTCTTCCACATCGAAATCTACCCAGTGGACGTTCACGCCGCGATCCTGCGCGGCCAGCAGCCAGGGCGTGACGTTGGCGTCGTGGTCGAGCCGGGTGACGACGATCTCGTCCCCCGCCTGCCAGTTGCGCGAGAGCGAGCGGCTGATGTGTAGCGTCAGCGTGGTCATGTTGTTGCCGAAGATGATCTCCTCCGGGCCGGCGGCGTTGTAGAAGTCTGCCATGGCCTGGTGGGCTTCATCCAGGACAGCGTCGGATGCCTTGCTGGTAGCGAATGCGCCCTCGTGGTTGGCGTTGCATTCCAGCAGGTAGCGGGTCATCCGGTCGAGGGATTGCTTGGCGATCTGCGTCCCGCCGGGGTTATCGAAGAAAATTGCCGGGCGGTCGAGGGATGGGAACTGTTTGCGGATCATCGATGGGTCGAGCGACATGGCAGCCTCCAGGAAAAAAATAGCGATGGACTGTCCAATTATAGTCCATCGCCGGGTCAGATGTCATATTAAGCGGCAAACGCCAGGGTGAGGGGGGCACCCTAGCGTCTGCCGAATTCATAATACTACATCTCGCCAAAAAAGGCAATATCTTTTCCTTAAAAAATGATTAGAATTTTTGCCAATGCCCCAGGCGGGAATCGAACCCACATCAGAGCCTTAGGAGTGCCCTGTTCTGTCCATTGAACTACCGGGGCCGGTACTGGGATTATAGCATTATCCGGCAGGCGCGCCAAGCCATGCTGGCCTGGGCTTCTCCTGTTGTGCAATTCACCCAACGGGCGTAAAATAGACGCGCCAGGAAACACTGGAAACTGGCAAGGATGAATTGGTATGTTACCCCAAGCAGAGAGTGATTGTTCCCCTGAGGA
>JBMOMO010000237.1:0-9853 GCA_049324135.1 Chloroflexota bacterium
CGCTTGCAGGCGGGTAACCTCAGCCTCAAGATCAGCAAGCCGTTTCATCAAGGTATTTGTCGCTAGCGGTTGTTCAGCCATTGGGATAGTTTAACAAAATTCTGGTAAGATGGGTAGGTAGTTACGAACTATAACCCTGGCTTATTTCTCTTCGCCAGGGTTAGAAGGCGGAACAGCCGGCGCAGCCCGCCGCATCCGTTCCTCTTCCAGCGTGCGGATGCCGTTATGCACCTGGGTGAGGGAACGCTCCAATTCATCCTGTAAACGCTGCAAAGATTCGATGACATAATCATCCGCGTCGCGGCGGGTGGCGTCCGCATCGGCGCGCGCCTGGATGAGGATCTGCTCTGCTCTGCGTTGCGCTTCCAGCACGATGTTGTCTTTGCTGATGACGCCGTCGGCTTTGTCGCGCGCCAGTTGCAGGGTGCGGTTGGCTTCTTCCTGCGCCTGCGCCATCACGCGGTCGCGTTGGCTGAGCAATTGTTGGGCCTTTTTTACTTCTTCCGGGATGGCAATCCGCATCTGGTCGATGATGTCCAACATGCGGTCTTCATCCACAGCCACGTTATGCGTGAAAGGGATGGCTTTCCCTTCGTTGAAAAGTTCTTCCAGGCGGTCGATCAATTGCAGGATGTCCATAGTCGCCTCTCAGTCCAGATAGTCGCTTTGCAAGAAGTGGCTCGAGCTACTGACGCCGGTTTTTCAGCCAACTTTCCAAGGAAGCAGCGCTCTCGGTCGTTTTTTTCCCTAACAATAGGCCTTCCACAGAAATATCCTCGTCAAGGTCCGGCCAGTGAATGCCATAGCCTGCGCCAGAAATGTGAAAATTTCTTCGTTCTGTGGATGTTCCATACGCCAGGCGAGGAAACCAGCCAATAGGCGCTAACACAGTGCGCCCATCTTCTAGATCAACAGTAATCGTATCGTTGTCAATATTGACGTTAATAATTTTAGGTAACGCGAATGTTACCGCTACAGAAACTGTCCCATTCATTTCTCAGGATCTCCAGGTTTTCTCTGATGAGTTGTTCGATCTCACGTAGTTCCTTTCTACTATAGCCATGATTGTTTTCGAGTGCAACAATCGGAATAATCCAAAACTTTGCGCTCTTGTTTTCGCGGTCAACGTGCATATGCGCTGGCTCATCACAATCATGCGAGTAGAAGTAAAACCGATAAGGACCAGTTCGCAAAGCCGTGGGCATATGGCTATCTTCCTGCTTCTTTCAATAATTCTAGCACAATTAATCGCGGATGGCATTGGGCAAGTACTGGTCGCCCATGCTGCTCAACTTCTGCGCCAGCGCCTGCTCGACGTACGGCGGCACCATGCTCGACACGTCCCCGCCCAGGGAAGCGATCTCGCGCACGGTGGTGGACGACAGGAACGTATGCTCCTCGGCCGTGATCAGCGCCATATACTCGATATCCGGCAGCAGGCGGTGATTGGCCAACGCCATGCGGAACTCGAACTCGAAATCCGAGAAGACGCGCAATCCGCGCACGATCACCTGGGCATTGACCTTGCGGGCAAATTCCACCGTCAGGCCGCTGTAGCCGGTCACCTTGATCTTGGGGTTATCGCGTAAGGCTTCTTCGACCAGGGAAATTCGTTCTTCCGGCGAGAAAAACAGCGACTTGAGCGGTTTGTCGTAGACCGCCACCACGATCTCGTCGAACAGGCGCGAGGCGCGGTTGGCAATGTCCATGTGGCCGTAGTGGATGGGATCGAACGTGCCGGGGAATAATGCGCGTACCATAGGCCTCCAGGTCCTAACTGACATCCCCTTTGCCATTCCCCCAGAAGCGCTCCAGCGCCTCAGCCAGCAGGGCGTTTTCGGGCGCTTCGAGTTTGGCGTCTTGCTCGAACAATTTCTGCGCGTGGGAACGGGCGCTCTCGATCAGTTCCACGTCCGTCAGGCTGGCCATGCGCAGGCCAGAAGCGTAACCCGACTGGCGCGTGCCCAGGAATTCGCCGGGGCCGCGCTGCTGCAAGTCGCGCTCGGCCAGCACAAAACCGTCGTTGCTCTCGGCCATGGCCTGCAAACGCTCGTTCTCTACCGCGTCTTCGTGATCGGGGATCAACAGGCAGTAGGACTGCTCCGCGCCGCGCCCCACCCGCCCGCGTAGTTGGTGCAGTTGCGCCAGGCCGAAACGGTCCGCGCCCTCGATCAACATCACGGTCGCGTTAGGCACGTCCACGCCCACCTCCACCACCGTCGTCGAGACCAGGATGTCGAACTCCCGGTCGCGGAATTTGAGCATGGCGGCGTCCTTCTCGTCAGGGCGCATGCGCCCGTGCAGCAGGCCCAGTTTCAGGTCGGGGAAGATTTCCTTCGAAAGCGTCTCGTGCTCGTCCACCGCCGCGCGCGAATCGATCTTGTCGCTTTCCTCGACCAGCGGGTAGATGATGAACGCTTGCCTTCCGCCCTTGACTTGCGAGCGGATGAGCGTGTAGGCGCGCTCGCGCTCTTGCGGCCTCAGCACGTGCGTCGAAACCGGCTGCCGCCCGGCGGGCATCTCGTCCATGATGCTCAGGTCCAGGTCGCCGTACAACGTCAGCGCCAGCGAGCGCGGGATGGGGGTGGCGGTCATCACCAGCAGGTGCGGGGTCCGGCCTTTGGTGCGCAGCGCAGCCCGCTGGTCCACGCCGAAGCGGTGCTGTTCGTCTACCACCGCCAGTTCCAGGTCTGCAAACTGGACCGGCTCTTCCAGCAGCGCGTGCGTGCCGATGACGACCTTGACGCTGCCGTCTTGCAGGCCGGCGCGCACCGCCTCTTTCCCAGCCTCGGGCGTGTCGCCGACTAACAGGCGGACCGCATCCTGGGAGATGATCCCGTTTTCCCCCGCCAGCAGGCTGGAGAAGTTGCGGAAATGCTGCTCCGCCAAAATGGATGTGGGCGCCATGATGGCGGCTTGGGCGCTCGCGTTAGCAACGATGGCCGCCGCCAAAGCGGCCACAACCGTTTTCCCGGAGCCAACGTCGCCTTGCAACAGGCGGTTCATCGGGCGGCCCGAGCCGAGGTCTACCAGGATGTCGGAGACAGCGCGTTGCTGGGCGCCGGTGAGCGGGAAAGGCAACGCCTGGATGCGCGCCTCCATCCATTCGTCCGGCACATCGAAGATGCGCGCCGTCACTGACTGCCAGTCGCGTTTCTGGCGTAGAACGCCCATTTGCAGGAAGAAGATTTCGTCGAACGCCAGGCGCTTGCGGGCCGCTTTCAGCCTGTCCTGCGAATCGGGGAAATGCGCCTGCAAGAGCGCCTCGCCCAGCGCGGGCAGTTTCGCCGCCGCGCGCACGCCTTCGGGCAGGTGGTCGGTAACGCGCTGCGCCCAGTGCGTGACCACCAGGTTCATCAGTCCGCGCAGCCACTTCTGCGTGATCTTTTCGGTCAGCGAGTAGATGGGGACAATGCGATTGGTGTGCAGGCTTTCGGCCTCGACCGGCTCGAAATCGGGGTTGTTCATCACCAGCCGCCCCAGGTACTGCTCGATCTTACCGGAGACGGCGATGGCGTCGCCCTGGTTCAGGCGGTTCGCCATCCAGGGTTGGTTGAACCAGGAGAGACGCAGCGCGCCGGTGCCGTCGGACAGGATGGCTTCTACCAATTGCGCCTTGCCGCCCCGGATGGGACGGCTGATCACCGACTGCACCGCGCCGATGACGGTCACTTGCTGGCCGTAGAACAGTTCCTTGATGGGCTTGAGTTGGCTGTAATCTTCGTAGCGGCGCGGAAAGTAGTACAGCATGTCGCCCAGGGTGCGCAGTCCGAGTTTGCCCAGCGTCTGCGCGTGGCGCGGCCCAACGCCCTGCAAGACGGTCAGTTCGGCGTGCAGCGCGGCCGGTGTGGCGGAGGTCACGCCGCCCGGGGCGGCCTCGGCGCGGCCAGGCGGGGGCGCGGATTGGGGCAAAGGGGATTCCCTTTTATCGCCCCCCCCCCTCGTGGATGATACCGGCTTCGGCTGGGGGCGAGGCGCGCGCGTCCCTTTTTGGGTCGCTTCGGGATACTGCTCGCCGATCCGTTTCCACAGTCCCTTGAGCGATTCGGCGCGCGAGTCTGGCGAGAGTTTGCCGTATGATCCCAGGCGCTGGACGACGGCCTGGATGATGTCTTCGGTGATGCCGTCGTTGCGGGCTTCGCCTTCCCAGTAATCGAGCATCTTGGCAAGGCCGCCGATGATGGCGGTGTCGTTGTAACCGTTCTGGTGTTCGAGGCGGAAGAATTTGCGCAGTTTTTCTAAGGAAGGTTGCATGGGGGTTATTTTATCACGGGGCAGGGGTATTCGCGCGAGCGCGCAGGTCTTGTATAATTGCGCCATGAACCTGGACAATTTTTCCCACTTCAAAGACCTCGACCCTCAGGATATGCTCGCCCATGTAGACGGGCTGCCCGGTCAATTGGAAAGCGCTTGGGACTTGGGACAAAGGCTGCCGCTGCCCGCCTGGGAGGGCATCCAGCGCGTGGTGATCGCCGGGATGGGCGGTTCGGCGATCGGGGCGGACCTGGTGGCTGCCGCCGTTATGGAGGCTTGTCCTGCGCCGGTCATCGTCCACCGCGATTACGGCCTGCCGGGTTTCGCCAGCGGGCCAGGGACGTTGGTGGTCTGTTCTTCCCATTCGGGCAACACCGAAGAGACGCTCGATTCGTTCGAACAGGCATTGGAGCGCGGCTGCCGCATCCTGGCGCTTTGCACAGGCGGGAAGTTGGCCGAGCATGCCGCGGCGGCGGGAGCGCCGGTCTGGCAGTTCGACCACAAGGGACAGCCGCGCACGGCGGTCGGGTTTTCGTTCGGGCTGCTGTTGGGCGCGCTGGGCAGGCTGGGGCTGGGTCCCGATGCGGGCGCGGAGGTGGCCGAGGCGGTTGCGGCAATGCGCTCCCAGCAGGAGGCGATCCGCGCGGATGCGCCCGTCGTCCAAAACCCTGCCAAACGCATGGCCGGGCAGTTGATGGGACGTTGGGTCACGGTCTTCGGGGCGGGCGTGTTGGCGCCGGTGGCGCGCCGCTGGAAGGGACAGGTCAACGAGATCGCCAAGGCCGGCGCCAATTTCGAGTTCATCCCCGAAGCCGACCACAACACGCTGGCCGGGCTTGTGAACCCGGAGGACACGCTTGCGGCGCATACGATGACGCTATTCCTGCGCGCGCCGTGCGACCACCCGCGCAACCGGCTGCGGCTGGATATGACCCGCCAGGCGTACATGCTCGAAGGCCTGAACGTGGACGGGTACACCGCCCAGGGCAATTCTCCCATTGCGAATATCTGGACGGCGCTGCACTTCGGCGATTATGTGGCTTATTACCTGGCCATGGCGTATGAGGTGGACCCGACGCCGGTAAATGCGCTGGAGAATTTCAAGAAAGCGTTGAAGGACGGGTAAGGATTGCCATGCACATTCTTGTTACCAACGATGACGGCGTGCAGGCGCCCGGCCTGCTGGCGCTGGCGCAGGAAATGCGTAAACTTGGCAAAGTGACCGTCTTTGCGCCCGACAGGAACTGGTCGGCTTCGGGGCACGTCAAGACCATGGAACGTCCCCTGCGGGTGCGCGAGACGCGGCTGGCTGACGGTTCACCGGCCCTATGCACGGACGGCGCCCCTTCCGATAGCGTTGCGCTGGCCCTGCTTGGCCTGGTCAAGGACGTAGACCTGGTGGTCTCCGGCATCAACCCGAATGCGAACATCGGCCATGATGTGACCTACTCCGGCACGGTTACGGCGGCCATGGAGGCGGTCATTGCGGGCGCGCCGGGTATTGCCGTGTCGCTCGATTCGCCGGAGAACCATGGCGGCCTGCTGGACTATTCCACGGCGGCGGTCGTCGGGCGGCGGGTAGCGGAAAAGGTTTTGGCAAATGGGCTGCCGGAGGGTGTGCTGTTGAATGTCAATGTGCCGTACCTGCGGGAAGACGAACTCAAAGGCTACCTGGTCACCCGCCAGGGACTGCGCGTCTACCGCGATGCGCTCGACAAGCGTATAGACCCGCGCGGCCGGCCATACTACTGGATCGGCGGCGAAGCGCCCACCGGCGTGGATGAACCCGGCACGGACTTTGGCGCGTTGAAGGCCGGCTATGTCTCGGTCACGCCGCTGCAATTGGACCTGACCGCGCGCGAAGTGATGGACGAACTGAGGAAGTGGAACTGGAAATAGTTGTTTTGTATCCCAAACGTGATACAATTTACAAGAAAGGAGTCGCAATGGCAAAAGAAGCAATGATCCGTGCGCGCGTTGAAGCGTCCCTCAAGGAAGAAGCAGAGGCAATCCTTAGCCAGTTAGGGTTGAATGCGACCGAGGCCATTACCCTCTTCTACCAACAAGTGCGCCTGCAACATGGTCTGCCCTTTGCGGTGCGCCTTCCCAATGAAATCACGCGCCAGACTTTCGAAAGAACTGACGCCGGAAAGGACCTGGTCCGTTCTGGAAGTGCGGAGGAAATGTCGGATTTGTTCAAATGAGCAGCAATACAACCATAATCGAGGCCTATTGGCAAACCTTCTTGTCCAGCCTGCCTGATGATTCCCCCTATCGCCAAAAGACCTACATCTCCGAAGGCTGGGGCGACGGGACAGAGATGGCGGATGAACTGGGCGCACTGATCGCGGCCGGTACGAAAACTGCCACCTGCTCCAGCCTATGGGAGTGGCAAGCGGAAGGCGAATCCCTGCCGGAACCGGGTTATCTGACCATCGTCCTGGACGGCCAGGGCCAGCCATTGTGCATCGTCGAGACCACCCAGGTCAGCGTGCGCAACTTCAACGAAGTGGATGCGCAATTTGCATACGAAGAGGGCGAAGGCGACCGCTCGCTGGCTTATTGGCGGGACGCCCACCGCCGCTTCTTTACCCGTTACCTGTCCAGGATTGGCAGGGAGTTCAGCGAGGAGATGCCGCTGGTGTGTGAGAGGTTCCGGATGATTTACAAATAGGGCGCACCAATCAGTTTATAATTACCGCTATGACTTCTAAACATGTGCGTGAAATTCGCCAATTGGCTTTCGAATTGCTTGTCAACGTTGCAGATACCCAATCTGACAGGTTCGAAGGTGAGTATGCAATTGATTCGTCTTTCCCTGAACAATTTGCCGACACATTGTCTCGTTTGGAAGCCTACAACAAGCACTTGTTTCGGCCAAATACGTATTTACACAAATGGTGGGCCAGGCGTTGTGGCACCACGTTCAGGACCATCCTGAAACAATTTGTCAGCGATCCTCACCGTCGCGATTATTACGCTCCCAAAGGGTTGGATGGAAAAATTATCCTTGACCCGATGATGGGAGGGGGAACAACCTTACACGAAGCCATTCGTTTGGGCGCTAATGTTATCGGCGCTGATATTGATCCAATTCCAGTAATACAGGCCAGAGCATCGTTGACGCCGCTAAAGTTGAGTGACTTACAATCTACGTTTCGACAATTCTTCGAAGAACTACACTTCCAAATTGGGCATTTTTTTCAAACGAAGTGCCCTGTTTGCAACAGAGATGTGGACATGCAATACACGTTGTATGGCTCTCGCAAGCAGTGTGATTGCGGCGAAGTTGTGCAATTGGACCAGTTTGATCTACGGCATGAGGCTAGTCGCATTATCCGCATCTGGCCAAACACTTGGGAAATCTCCGATGGAGACGAAGAGCCTAAAGGTTTACCAAAGCCTCGGCGCTTAATTACGCGGAGTGAGAAAAGTTGTGAGCAATGTGGCAAGACCTATCGAGAGTTAATAGAGATACCTTATTATCAACGCTATGTTCCTGTGGCTGTCTCTGCTGTTTGCCCGGAACATGGCTACTTCTTCCGGATGCCAAGCGATTTGGACTTTGCAAACATTAACAGCGCCAATGCGTTACGAGCGAGTTTCCATTTTGGGACAGGTTACGATTTCTCTATTCGAAACGGACCAAAATCTAGCGATCTAATCAGGCGTAATATCGTTTCGTATTTGGACTTGTTTTCATCGCGCCAGTTGCTCTACCTGGAAAAAGCAATTCATATCCTAAAGAAATATGAAAACCCAATCCGTCTCAATCTTGCATTGTTGATTTCGACCTCATTGGAATTCAATTCTTTGTTGTGTGGTTACAAAGGCTGGGCGCAAAATCGTCCCGGGGCCATCAAGCACGTTTTTGCCCATCATGCTTATCATATTCCGTATACGGCCGCAGAAAATAACCCCGTCAACCCCAAGAAGTCGTCTGGGAATTTGCAATCTTTGTACAAAGATCGTTTGGAGAGAGGAAGGAAGTGGGCTATAAATCCTGTGGAGCGGCAGTTCGACGCAGATGGAAACGTACGTTTGTTCAAAGTTCAGACAGAATTCGATGGCGGCGTAGAGGTAAACGATCAAAAGGATTTACAAGGTGGAAATCAAAAATTCCTTTTAGTTCATGGCGATTCGAGTAAATTGCCTTTGGATGACGATTCTGTTGATTTTGTTGTGACCGATCCCCCCTATTATGATAGCGTTCAATACAGCGACCTGGCGGCATTTTTCCGCGTGTGGCTGGCTTGTTTATTGCCGGATGAAATAAAATGGCTCTATGACGAAGTGCAGAGCGCAGTTGCTATAAAGCGCAATAGCCTTGATGTGCATTACTTGTCCGCTCTCTCAGACATATTCGTTGAGTGCGCGCGTGTCTTGAAACGGGATTCAGGACGACTGGTCTTTACGTTCCATCACTGGGATTCAAATGCCTGGGCAGACCTGACCATTGCACTGAAACATGCCGGTTTTCACTTGGTAAACAGTTACGTCTTATTTTCTGAAAACCCGATTTCCATTCATATACAAAACCTCAATGCCATAAAGCACGACTCAATCTTGGTACTTAGTCGTGATAGCAAAGATGTTCTATGCTATTGGGCAAAGTTGGAGAAGATTGACACGACCGATAGCGAAACCTTTTGTCGGCAATGTTCTGCGGCCTTGGGCTGGCTTCTGGAAAGTGATGATTCCACTGAACAGATCAGGGCAACATGGAAAAAAATGATCCAAGGGAGAAGTCAATGAGCAATCACCCAGCGGAGATGTTTGGTTATTTTGCAGGAGATGCGTCTGATGACGCAATTCAGGCTCGAAGCAAACATTTATGTCCGTTTGCGGGCGAAACATGCAACAAAAAGAGTCGCCTGATCAATTATCCATTTGGGGTTTGTACAGTCCTGCATAATAATGCTCTCTTTGCAATTTGTCCCCGCAGGTTCGAAGAAAAGGGCGATGTTGACATCCCTCTTGTCTTGAAAAATATCGCAATGCACTATTTTGGTGATTTGAGCGATCTCGTATTATTTTCTGAAGTCAGATTGCCCAATGTAGGCGCGATTGATTTTGTGCTTGTTCGACATAAATTTATGAAGGCGGAGGTGGATGACTTTCTTCCAGTGGAATTCCAATCGGATTCGACAACCAGTACTGGATCACTTGTACAAAGTCTGAAAGATTTTGTATCCGGTGTAAATGTTCTTGGGAAAAAGTACAACTTTGGCATGAACACCTATGATACGATCAAACGTTCGATCACACAATTGTTCAACAAAGGCATCGTCTACGAAAACTGGGGAATGAAATCCTATTGGGTCATCCAGGAGTATATCTACGCAAACCTGGTCAAGCGATACGGCCTGAAACGGGATGGATATTCCGAAGCGCACGCCTCGCGTTTTGCTCTCCAGGAACTATCGCTTGAAGGCAATCAAGTCATCTTGCGGCCTACCCGCTACGTGTCATTAAGCGTGGATGAAGTTTACCAGGCCATGCGGAACAATTCGGGATTGCCCCAAAAAGATCAGTTTGTAGCCGCTTTGAATCGGAAACTAAAGGCCAGATTGAGCCTGAAATTCGAATAACCAGGAGC
>JBMOMO010000238.1:0-2357 GCA_049324135.1 Chloroflexota bacterium
TAGCCGCCCACGTCGTGCGGGACGGGATGCACGCCCTCGCCGTTGCCCTCGCCGCGCTTGAACAGGAAGAACTCCGGCTCCGGGCCGACGTTCAGCGTCCAGCCGCGCTCGGCGATCTTGGCGCGCAGCCGTTTCAAGATGCCGCGCGGGTCGCCCTCGAACGGGTCGCCGTCCGGCGTATAGATGTCACAGAACACCCGTCCGCGCTTGCGTTCTTCCGCTGCCCAGGGCAACATCGTGTACGTGTCCGGGTCGAGCGCCAGGCGCATGTCCGATTCCTGGATGCGGGCGAAGCCCTCCACCGACGAGCCGTCGAACCACACGCCTTCCGCCAGCGCCTCTTCCAGCCCCTTGATGGGCATATCCACGCTCTTGACCGCGCCGGTCACATCCGAAAATTGCAGCGAGATGAATTTGATGCCGTCTTCTTTGACACGTTTGAGTAAATCTTTCGAGTCCATTTTTTCTCCTTATAAATAGTAATCGCGATGTCACTGCGAGGAGGGCGTTCTTTGCCCGATAGCATCCCCTTTGGGGACGAAGCAGTCTCCTGGCCTGACGCCAACCTGTTCTGGCCAGGGAGGAGATTGCCTGTCCTCCCGAAGGCCGTCTCGCACAGCGTCCCCTTTGGGGAATGACATTTGTTGAAGGACGCTTCGGACGCCCTTCGGCCTGCTCCCGTTTCCCGGCTTCAGGGGACCTGTTCAGCCTTTGCCGCGGCCCCTTCCGGTTGCAGCCGTTTTCGATTCGATCTGGTCTGGTTGATCAACACCACCGACCCGATGATGATCGCCCCAGCCGCCAGGATGCGCGCGTCGATGACCTCGTCCGCCAGCCACGCGCCCAGGAAGACCGCCACCAGCGGGTTGACGTAAGCGTACGTGGCGACCAGCGAGACCGGGGCGTTGTGCAGCAGCCAGCCGAACGAGACAAAACCGATCATCGAGCCGAATGTGATCAGGTAGGCCAACCCCAACCAGGAGTTGAGCGTGACGTTGGCAAAGTCGAAGCCGTTCCATTCACCCGTCAAGCCGCTGACCACGAACAGGGCCAGGCTGCCGGTCAGCATTTCGGCGCTGGTCGCCATCAGGGTCGACTTGGGCATGTCGGCGTTGCGCCCGAAGATCGAGCCGCTCGACCAGAGGAAGGCCGCCGATAACAGCATGAGCACGCCTGACGGCTCGAGCGTATGCGCGTTCCCGGTCAGTTCTGTCGGGCCGACCAGCAGGAAGATCCCGCCGAAGCCGACCAGCAATCCCAGGATCGCCTGCCAATCCGGTTTCACGCCGCCCGGGCGCAGCGCCTCGATGGACGTCATCCACAGCGGGGTCGAGCCGATGATCAACGCCGCGATCCCGGACGGGACGGATTGTTCCGCGAGCGAGACCAGTCCGTTGCCGCCCAATAGCAGCAGGATGCCGACGACGGCGGTCGAGCGCCACTGGCGTTTGGTCGGGAGGGCGTCCCCGGCCGCCCACCGCCAGGCGAACAGGACGGCCCCGGAGATCAAGAAGCGCATCCCCGCCGACAAAAAGGGTGGGATGGTTTCCACGGCGAAGCGGATTGCCAGGTATGTGGAGCCCCAGACGATATAAAGCGCCAGCAACGCGATCCAGATTTTTGTTTTCATTTATTCCTTACCCCCTCTCCCTGGAAGGGAGAGGGGCAGGGGTGAGGGGCGAACTAATGCGCCACCCAACTCTCCTCCGCCTGCAACGCGCGCACGGCATGAGGTTGGATCTTGCGATAGACCTTCGCCGGCGTTTCGCCGGCCAGCAAGTCATCGACCGCGATCCCGAATTGGCGCTGGTTTTCCTCGAGGTAGGGTTTGATCAATTCCCAGTCGCGCTCATCGAAGGGCGCGAACACCCCGCCGTTGAGTTGGTCCTCGCTGACGATGCGCTTCGGATCGCGGACGTAGATACACCCGCCCGAGGCCAGCGAGAACAGGTTGCCGCCGGGATACGGTTCGTCCAGTTCGACCATCTCGCCCTGGTCGGTCACGCGGATGCCGTTCAAGATGACGAAACCGCCGTCGTTGTGCGGGTCGCCGGCCATGAAGGATTCAGCCAGGTAGTCGAGACAGGTTCCGTTGATGACCACGCGCGGTTTGCCGACCGCGTTGATCATCGGGCGGCCGGCGGCGTTGCCCAGAACGTAGACATCCCCGCCTTTGGCCGCATACCCGAAGGTCTGGCCGACATCGCCATGCACCACCAACTTGCCGGACTTCATGATCTGGCACAGTTGGTCCTGCGCGTTGCCGTGTACGTGGATTTCCATCCCGTCCAGCCCGGAGGCCAGGTAATCGCCGGATGAGCCGTAGACATCGATGCGCACCCCGCTCGACTCTGGAC
>JBMOMO010000238.1:2457-5827 GCA_049324135.1 Chloroflexota bacterium
TTCATGATCTGGCACAGTTGGTCCTGCGCGTTGCCGTGTACGTGGATTTCCATCCCGTCCAGCCCGGAGGCCAGGTAATCGCCGGATGAGCCGTAGACATCGATGCGCACCCCGCTCGACTCTGGACCAAAGCCGTTGCCGATGAAGCGATGTCCGCGCGCGTTCGCGACGATGAAGTTGCGGAAACCGCGTTTGTACAATTCTACCAGCAGGGTTGCCGCCGAGCGTTCCCCTTCCGGTTGGTATCCGCGCGCATCGATGACCGCAACCTGGGCGGGGTGGGCAGGCTCTGGGAGCGGCCGATCCGGGGATACAAATTCGTACGATTCAGACGGCGACTTCGCGATCCCCTCGAATACCTGTTTCAAAGCCTCGTCGCACAGGGCGACCAGGCTGCTCCGGCGCATCTTCCCGGTGGGATAGCGCCGGTCGATCAGGCTGGTGAGCGCCTGGATGGAACGCATCCTGCCGGCGTCCGTGGTTGCTTCCGTTACGAGCGCGTCCAGGCTGCCTTTGAATTCGGCATACTCCCAGGCTGGGATGCGTCCCTTGAACCAGTCGAACAGCGCCGGGGCCTCCAGCTCAGGCAAAGCGACATCCACTTTTGCGCCCGAACCGCCATTCTGTCGATACGGAGGCGTCGTTGAATCCACGCTGACTTCCCGACCGAATTTGTCGGTGCAAGTCATCTTCGCGGAATCCCCATTCGGGGTCACGGAGAAGAGGAAAGCGCCGCCGTCCGTGTGGCTGCCGCCGCGCGCGTTCCAGTAGCGGTCGGCGCGCGGCCAGAAGCGCTTATCTTCCGCCGCCAGGCTTTCCAGCGCCGCGTCGATGCCCTGTTTCTCGGAAGCGGCAAACCCGATGGATGGGCCGCCCTTCCCGACCTCCTGCAAGGCGAACACCTGCGGGCGCAGCATGCTGGTGTCGGTGATTCCGATCAGGCGGTAGGCTTCCGATTTCATCCCGGCCGGCGCCGACTGGGCGATCAGGAAGAACCACGGGCCATCCGGCGAACTGTGCATGTGCGTGGATTGCAGCATCTGGTACAGGCGCTTCTTATCATCCGGCAGTTTGGTGAAATCCCGTTCGGTGGTCGGCGCCAGGGACTCGATCACGTATTCGAGCGGATATTCATACGTTCGGTGGAGCAGGTCGAAAACCTGCACCGACACTTCGGTATCCGTCAGGAAGAGCGGATAAATGTTACGCTGCGCCAGGTATTCCGAGATGGAGGCGTAGTTTGCGAAGTCGCCGTTGTGCACCAGGGCTTCGTTCAAGCCCGCAAACGGGTGCGCGCCGCCCGGATGCCAGACGCGTCCCTTGGTGGGGTAGCGGTGGTGCCCGATCCAGACGTGCGCGTGCATCTCTTCGAGTTGGTAATACTTGACCACATCGTCGCCGTATCCGACCATCTTGAGCACCAGCAGGTTCTTGCCGTGCGACAGGACAAAGGCGCGCGTCTTGCCGGTGGACGCATAGAAGCGGGTGTTCAGTTTGTAGGTGTTCTGGAAGACGATCTCATCTTCCACCTTGCGCTGCGGCGCGTCACCCATGTCGTTCTCGGCGCGGAAAGCAGCCAGGAGGTCCGGCTTGACGCGCACGAAATAGTAGACCACTTCCGGCGGGGGGACGTCCAGTCCATCCAGCGTCGTGAAATCAGCGATGTGCGCCTGCTCACGGACGTGGTCCACCTCGAAAGTCGGGTAGATGGAAGTCTGCTCGACCTCCTCGCGGACGGATGGATCGAGATAGGCCACGCTGATGAGATAATCCTCTTCCATCACTTTCCGGCTGACGCCGAATTCCTCCGGCGACAAGCCGACTGCGGCGATCCCGCCGCCCTTGCCGTTGCCGCGGTTTCGCATCTGGATCAGCGACTGCAACAGGTGCCGCCCGGCGATCTTTTCCGAGCAGGCGATCCCGATCACGCCGCAGCCGCCCTCGGCGGCTTCATCCCGCGCGGCGGCGCTGACCTCGATCTTGGGCAGGGACTTCCTGGATGCCAATATTTTTTCAGCAGGGATATTTTTCTTCATCGTTCACTTCCTATAAACCAGCAGGTCGGTGCGGCCGCGCAATTCGCGGATGTCTTTCAGTCCCAGGCGGCGCAGGATGTCGCGCAATTGCCAGGCGAAGGACTCGTACAGCCTCCCGATTCGCTCCGCCCCGTTTTCGGGATCGACCAACAGCGAAAGTTCGGGGTCGGTGGTCGTCAGCCCGAACGGACAGCCTCGTCCGCGCTCGCAATTCGAGCAGCGCGTACAACTCAGGGCCACCAGGTCGGCTGTACCCAGGATGACGCCGTCCGCGCCCAGGGCAACTGCCTTGGCGATGTCGTAGGCGCTGCGTACGCCGCCGCTGGCCATGACCGTCACTTCATCGCGGATGTTTTCGTTCACAAGATATTTGTGGACTTTCGGAATGGCAAACTCGATGGGCATGGCAATATTCTTCTTGGCGATCTCTGGCGCCGCGCCCGTGCCGCCATAGGAACCGTCCAGGTGGACGATGTGCGCACCGGCGTAGTAACTGCCGACGGCCACCATATCTACATCCACCGGGGTGGAGACCTTCACCGATACCAACGCGGTCGGATTGATGGTCTTGGCCCAGTCGACGTGCTTTTTGTGGTCTTCCACCGAATAAACGGAATGGAACGGGAAGGGCGAAAACAGGCTCACCCAGGGTACGCTTTCGCGCATCTTGGCGACCGTTACCGTTGTTTTATCGCCCAGCAAGTGGCCGCCCAAACCCGGCTTGGCGCCCTGCGCATACTTGAACTCGACGATGCGCGCGTGTTGGATGGTCTCTTCCCGCACGCCGAACATGCCGGTGGCGATCTGGGTGATGATCTGGTCTTTGTACTTCACCAGGGATTCAGGATAGCCGCCTTCGCCGGTCGAAGTAAACGTAGACCAGGCTTTGGCCGCCATAGCCCTGGCAAGCATGACCTGTTCGCTCACGGAGCCGAACGACATCCCGCCGCCGTACCAGGGCACCGCGATTTCGATCTCTGTCCCGAACCCGCGCCGGTTCAAGGGGATCGCAAGGTTGATGGTTTCCGATGCGGATGTCCACTGGTCCTGCGGCAGGAACTTGAAATCCAGCAGGTCGAATCCGCCGCCTGATTTGCCGGTGCGGTACTCCAGCCCGTTTTCCGGTGGACGCCCGGCGGCGGCTTGATGCCAGGTGGACAGGATCAGTTCGGCCGGCCAGCGCGAATCGCCCATCGCGGGAGGCAACCCCCTTTCCAGGCTCGGCCAGGAATGGAAGCCTTTCCAAAGATGTTTCTGGTGCTTTTTGACAGAGGGCAAATGGACAGTTGTTTGAGTGGTCATGGCGTCACCTTATTCGTACCCTTCGATGCCTG
>JBMOMO010000238.1:5927-9637 GCA_049324135.1 Chloroflexota bacterium
TGTTTCGTCGACCTTGATCAGGGGGACGATACTTTCGACGTTCAATTTGGAACTCAAAACCAGTTCGATCGGCAGGATCGCCAGCGTCTCCGCCTGGGACGCTGAGTCGCTCAAAATATCGGCCAGCAGGCCCGAGGTCACGGAATGCGGCGGAACGTCGAAAATGAAGGGGATCGGGACCGCCAGCGTGCGCGGCGCGACTCCCACCGGACGCCCGTCGTCGTCGAAAACCAGGTAAGACGGTTTCTCGCCGATCTCCACCACCGTCGAAATGAACTCGCGCCCGTGGATGCCGTCCCGCGTGGGGCGCACGATCTCGGACATGTCGGTCCACATGCCGTCCCAGCCTTCGCCGCCGAACTTGCCGCGGTATCCGGCGCCCTTGACAGGGACGCTGCCGGTCTCGGCCTCGTAGGCCACCGCGCCGATGTGCCCGAAATGGAAATACGAGTCGCCCATGCCCTGGTAGGCCGGGTTGTGGCGGATGGTCAGGATTTGCGGGTGCTGGACGGTGCAGCGCAGGCAGCCCACGCAGTACTGCGGGCGGGGCGCAAAACCGCCGATCGGGCCGGAGAAGGTGCCGTACATACACGGGCGGCTGGTGATGGCTTTGAGGTCGCCACGCTGGTGGAAGACCTCGCCAAGCATGTACAAGGCAAGTTGGATCTTATTGACTTGAACCAGGAAGCGGTTCGGCCAGCGGACGATGCCAGGCGCCGCTTCGGTTTTGACGTGATAACGTTTGTAGTGGTTGTTTCGAGAGATATTTTCCATATTTTTCTCCTATGGGATTTGGGGGAGCGCCTGGAGATTGGCCGCCTCCCATCCCAATAATGCTTTTTTCCGGGCAACGCCATAGCGATAGTTCCCGAACTCGCCCAACTTGCGGATGACGCGATGACAGGGGATCAGGACCGCGATGGGATTGCGTCCCAGCGCCGTCCCTACCGCCCGGCTCGCGCCTGGACGACCGGCCTGCTCGGCGAGACCCTGGTAACTGGTCGCGGCCCCGGGCGGGATGCGCAAGAGCGCCTCCCAGACCTTGAGTTGGAAGTTCGTGCCGCGCAAGTGCAGGTGCAAGGGCTTCCGGCTGCGTTGGCCCAGGTCGAAGATCGGTTCGACCAGCGGCGCGGTTGTGTAGTAATCTTCGACCATTTTGGCTTGCGGCCAGCCTGAGACCAGCGCGTCGATGGCATCGCCGTCGACGACGAACCCGAAATGGCAGATGCCGCGCTCGGTGACGCCGATCAGCGCTGCCCCAAAGGGCGTATCGTGCAGCCCGTAACGGATGGTCAGCCCTGCGCCGCCGGATTTGTACTCGCCCGGTGTGATCGCTTCGGTCGTGACAAACAAGTCGTGCAGGCTTCCCAGGCTGGACAGCCCGACGCCATAGGTTGTGTCCAGCAGGTTTTCGGACTTCGCCAATAGATCCTTGGCGCTTTCTTTGGTGAGGAATTGCAGGAAGCGCTTGGGGCTGACGCCCGCCCAGCGGCTGAACACGCGCTGGAAGTGGTATTCGCTCAACCCAACCGCGCTGGCGATCTCGCCCAGTTCGGGCTGGGTATTGGCGTACTTTTCAAGGTACTGGATGGCCTGCTCGACGCGCAGGTAATCTTCGGAGAGTTGATGGAAATCAGTGACAGGGATGCTCATGGGAAACTCCTTCTGGTTATTCGCCACAGATATAGGATGAACTCTGATTTGAGATAAACGCAAGTTCCTTGAACCATATCCTGTTTATCTGTGTTTACAGCGTCCCCTTTGGGGATCTGTGGTTCCCATTCTACGAATCTCTGTCACCGAAATACACCGGATTCTTGCTCCATTCTGGCAAGATTAAACAAAACAGGCACGCGCGGGCATGCCTGTTAAATGCAATCCTGCATTAAAAAAGCAGCCCTTCCATTGCAAACAGGCACACTTTACCGCCTGTGTCACTGCGCAGCCTTGGCCCACCCGTTACCGCGTGGTTTTCGGCGGGAGCAATAGAGTTTTTTACACTCTCATGCCCTTTGCGCTTGCTTTGGAAGGGAGAAGGGAGCCTGTGACCGGCTCCAGAGGCATCCGCTGATCTATCCGATTTTCCGACTTCACCCGCCCCTCCCCTATTTTCGCTGAAAATGGGGGAGGCTGGGAGGGGGTCATCGTTAGCGCCCCGTTCGCACGGGGGAACCTCCACCTCGTGATCTCTGTAACGCAACTTGCGAATTTGCGCTTGTGAGACCCAGCCGCTGATTCTCCGTTCTAGGTTGTTAATGTAGCCTTGGCTACAATGCGCTCGATTGTACTCGTATCTAAAAATCGAGTCAAGTTGGAAATGTCTTAAACAAGACCTGACAGGTTACACCTGTCAGGTCTATTCCCTGGGAAGGGAAACCCCGCAAATGCCGTGTGCTGCAAAGTTTTGAACCTGCTTTCGCAGGTGGGCTCCGACCCAGAAACGCCGCCTTGGCTCAGGCCTATCGCGTTATTTCTGAAAGATGGAAACCCGTGTTGAGGGTGTTGGCTCAAAACCGTGTGCGCAACATCACGGGCACAGCAGGGCCGCTTTTCTTATACCATAAACCAAAATGCGTGGGTAGGGAAATATTAAATACAACCTTGTAAGTTGTTTCCCTACCCGGATTTTGGAAAAAGCATTGATTTTGCATTTGACTTGTGCTACTCTGTTAATGTCTCATCTGTTATTGAGGAGAAACAGCATGACATTCGTACCCGGAATCGACGTATCGTATTGGGAAGCGGGCATTGACTGGAAGAAGGTGCGCGGCGACGGTATCCGCTTTATGTTTGCAAAAGCGACCGAGGGGGAAGGGTACGTGGACCCTACTTTCGATGACAACTGGCTGGGCGCGAAATCGGTCGGCATCTTGCGCGGCGCGTATCACTTCTTCCACCCGAACATGAACGCGGTCAAGCAAGCGGACAAGTTCATCCAGGTGGTCAAGGCGATGAACGACAACGGCGAGTTGCCGCCGGTGCTAGATCTGGAAGTGACCGACAACCAGCCCAGCCAGGCCATCATCGACCGGGCAAAGACCTGGCTCGACCGCGTCCAGCAGGGACTCGGCAAACGGCCTATCATCTATTCCAGCCCCGGCTTCCTGAAATACAGTTTCGTGGTGCCGGGCGGCGGGCCTCCCTTGTGGGCCAACGACTATGCTTTGTGGATCGCCAATTATGGCGTCAGCCAGCCGTACCTGCCAAAGGGCTGGTTGAAATGGATTTTCTGGCAGCACTCGGAGACGGGCAAGGTGAAGGGCATCAATGCCGCGGTAGACCTGGATTGGTTCAACGGCACGGTCGATGAACTATACCAATTTGCCGGCGCCCAGCCTCCCGGCTCGACCACGTATAAAGTGAAGCAAGGGGATACCCTGCCAGGCATTGCAGACCAGTTCGGCCTGTCCTTGTTGGAATTGGTGGCCGCCAACCCCCAATTGATCCAGGCCAACATGACGTTGAAAATCCCGGCCCCTGGCAGCGCCAGCGCCGAGGAGCGGACGGTCTTGGATGAGGGCGGCGTGGGCGCGGGCAGCAGCCAGACGGTCGCAGCGAAGATCTACACCGTCAAGGCGGGCGATACGCTTTCGGGCATTGCCGTCAAATTTGGTACGACCTATGGGGTGATCGCGCAACTGAACGGTATTGCGCCGCCGTATGTCATCCACCCCGGGCAGGCGCTCAAAATCCCATGATGAAAAGACCCT
>JBMOMO010000239.1:0-9617 GCA_049324135.1 Chloroflexota bacterium
TGCCGATGCGGGTGGCAGGCTTTTCGGAGTCCGAAGTCTCCTGACTTCGGACTTTACTTTCAAGTTTAGGCGCACTTTGCGCCAACGTTTCCAATGCCGACAAATCAATATTCTGGCGGACAACTTCTTTGGCGGCTTCGATAAATTTTTGAGTCGCCGCAGCCCGCTCGCCCGCCATGTAAAGTCCGAGGTGACGTTCGGGGACAGATAAATTTTGGTCGCGCGGGACACAGCCTAAAACGGTCAAGCCGACAGATTGCACGGCTTTAGTCAGCCATTGGGCGTGCGCCGCGCCTGCCACATTGTTGAGGATGACGCCAGCCAGATTCAATTGCGGGTCGAAGGTCCTGAATCCCAGCGCAATCGCCGCCGCGCTGCGCGCCATGCTCCCCGCGTCGATGACCAGCACGACGGGCGCGGAAAGCAGTTTGGCGACTTCCGCTGTGCTGCCTGATTCGGTGCGTCCGTCGTAGCCGTCGAAGAGTCCCATCACGCCTTCGATGATGCAGATGTCCGCGTTGACTGCGCTGCGCGAAAATAATTCCTTCACGCGCTCGGTTGGTATCATCCATGTGTCGAGGTTGCGCGAAGGGCGGCCCGTTGCGGCGGTGTGATAGCCTGGGTCGATGTAGTCGGGTCCCACTTTGTAGGCTTGCACGGTCATGCGCTCGGCAAACGCGGACATCAAGCCCGTGGCAAGCGTGGTCTTGCCGCTGCCACTCGATGGGGCAGCCAGCACAAAGCGCGGCGCGTTCATCGGTCTATCCCAGGCACGGAGGTCAATCCCTGCTCTTTGTAATGATGTTTGACTTCGAGCATTTCGGTCACCAGGTCGGCGGCGGAAATCAACTCCTGCGGGGCGTAGCGTCCCGTGATAATGAGGTGCAGGCTCGGCGGCTTGTTTTCGAGAATCCAGCGGACGGTTTCAGCGGCGTCCAGCCAGCCGAAGTGCATGAGGAAAGTGAACTCGTCCAGAACGAGGACATCGTACCCGCCGCTGGTGATTTTCTCCTTGACCTTTTCCCACGCCGCCAGGTTGACCTCGCGCGAGACTTCCCAGTCCTTGCTCTCCCACGAACAGCCGTCGCCGAGCGAAGCAATCTCGATGCCGAGTTTTTGCGCGGCTTGATATTCGCCGTAATCCGCCGCGCCGCTCTTCAAGAATTGGAACATGCCCACGCGCATTCCCCGCCCCCAGGCGCGGAGCAGAATCCCAAGCGCGGCAGTGGACTTTCCCTTGCCGTCGCCTGTGTTGATGATGAGCAAGCCTTTTTTCATTTGGACTCCGTAAGACCTGACAGGTTTGCGGAAACCTGTCAGGTCTAGAACTCGATTCCTGCCTGCGCCTTGAGTCCCTGCTCGTAGGGATGTTTGACCAACTTCATTTCGGTGACCAAATCGGCAGATTGAATCAGCGCTTCGGGAGCGGAACGTCCCGTGATGATGAGATGCAGGTTGGGCGGGCGATTTTCTTTGAGCCAGTCCAAAACTTCGGCGGTGTCCAGCCAGTCAAAATGAAGCGGGTAGGTGAATTCGTCGAGCAGAATCAAATCATAATTTCCGCTGGAGATTTTTTCCTGCGCCAGTTTCCAGCCGTGTTGGGCGCGGGCGGTGGTTTCGTCCATGTCTTTGGAAAGCCAGGTGAAACCGTCGCCAGTCGTCAGCCATTCGATGCCCATCTTCTTTGCGGCTTTGATTTCGCCCCACGCGCCCGTTTCAGATTTGATGAATTGCACGACGCAGATTTTCATTCCACGTCCCCAGGCGCGGAGCAGAGTCCCAAACGCAGCGGTGGATTTTCCCTTGCCGTCGCCAGTGTTGACGATGAGTAAACCTTTTTTGTCAGGCATAAGTTTTCCTTTTGTTCGCGGGGATAAATCCCCTGCTCAGTTCATGAAAGCCCTTCGGGCTATGGTTTTAGCCCCGCAGGGGCTTCCATGTTATGAGGCAGGACTTTAGTCCGCCCCGTTTACTGCACGCTGACCGCCCAGGCGCCCCACGGGTCACGGTAGAGGCGGGCGTTGACGCCGAAGACGGTGTGCAAGTTTTGAGGGGTTAAAACTTCTTCGGGCGTGCCCGCGCTGACCTGCCTGCCGCGATTGAGCAAAACCAACTGGTCGCAATATCTCACAGCCAGATTCAAGTCATGGATTGCCATGACAACGGATAGACCTTTTTCATGAACCAGTCCGCGCACGAGGTCGAGGACTTGGATTTGGTGATGGATGTCGAGACTGGCGGTGGGTTCATCAAGTAAGAGCGCTTCGGGTTCCTGAGCCAGAACGCGGGCAATCAACACGCGCTGAAATTCCCCGCCCGATAATTTGTTGACAGGACGATGTTTCAGCGGGAGCAAATCCGCGCGGGCGAGGGCGCACTCGACGATGTCCATGTCTTCGGCAGTGAACGGCATGAGCCAACCGCGATGCGGAGCGCGTCCGAGGCGGACGACTTCGGAGACGGTCAGGGGCCAGGCGGCGCTTTCCTGCTGCGGAACCCAACCAATCTGGCGGGCGCGGAGTCGCTTGTCCAAACGGGAGGCGTGTTTGCCCTGCACCAACGCCGTCCCTGCGCGGGGTTCAATCAAGCCAGCCAGAGCGCGCAAAATCGTCGTCTTGCCTGAGCCGTTGGGACCAACCAAGCCGACGATGGTTCGCTTTGGGATGGAGAGGTTGAATCCTTCCACCACGTTATGTCCGTTATAACTAAGCGAGAGGGAATTGGCAGAAAGTAACATGGCAAACTCCGTTGGTCAAAACCCTAAAGGTCTTAAAGACCTTTAGGTTTTCTCAAGAGATACAGAAAAAAGGGTCCGCCAAGCAAAGCGGTGAAAACGCCGACGGGCAGTTCAAGCGGGGCGGCAATCGTCCGCGCCAGGTCGTCGGCGATGAGAAGCAAAATACTGCCGAGCAACATCGAGGCAGGGATGACGACCGCATGAGCCGCGCCGACCAGCCGCCGCGCAAGGTGCGGAGCAATCAGCCCGACGAAGCCGATGATTCCGCTGGCAGAGACCGCCGCCGCCGTGGACAAACTCGCGCCAATCACAATCAGCAAGCGGGCGCGGCGCAAATCCAAGCCGAGGGCTTCGGCGCTGGACTCGCCCGCAGAGAGAGCGTCCAAGGCGCGAGACATGGGCAGGGTGATGGCAATCCCCAAAAAGGCGGCGACGCTTGCCTGAGTAAGGTGCGACCAGCTGCGCCCAGAAAATCCGCCCATCAGCCAGGAAAAAATTTCGTGCAGGACTTCGTCGCTCAAAAGCAAAAGCAGCGAGACGATTGCCGAGAGCATGGTACTCATCGCCGCGCCCGCCAGAAGCAGGGAAACCACCGAGCCAAAGTTGCTGGCTTCGGCGATGGCGTACACAACCAGCACCGCGCCCAATGCGCCCAAAAATCCTGCCACGCCGATTGGCACAGCACGATGGAAGACCACCGCCAGGGTTGCGCCCAACGCCGCTCCGCCCGAAGCGCCGACGATGTACGGGTCAGCCAGCGGGTTGCGAAAAAGTCCCTGAAACGCCGACCCAGCCGAGGCGAGGGCGGAGCCGCACAGGATGACCAGCAAAACGCGGGCGACTCGGAAGTCCCAAAGAATGGTGGCGTGCGATTCCTTGACGGGATTCCCGCTGAGGGCTGACAGCGTTTCAGACGGGCTGATGCTGACCGCGCCCATGCCCAAACTGAGCAGGCTGAGGACGAGGAGCAGGGCGGTCAAGCCGAGGAAAATCGAAGCGGTGCGGGTCATGGTTTTTCACCACAAAGGAGACGAAGGGGCACAAAGGAAAAACCTTTGTGCTCCTTCGTGACCCTTCGTGGTTGATTCCTTACTTGAACAAATCGGGGTGCAGGATTTTTGCAAACTCTTCCAGCACGATGACGATGCGCGGGCTGGCGTGCGAGACGATGTTGCCGTCTACGATGTGGATGGCGTTGTTTTTGACTGCGGACAGGTTGCCCCAGCCTTCGCGCTTGCCGATGACTTCGGCGGTCATCTGGTCGCCGTGGCTGCTGGGTCCGATGATGAACTGCGGGTCAACTTCCACAATCTGCTCGACGCTGACGGTGGGATATTCGTCGGGCAGGTCGGCAAACATGTTGACGCCGCCCGCGAGGTCAATCAACTCGCCGACGACGGTTTTGCCGTTGGCTGACATCAGCGGCTCGTGCCAGACTTCGTAAAAGACAGTCGGACGCTGGTCGGCGGGAACGGCAGACACGGCTGCGGTCACGGCGTCGATGCGCGCTTGCATTTCGTCGGCGGAAGTTTGGGCTTCGTCCACATGACCTGTGATTTGCCCAATCAACCCAAGCGAGTCTTTGATTTCCGCCAGGTTTGCGGGCTGGCTGACGAAGGCGGGGATGCCCGCATCTGCCAACGCCTTGATGACTTCCGCCTGATAGATGGAGCCGCCGATGACCAAATCGGGTTCGAGGCTGATGATGGTTTCGAGGCTGATGGCTTCCGCCGAGAATCCGCCGATGCTGGGTAAGTCTTTGACTTCTTCGGGATAGTCGCAGTAATCGGTGCGCCCGACCACCTGCCCGCCCGCGCCAATCTCAAACAGGATTTCGGTGATGGACGGGGCGAGGGAGATGATGCGCTGGGGCGTTTCGGTCAAAACGATCTCGTCCCCGAGGGCGTCGGTGAATTTGATTTCTTCGACGGCGGGGGCTTCGACGACGACGGCTTCGGTGGCGGGAATTTCCGTCGCAACGGGAGCAGGCGGCTCGGTCGGCGCAGAAGCGGGGGCGCAGCCCGTCAAGAACAGGACGAGCAGGACAGTCGAAATCATCATCTTGCGAAGCATGAAAGTTCTCCTAAATTTTGGGATGGAATCGAACTCCCCTGCCTTGCGGACAGGGGAGGGATGGATTGCGTTCTTGTAAACGTGTTCCACCTCCTTTGTGCGAGGTTTGTGGACACCGACCCAGGCGGGCGACCTGGCTTGTTCCAGTAATCAGTGAGTGGAACTTACAGTTGCGCAACAGCGCCGGACTTCTCGTGAGAGTCACCGGCTTCGCCTTTGGACCTTCCCATCCGGGGGAGAGGTACCTGGATCGTAAATGGGTTGAAAAGGTGCGGTCTTGCGTAGACAGGCTTATTTTAGTAGCAAAAGGATGGGGCGACAAGTGACAATTGTCATCCGTAGGTTGCACCGATTCTCGCAGATTTTGTAACCGCCTACCCTCCCTCACCCCCAACCCCTTATCATCCCCGCAGGAGGCTCCCACGGGGAGAGGGGTTGGGGGTGATATTGTCGTTTTCGGCAAAAAAATCCGTTTTTCTTATCCGTTTCCCTCTCCCTTTGGGAGAGGGCCAGGGTGAGGGTAGGTAGTTACCAGATTTTTCTTTTGAAAATTCCCAATCTGCGCAATCTGCGGATTATTTCCGATAATGTCTATAAGGTCTATTGTTGCTGGCGTAATTGCTGCCATGCGCCTACCCAGGGCGCGCCCAGGCGATGGTTTTCGGAGACTTTGGTGCTGCCCAGTTTCTGCGCGATCTGCGCCGAAAGCAGGGCAACGCCGGCCCAGTCGTCGGCCAGGACGGCGGCTCGCATTTTTCCTCCCAGTTGCCCGGCCCAGGCCCACTCCATGCGGAAGCGGTCGGCTTTGACCCAGTAGTCGCGCTTCTCCCAGGCGGCGACCGAGACGTCGATGCCTGCGGCGACGGCTTCCAGGGCCAGGGCGATGAAGGCCGCCAGGTCGCGCGCTTCGGCGCCCGGCTCGTTCTGCCTGGCCAGTTCGCGGATGGCGATGACGATGCTTTTGGTCAGGCGGGCGCGGTCTTTTCCGGCGGAATCAGGGTTGATGACGCGAGACATGCGGGGTTCTCCGTGAGGCAGGGATGGGTGACAGTGCGCATGCAAAAGATGTCAGCGACAAGGAAGGAAATCCGCAGATCACGCAGATTCTCGCAGATTTTTTTGCGATTTTCTGCGCGATCTGCGACATCTGCGGATGTTCCGACAACCTTGCACGCACATGTGGGACATGCGGGCAAATATACCACAGGGAAGGCGGGTATAATGGGGCAAGAAAGTAACATCAATAGAACGCAAGAAGTATGAAAAACAATTCAAATACTTCCCCGAAAATCGAAGAAATGCGCGCTGAATATGACTTCAGCGGAGGCGTGCGCGGCAAACACGCAGCGGCCTATAGCGAAGGACATACTGTCACCATCCATAAAAAGAATGGCACAACTATCGTGCAGAATTTCAAATTGGAGGAAGGCACGGTCATGCTTGCGCCAGATGTACGCGAGTACTTTCCTGATACAGAGTCGGTAAACAACGCCCTGCGAATGCTTATCTCCATCGCGCCTAAATCGCACAAGAGAACAAGCGGGACGCAAACAGAAAGTAAACGCGCTGCGCAAGGCGCGTCGACATAAAGATTCAGGTGAGACTTGTCAATTGCTGGTATTCTCAATTGCGTGCTTGCCCATCTGTGATAAATAAATCATCCTTGGAATAACCATTTTCGGCAGGATTGAAAACTTCGCCATCCAGGAAAGTGTCGCCGTCAAACCCGCTCACGACCCAAAACCACTTTTCACTTCCACCAGGATCGGTAACTTTTAGCGGTTGGATGTAAGCGCCTGTGGTGTAGAGAATAGGATCGCCATCGAACTCATAACTCTTGGACATAAGATTCCCTTTCATTACTCGACAAGATTGAGCGATTATATCGTCAGGTGACGACAAAGAGTAACCAGCATGAAAGTCTTCCTCTCTTCTACCTACAACGACCTGGTCGAACACCGCAAAGCCGCGCACGACGCGTTGGAGCAATTGGGCTTGCACGTCATCTGGATGGAAGCCTTCGGCGCGCGCCCCGTCGAATCTACCAAAGCGTGTCTGGATGAAGTTGCCGAGTGCGAATTGTTCGTCGGCATTTACGCGCATCGCTACGGATACATTCCCGCAGGCGCAGATATTTCCATCACCGAGCAGGAATTCGACCACGCGCAAAAACTTGGCAAGCCAATTTTCGGTTTTATCGTCAACGAAGATCATGCCTGGTCACCAAAACACATCGAGCATGACAAGAAAGCCAAACTCGACGCCTTTTTGGGGAAAGTGAAAAAACAACCCGTTGAATTTTTCACCACGCCTGACAATCTTGCCCAGAACATTGCTTCATCTGTTGGGCATTATCTCTCCGAACTCAACTCCGCCCACGAGTCCCCCTCTCCCTTCGGGAGAGGGGTTAGGGGTGAGGGCAAACCCACAGGCAACACCCTCCCCCACCAACCCTACTTCTTCGGACGCGCCGCCGAACTCGACATCATCAAATCCGCCCTCTCCCCCGACTCCCGCACCTGGGGCGCACTGATTGACGGCCCTGGCGGCATCGGCAAGACTGCCCTCGCCATCAAAGCCGCGCACAATGCGCCCGCGGAACTCTTCGAGCGCAAAATTTTCATCACCGCCAAAGTGCGCGAACTGACCGCTGATGGCGAAGCCAAACTGACCGACTTCACCCGCCCGACCTACCTCGCCATGCTGGACGAACTGGGCAAGGAACTGGGCGCAGGCGGACTCGAAAAACTCGCGCCCGATGAACGTCCCAACGAACTGCGCCTCGCGCTGGCGGGCAAGAAGGCGCTGATCATCTTCGACAACTTGGAAACCCTGCCAGAAGAAGAACGCACGCGCCTGTTCCAATTCCTCTCGCGCCTGCCCACGGGCAACAAAGCCATCGTCACCTCCCGCCGCCGCACCGACGTGGACGCGCGCATCGTGCGCCTCGACCGCCTCGCCCGCGACGAAGCCCTGCAACTCATCGCCGAACTCGCCGCCAAATATCCGCGCCTTCATCGTGCTTCGCAGAAGGAACGCGAAGACCTGTACGAGATCACGCAGGGCAACCCGCTCTTCATCCGCTGGATCGCGGGGCAGTTGGGGCGGGAGCGTTCACAATGCCAAACCATCGCCGAAGCCTGCGCCTTCATTGACAGAGCACCCAAAGGCAACGACCCGCTCGAATACATCTTCGGCGACCTGCTGGAGACCTTCACCGCCGACGAGACCAAAGTCCTCGCCGCGCTGACCTATTTCAGCCTGCCCGCCAAACTCAAGTGGATCGTGGAGATGACCAACCTGCCCAAACGCGCCGCCGAGACCGCGCTGGAAGACCTGACCGACCGCTCCATCCTGACCTCTGACCTGATTGCCCAAACCTACTTTTTACCCCCGCTGACAGCGAAATTCATACGGGCACGCCGCCCCGAAGCCGTGACCCAAACAGGCGACGCCCTCACGAACCGCGCTTACGCCCTCGCTCTGCAATATGGCGGACAAACTAAATTCGATGGTTTTCCAACACTGGACACCGAATGGGATTTCATCTCCGCCGCTCTACCGCGCCTGCTGACAGGCGATAACTACCGCTTGCAAACGGTATGTGACAAACTCGTATTCTTTCTCAATTTCACAGGCAGATGGGATGACCGCATTTGGTTCTTCGAGCAAGCCGAAGCGCGCGCCCTCGCCGCCGATGATAAAGAGTACGCAGGTTGGCGGGCATATTCGGCAGGTTTCACCTACTCCCTCCGCAACCAACCCGCCGAAGTGCTGGCGTGCGCCGCCCGCGCCGCCGAACACTGGCAGAACAGCACGCCGCGCAATAAAGCGACTGCCTATCATCTACGCGGAATCGGTCACGAACTGAACAAAGACTATCCCGCCGCCATCACCGCTTACCGCGAAGCGCTAGAAATCTGGCGTTCCATTTCTCCTGAAAGCATCACTGTCGCCGTCGCGCTGGACTCTTTGGCGAGCGCAGAAAATGCCAACAATGATTATCCTGCCGCCGAGCGCGACTACCGCGAAGCCCTGCGCATTGCAAAGATAGTCAAACATGATGAAAGCATAGCAACCTACACAGGCAACCTGGCGGGACTCGCCCTCAACCGCGAGCAGTGGGCAGAAGCCGAGTCCCTCGCCCGCGAAGCCCTCGCGCTGGCAGAAAAAGTCGGGCGGCAGGAGTTGATTGCGAGCGATTGTCACCGCCTCGCCAAAGCCCTGCTCAAACAAAATGTAGGGCAAATTGGCAATTTGCCCCTACAGGAAGCCCTCACCCTCTCCCGCCGCGCCGTCGAAATTTTCACGCGCCTGCGCTCGCCAGAAAAATTGAAAGAAGCGCAGGAAACGCTGGCGGAGATTGAAGAGAAGATCAAAGAGAACAGAGAGTAGAGAGCAGAATCGTTGGTCGAGTAGCGCTCGAAGACTTCTATAAGTTTCGGCAAAAACATTTAGAAGTCTTTCCGAAAACATTTAGAAGTTTTCGCAAAAACATTTAGAAGTCTTTCCAAAAACATCTAGTTTGACAATGTCATATTAAACATTTGTTCTATAAAACTCTATGCTTTCTGTCACTGCGAGCGAAGCGAAGCAGTCTCCTGGTTTGCGAGGGGATTGCTTCGTCGCAAAGAACGCTCCTCGCAATGACAACTATACGAAAATGTGACATTGTCAAATTAGAAGTTTTTCGGAAAATGTCAGTACTTTTTTGCAAACCTTCCCTGTCAGGATTGAAAACCTCTCAAGGAAGGTTTTACCCGCCGCGCCGTCGAGATTTTCATGCGCCTGCGCCATCCCGATTTGC
>JBMOMO010000240.1:0-9567 GCA_049324135.1 Chloroflexota bacterium
CACAAAACTCCCAAGAGCGGGTATAACACCGCGCACTGGACTCATTGTATACACGTTATGAAAATTTTGACTAAAAAGAGGGGGGGTGGTTATAAATATTCTATAAATATGCGCTTTGAACGCCGCTCGTAATTCGTAGCGCGGAATCATTCCGCAACCAAATGATGAGCATCGCGCAAAGTCGAGAAGCTTGTCCACTAATCTTCGCTAATTTTTTCGTGTAGATTAGTGAAGACAGCGTGCCCTTTGGGTATTAGTGGATTCACGGCTGTTTGCGCCAACTTTCCTGGGCAATCGCCAGGACTTTGCGCTGTAATGTTAATTCATCCGCAGATTTCGCTGACTACGCAGAAAAAGCATTAAAAATCTGCTAAATCTGCGTCACAGCGTCCCCTTTGGGGATCTGCGGATAAGGTTTTTCATAATGAGAATTGCTGCATCTTATAACAGGTTTTAGTCGATTAGCGGATACAATAGCCTCCACAAGACTATATCCCATCCGCAAACAGGTTCCTCATGTGACCACTACGTTCACGCCCCGCCGCCTCGCCTTCCTCCCCTACCGTCCCCGCACCGTCCTCAACAAAAACAAACGCGCCGACCACTGGTTCTGGACGCGCTATAGCGCATATCCCTACATCGGCTGCCAGCACGGATGCGAGTTCTGTTATTGCCGTGAGCAGAAATATTCACCTTACGACGACCCGGATGATTTTGCCTACGTTGTCAAGGTCAAGGAGAACGCCGCCGACCTCCTGCGCCGCGGTTTGAAGAACGCCCCGCTCGATGCGATCTTCACCGGCGATTACCAGCCCGCAGAGCGCAAATTCGGTATATCCCGTAAAATGCTGGAGGTGTGCTACGATCTTGGTTTTCCCGTCTTCGTGCTGGAGCGCAACGATGGCATCCTGCGCGACCTTGACCTGTTGGAAGCCATCCACGAAAAAGCGCGGGCGACGGTCGCATTCAGCATCATTGCAACGCCCGACTCGAAGAATTACGCGCGCGTCTGCCAGATGGAGCGCCTCGCGCCGCCCGCCGCCAGGCGTTTCGCCGCCATGGAAAAGATCGCCGCGGCCGGCATTCCCGTCGGGACGTGCATGATGCCCATCCTGCCGGGCCTGTGCGACGACGACGCCAATCTCGACGCGGTGGCGCGCTGGACGGCGGATCACGGCGGGACCTTCGTGCTGTCGGGCGGGCTGACCCTCTCCGACCAGCAGAAAGATTACTTCTTCAATGTCCTGCGCGAACGCTTTCCCGACCTTCTCTCGCTCTACCAGCGGCTGTATCTACCCAAGAGTTACGCCGCAGCCGCGGATTGGAACGTCATCGCCCGAAAAGTGCGCGCGGCATGCATCCGATATGGAATCCGCGACCGGATGCCGCGGCCCATCCTCCCCGGCGAAAGACGCGCCCTCAACAAGCGCGTCGTCGAGGCGCTGGCAGACAAAGTCTACGAAATGGAGATGAATGCCGAATCGTCCTATCGCACCTGGGCCTATCGCAAGGCGGCCTGGGCGGTGGAAGACATGCAGCAGGACATCGGCCTGGTCTATCGCGCGCTCGGCCTGAAAGGCTTGCAAGCCATTCCGAACATCGGCCAGGGGTTGGGCGCGGTAGTGGAAAAGTTGGTTCAAGAAAGAGGACACAATGAACAAAAGGACTCTCTTGTTGGTCGCGATTCTGCTGATCTCCCTGGCCTGTAACCTGGGACAACCTGCCCCGCCTCCTGCCGGACCCGAACCGGCTACCGTTCCCCCGGCCGCCACCCAGCCCGCAGCCCTTCCGCCTCCCTCCGGCGACGCGGTGACGGCCGCCGATTTCGAGTACCTCGGCGCATTCCGCCTGCCCGGCGGCGACCAGCCGCCCCAAACCTTTGCCTACGGCGGCAATGCCATGACCTTCAACCCCGACGGCAACCCGGGCGGCGCAGCGGACGGCTTTCCCGGCTCGCTGTTCATCACCGGCCATGACCGCCAACCCTATGGCGGCCTTCCCGACGGCGGACAGGTGGCGGAAGTCAGCATCCCCGCGCCGATTCTTTCGCGCAACGTCGAAGACCTCAACACCGCCGAGTTCGTCCAGGACTTTGCCAACCTGTTCGAGCGGCGCTTCGTCGAATTCCAGGAGATTCCCAAGGTTGGGATGCAATATCTCAACCGCCCCGAGACTGGCCCGAAGATTCACGTCGCCTGGGGCGAGCATCTCCAGCGGGACGAATTCCCCTCGCACGGCTGGTTCAGCCCGACCCTGTCCGCGCCCGATTTCCAGGGCGAGTGGTTCATCGGGAATGTGAACATGTACAGTGTCAACGCCTATATGTTCGAGATTCCTGCGGCGTGGGCCGACGCCTACACCGGCGGGCGCTATCTCGCCACCGGGCGGATGCGCGACGGCGGCCAGGGCGGCTTTGGCCCGACTATCTTTGCCTACCGCCCCTGGAACGCGGACGGGTCGCCCGCGCCCTCGGGGACGCGCCTCGAACAAGTCACATTGCTGCTGTATGAAAACGCTTATAACAGCGAAGACATCGTGCGCGCCATGAACGGCTACCAGCACCCCGATATGTGGGAGGGCGGCGCCTGGTTGACGACGCCTTCAGGCAAACAGGCCGTCCTCTTCGCGGGGACGAAGAGCAACGGCGAGAAATACTGGTACGGATACGTCAACGCGGACGGCCCGCAATACGCCTGCGTGGACGCAGAGGTCGCCGATTTTGTCACCTGCCGCATGGCTGATGGGACAGCCTGCCCGCAGCAGGATTTCTCGGGCTGCTGCGATGAACCATCTGGCGGATGCGCCACCAACCGTGGCTGGTGGTCCACCCGCTTCGATGCGCAGTTCATCCTCTACGACCCGAACCAACTGGCGCAAGTTGCCGCCGGTCAACTCGAAGCCTGGCAGCCCCAGCCCTACGCCGTCATTGACATTGACGAGCATCTCTATCTGAATCCGCCTGAATGGGAATTGATTGAACTGGGCTGGGGCGACCAGCGCCGCGCCCGCATCGGCGATGTCTCGTATGACCGCGCCAACGGCCTGCTCTACGTCCTGGAGTTGTACGGCGACGGCGCCAAACCGATGGTACATGTCTGGCGAATCAAATGATCGCTTCTTCAACCCGGCGCAACTTTTCCGCCCTCTGCGCGTACAATAGGATGGAGCATTGCTTGGAAAGGAGTTCGTGATGAGTCGTTCTAATCGTACCCAACTTGGGCTTGGCATTGTGTTGATCTTGTTGGGCGTGTGGTTCTTTGCCCAGCGCAGCATCCCGCAGGTGGCCGCGTTTGCCGAGCGATTCTCGGATTGGCCGTTCACGGTCATCGGCGTGGGCGCGTTGTTGCTCTTATTGGGCTTGATCCTGGGCGCGCCGGGGTTGGCCGTTCCGGCGGCGGTTGTAGCCGGCATCGGCGGACTGTTCTATTACTTCGAATACTTGGGCGATTGGGCAGACTGGTTCATGTGGCTGCTGGTGCCGGGTTTCGTGGGCCTGGGCAGCATCCTGCGCGGACTGTTGGGCGAAGATACGCGCAACAGCCTGGCGCATGGCCTCAACCTGATGGTCGTCAGCGCCGTACTGTACCTGGTCTTCTCCGGCCTGTTCGGCGGCTGGGACCTGCTCGGCAATTACGGCCCGTCCATCCTGCTCATCCTGCTTGGCTTATGGGTGATCGGCAAAGGCCTGTATGCCTCCAGGCGCAGGAAGGGAGGGGCGTAGCCATGCGCCGCGATTACCTGTTCTGGGGCAGCCTCCTGATCCTGTTGGGCGGGCTGTTGTTTCTCAACGCCGCCGGGATTTCCCTGCCGGGCGGCGTCCATGCCATGCAGTTGTTCTGGCCGGCCGTGTTGATCTTGCTGGGCGGATGGATCATCCTGAACAGTTTCTGGCGCGGCGGCGTGGAGGCTGGTCCGCTGGCGATAGACTTACAGGGCGCGCAGCGCGCCTCCTTGCGCCTCAACTACGGCGGCGGGCGCATGAAACTGGCTGCGGGCGCGCCAGCCGGGCAATTCCTTTCGGGGACGGCCTCCGGCAGGGTGGAGCAGAAAGCCAACCTTTCCGGGGATTTGCTGGATGCCCGCCTCGAACTGACGCCCGATTGGCTGCCTCCGTTTAGCGGCGGGGGCGAGGCTGGGTGGGACCTGCGTCTGAACCGCGACGTGCCCTTGAAGATGAGAATCGATTCCGGCGCGGCGCAATCCGAACTCGACCTGCGCGACTTGCAAGTGACCGACCTGGAATTCCATACCGGCGCCAGCAAAACCGACCTGGTCCTGCCGGCCGCTGCGGGGATGACGACTGTGAAAGTGGAACTGGGCGCAGCCTCGCTCGATATGCTCATGCCGCAGGGTGTCGCCGCGCGCATCCGCGTGGAAGGAGGCGCAGCCGCCATCGACGTGGATACCGACCGCTTCCCCTACAAGAACGGCGTCTACGAGTCGACGGATTATGCCTCGGCGCAGAACCGGGCCGAGGTCACGATCCAGGCCGGGGCTGGGAAAGTCGCGCTCCGTTAGTCCGCAAGGAGGAGTCCGTGAAACGGGTCAACCCATACATCATTTTGGGGTCGCTGTGTATCCTGGCGGGCGCGCTGGGGTTCCTGCAAGCCTTTGGCCTGCTTGAAAACGCCTCGGACGTTTTCTGGGGCGTGGTCTTCCTGCTGGGCGGATTGGCTTTCCTGACTGTCTTTTTGGGCGGGCAGTGGTGGGCGGTCATCCCCGCGCTGGCCCTGGCTGGGATTGGCGCGCTGATCTTGCTGCCCGCCTCGCTCGAACAATTTGGCGGGGCGCTCTTCCTGGGTGCGGTGGGATCGAGTTTTTGGGTAGTCTACCTGACCGGGCGCAAAAAGTGGTGGGCGATCCTGCCCGGCGGTGTGGCCTTGACGCTGGCTGTCGTAGCCGGGCTGCCCGGCGAACTGGACGACGCCTTGCTGGGTGTGGCTTTCTTTACCGGCCTGGCGGTCACGTTCCTGCTGGTGGCTTTGTTGGCCGGGATGCATTGGGCTTACTGGCCGGCGTTGTCGCTGGGCGTCGTTGCCGCGCTGGTATTTTCCACCGGCTGGCTGCCACTGGCCAATTACGTTTGGGCCATCGCGTTGGTAGGAGCGGGTATGTTCGTCATCTGGCGCGCTTTCTGTCCCAAAATTTGACTGGCAGGGATCATAAGCAAAACGGCGGCAGCGGCCGCCGTTTTTTGCCAGGTCATTCTGCCGCCACGACTTCTATGCCTGGGAAGAACTGGTGGACAGTGCCCGCCACCCAGCCCTGCAATGTGGAGGGCAGGAGCGGGCAGCCCAGGCATGCGCCTCCCAGCCGCACTGTGAGCCTGTTCCCGTCCAACGAAACGAACTCTACCGACCCGCCATGGAACTGTTCCACGTAGGCGCTGATGCGTTCCAGCAGGCTCTTGATCTGGTCTTCCCGCGTATGGTTTACCGGGGTGGTCATAGTTCCTCCTTTTCCTTCGCAGGATTGGTCAAATAATCGGTGGTTGCCAGCCTCGAATTGAGCAGGGATTGGATCTGGTTGTGCGCATCCTGCCAGCGGTTGGACACCGACTGCGCCAGCAGGTCCAGGATGATACAGCCGGCCTCCGGTTCGCGCGCGCAAAAACTGTGCAGGTCTGTTTTGCTCATGCGGATGGCGGCGCAGTCTTCCTTGCAGACCGCCCCGGAGGTGTAAGCCGGGTTGCCGATGGCCGCTGACCAGCCAAAAAAATGGCCTTTCGATAGCGTCGTAATGGTGATGGGCGGGCCGTCGTATGGCTTGTAGCGTACCTCGACAGAGCCGTCCAGGAGCAGATAGATATAGTTGGCCGGGTCCCCCTGTTCGAAGATGATCGTTCCGGCGGAACATGAAAACGTCTCGAACAACGATTCGAGCAGTTGGAGAGTCCGGTCGTCTACGTTCTTGAACAGCGGAACCGAGTCGAGCGCTTTGAGCATATGATTGCATATTAACGAAACCGGGGTGTGATTTGTAGTGGCATTCTTCCCGATTGTGTAATATTTCTTCCCATTTTGTGCGTAATACGTCATCCTGCGTTATACTGTATTTCCATGATGAAGCAACTTTTCATGCGAGATGCTATCTAAATGACAGAGACCAACGCGAGCCAGGAACTTTCTTTGCAGGCGTTACAGGCCGGCGACCGGGCAGAATTTGCCCGCTTGGTGGATTTGTATTCCACGCAGATCTACCGCCTGGCCTTGAAAATGCTGGGCGATTCCCAGGACGCCGAAGATGTGCTGCAAACGACCTTCCTGAAGGCCTTGCAGTCCATTGGCAGTTTTGAGGGGCGCTCCAGCCTGTCCACCTGGCTATACCGGATCGCGGTTAACGAAGCGCTCATGCTGTTGCGCCGTCACAAACCGACCGTGCCGGTGGCGATGGACTACGAGAGCGACGAGGACGAGTTCGAGCATCCCGCCCAGTTGACCGACTGGTGCTGCCTGCCGGAAGGCGAGTTGCTTTCGGCAGAATCAAAGCAGCGCCTGGACCTGGCTGTCAGGCGGCTGCCGGAAAAACTGCGGGTTGTCTTCCTGCTGCGGGACGTGGAAGGACTGTCCATCAAAGAGACCGGCGAAGCGCTCGGCCTGACCGAAACAGCGGTGAAGACGCGCCTGTTGCGCGCCCGCTTGAACCTGCGCGAGCAACTTTCGGCCTATTATGGCGAGCGGCTGAAAGAGGAGCAAGCATGATGGAAGAGAAAAATTGCAAATCCCTGCTCGGTTCCCTTTCGGACTACGTGGACGGCGCAGCCCAGGAAGACCTGTGCCGCGAGATCGAGCGTCACCTGTCCGAATGCGAGGATTGCCGCGTCGTCGTCGATACCTTGAAGAAGACCGTTTACCTGTACCATGCCACTGCCAAGACGGACCTGCCGGCGGGGGTGCGCGAACGCCTGTTCATGCGTTTGAACCTGGAAGATTTCTTGAAAGTCGAATGAAATCGAACGCTGGACAGGGACGGATTTTGTAACCTTTTTCCCTACACTGCATCTAATGAACGTGACCGACCAGCCTGCGAACGCGCTATCGTCGTTCGAGTTGTTCCTGCAAGGCAAACTTCAACCAGTTGAAACAACAACGGTTCCCCTCCGGGCGGGTTCGACCTGTCCGCAATGCGGGAAGGGAAAACTCGAATACAATGGCGTGCTGGCGCTGGAATGTCCCGCCTGTGGTTTTACCGGCGGCGAGTGCGGCGGTTGCACCTGATAACCCGATCTTTGCCCCGTTGGGGCAGCGCATGGAGAGAAAATGACCCAGTTACTCAATGATGATATCGTCCAACAGATCCGCGAAGCGTTTGGGGGCCTGGAGCATCCGGTGCACCTGATGTTCTTCGGCAGCAAGATCAATTGCCCTTATTGCGATGACACCCGCCAACTGGCGGAAGAAGTTGTTGCGATCAGTGACTTGTTGAGCATGAGCGTATACGACATGGAAACGGACTTCGACCTGGCGCGCAAATACCACGTGGACAAGGTCCCCAGCCTGGTGATCGCCGCCAAGGAAGGCGAGCAGGTGACGGATTTCGGCGTCCGGCTGGCCGGCATCCCTGCCGGGCATGAGTTCTCTTCGCTGATCCAGGACATCCTGCTCGTGTCGGCCCGCGACTCGGGGCTGAATCCTCAGACGCGCGAAATGCTCAAGGCGTTGGAGAAACCGGTCGTCCTGCAGGTCTTTGTCACGCCTACCTGACCGTATTGCCCGCGAGCCGTGGTGCTCGCCCACCAGATGGCAATGGAAAACCCGCTGATCCAGGCTGAAATGGTCGAAGCGACCGAGTTCCCGGAACTGTCGAATCTTCATCACGTCAGCGGCGTACCGCACACGGTTGTCAACGCCGGCAAGGGTAACGTGGTCGGCGCAGTGCCGGAAGCCAACCTGCTGGCCGAGATCCAGCGGGCGTTGGCGAGTTAGCCTTCAAGTTGTGGACCGGCTTCTTTAGCGGCAGCAGGCCCCGGCTGGGGTCGAAGCGCAGTAAGGAGGCCGGTCGTTTTTTGATACAATCCGTCCTATGTCGAACTATAAAAGCAAGAGGCGTTCCCGCAAGTCCAATTCCCCGGGTTTGGCCGTGTTGGGGGCCGGGTTGATCCTGCTCGGCCTGGCAGCCTGGATGTTATGGCCGCGCCAGGCGAGCGGCGAGGCAGCCCCGGCGTCGTCCGCTGCGTTGACGGAGCCGGTGGCCGTCAATTATCCCGCGCCAGAGTTGACGCTCTCGGACGTGGCCGGGAAGCAGCACTCGCTGGCGGGGTATCGCGGGAAGGTGGTGCTGGTCAACTTGTGGGCCACCTGGTGCCCGCCCTGCAAAGCGGAGATGCCGACCCTGAACGCGTATTATGAAGACCACGCCGAGGAGGGGTTCACGATCCTGGCGGTGAATGACGGCGATACCGCTGGGGACGTGGCCGCTTTTGCGCAGGCGTATGGCCTGTCTTTTCCGGTGCTGCTCGATCCGACTTACATTGCCACCGACCAGGCGTTCAAGACGCGCAGCCTGCCCAGTTCGTTCGTCATCGACCGGGAGGGTGTTGTCCGCTTGCGCTGGGTGGGCGAGATCGACCGGGCGACATTGGAAGAATACGTGACGCCGTTGGTTGCGCAGTAACGGAGGTGAATGGATGCAGGCAACAGTAAATTGGAAGGGACGCATGTCCTTCGCAGGCACAGCGGATTCCGGTTTCCAGGTGGACCTGGGAAGCGAGCCGGAAGTGGGCGGCGACAATGACGGCTTCCGCCCGATGGAGTTGATCGCGAGCGGGCTGGCGGGTTGTACGGCCATGGACGTGATCTCCATCCTGGCGAAAAAACGCCAGGAAGTGACCGCTTTCGAGGTGCGCGTGGACGCGGAGCGCGCGGCGGAACATCCCAAGGTGTTCACCAGCGCGACCATCGAATACCTGGTCACAGGCCGCAACGTGGATGAGGCGGCGGTGCTGCGCGCCATCCAACTCTCGGCGGAGCGTTATTGCCCGGCGCAGGCCATGTTTGCTGGCGTTTTCCCGATGACCTTGCGTTACAAGATTTTCGAGGCGCAGGAGGAGGGTGGAAAACTGGTAAGGGAGGGGCTGTATACGCCGCCAGGGAAGTGAGCATAAACGTCCCGAAGTGACAGAGCCTTCGGGACGTTCTTTCAGATTTCTATACCGTTCAGCAGCGTTTTCAACGCCAGTAATTCTTCCCTGGTCAGGGTGACGCCTTTGCCCATTTTCTGGTGATCGGGCGACCAGTCGCGCAGGTCATATTTGGGTTCGCGCTCGTTCCAACTGACCAGGTTGAGTTCTTTTTGCCATCCCGAAGCGGAGCGGGACAGGGCTCCGAGGTGGGCGCGGATTTCGTATTGGATGTCTGGCATGGTTCTTGTCTCCTGTGTCATGGCCCGGATTTGGCAATACCCATTCTGGGTACTTTCCAGGCAGGCAATTGTTCAGCCACAGATGAACATGGATGAACTGAAAACTTTTTAGGGCGGGCAGGACAATTCTACTACCGGGCAATTTATCATTCAAAAGCAATTTTTCTACCTTCCAACCTTGTTATACTGGGTATGATGAACGAAACG
>JBMOMO010000241.1:0-9448 GCA_049324135.1 Chloroflexota bacterium
CGAACCAGCCTGTCGCATACGCTTCCATAGGTTTTGTGCTATCATGGGAAGAAATCCTTCCCCATGCAATCGAACCAAAACGCCAGCATGAAAACGGATGCGCGCCCCAAACTCGACCCTTCCAGCGAACGCTATGCCCTGGCGCGCGCCTATGTGCCGGAACACATCCCGGCGCTGATGGCGACCATCTCGCAGGCTGCCCCCTTCCTCGTCGAAGACTATCTTGGCTTTGCCAAAGACAATTGGGTGATCTTCGTCGGCTACCCGCTCGAGACGCCGTTCGATGCGGTCCAATGCGACCAGCGCGTCGCGCGCGCCCTCGAACTGCACCGCCCCGATTATCTGTGGTTCATCGGCCCGGAAATCCCCCCCTCCCTGGCGCGCGCCTGCCGCGCCCGCCAAAGCGACCGGTATTACCGCCTCGACCTGGCCGGGACGAAAATCCGCTCGGCGCTGGAACGAGGGGTGAAACAGGCCGCCCGGACGCTGACCGTCGAACAAGGCCGCGCCTTCACGCGCGAACACCGGTCCCTGGCAGACGAACTGATGCGCCGCGAGACGCTCCCGCCGATGATCGCGGAACTCTACCGCGCCATGCCCGATTATGTTGCCCGATGCGAAAGCGCGCTTGTGTTGAATGCGCGCGACGCGCGCGGGAGGCTGGCCGCTTTCTTCGTGGTCGAATGCGCGGCGGAAAAATTCGACGCCTATGTGCTGGGCTGCCACTCGAAGAAACACTACGTCCCGCACGCCTCTGACCTGTTGTTTTTCGAAATGATCGCGGGCGCGCGCCAGCGCAACAAACCAGGGATCAACCTGGGACTGGGCGTCAACCCGGGTATCCGGCGCTTCAAGACCAAGTGGGGCGGCGTACCAACCCTGGAATACGAATTCTGCGAATGTTATTTCGGGGCGCAAGAACAAACCTCGATCCTGGATGCGTTGTTGGACATGAAATTTTGACCGAGTCCCCGCGGAGCGAACCGATGAACCTGATCCCCTGGCTGAACGAAAAACCCCTGCGCATGGCCTGGCGCGTCGAAAAGGACGGGCGCGCTTCCCACCTGGTCGGCACAGCGCACTTCTTCCCGCACAGTTTCCGCCGCTCGCTCACGCGCCTGATACAGGAGGTGACGACCGTGATGTTCGAAGGCCCGCTGGACGAAGACAGTTCGGCGCGCGTTGCCGAGTATGGCCGCCAGGGCCAGGGCGTCCCTACATTCGTGGAGGCGCTCACGCCCGAGGCCATCCAGGCCATTGACCGCCTGCTGCGCGACCGTCTCGACGGGCAGGGCGACGCCTGGCTCTTGTCGCTGGTGGAACGCAAACCGATCTACTTCGAATCGTTCACGCAGGACATACGCCCCTGGGCGGCCTTCTTCTCCATCTGGCAGACCTACCTGGGCTGGAAATACTCGGTAGACCTGGAAGGCTACCAGATCGCGCGCAAACTGGGCAAGCAGGTATTTTTCCTCGAAACGCTCGACGAACAACTGGCCGTGCTGGATAACATCCCCCTGGCGCGCATCGCGGGGCAACTGAACGACGTCGAAAACTGGGGCGTCTACAAAACCGATTACGTGCAGACCTTCCTGGACGGCGACCTGGACAAAATGGTGAACCTGACGGCCCGCTTTGCCACGCGCGGCCCTGTCGTGGTCGGCGCGCGCGACCGCATCCTGTTCGAGCGCATGAAGCCGGTCATCGAGCGCGAAGCGGCGCTGGCGTTCGTCGGCTTCCCGCACGTCCCCGGCGTCAGCCAACTGCTGCGCGAGGACGGCTACACCGTCACACAGGTCACGGCATGATCACCGACCCTGAGCGCGCGTACATTGCCGAGCGCGCCTACCTCCCGGAGCACCTGCCGCATTACGTCACGGCCATCTCGCGCACCGAGCCGTTCCTGCTGGGGGATTTCGTGGCGCACCTGGCCGGGACGCACCTGGTCTTCGTCGGCTACCCCCTGACGGGAGATTTCGAGGCCGGGAAAATGCTGGAGGCGCTGGAGCAGGCCCAGGGACGATTCGAAGCGTCGCGGGTCTCCCTGCTGGCGCCGCCGCTTCCCCATCCCCCCCAGGGCTGCTCCCCCTCCCCGGCGGACCAGTACTTCCGCCTCGACCTGTCCCGCCTGCGCCTCCCCAAAAAGACGCGCAACATGCTGGCGCGCGCGCGCAGGGAAGTGACGGTCGAGACCGGGACGTTTGGACGGGAGCATAAGCGGCTGGTGGAGGAGTTCGTGCGCGCCCACCGGCTGGACGCGGCGGAGCGCTTCATCTTCCAGCGCGTGGGCGAATACGCCAAATGCGAAAGCGCGCTGGTGTTCGAGGCGCGCACCGCCCGCGGCGACCTGGCGGCCTTCGACGTTGCGGAGTTTGGCGCGCGGGAGTACGCCTTCTACATGTTCAACTTCCGCGCGCGCAGGCGCAGCGTCCCCGGCGCTTCCGACCTGCTGCTGGCGCACATCATCGAACACGCCCAGGCGGACGGCAAGCGCTTCCTCAACCTGGGATTGGGCATCGACGCGGGCGTGGCCTTCTTCAAGAAAAAGTGGGGCGCGACGCCGTTCCTGGAACATATTGCCTACACGCAGGACTCAAAGGCGCAGCCCGCATGGAATGAAATGCTCGACCAGTTCTCACGCTTTTGACGCGCTGCCGCTATGCCGCAGAAATTACGTAGCGCGGAATTCATTCCGCAACCATAAGATGAGCATCGCGCAAAATCTTCGCGATTGGCATAGTTTTCACAGGGCAATACTACAGTATGGACACACTCGTCACCACGCCACGCGGCGCTATCGCCATACGCCCCGCCCGGCCCACAGACGCCCAGGCCTATCGCAGTTTACGCCTGGAAGCCTTGCGGAACCACCCCGAAGCGTTCAGCGCGGACCATGCCGCCAACGAGATGAATCCGCCCGCGTATTGGGAGGACCGGCTGCGCGCGCTGGGCAAGGACGACATGATCTATTTTGCCGCGCACCAGGCCGCCCTGGTGGGGATGTGCGGCGTCTACCGGGGCAGTTCGCCCAAGATACAACACAGCGGACTTATCTGGGGGGCCTATGTCCAACCGGCATGGCGCGGCTTGCATATTGCTGAACATTTGATCGCCGCCTGCATGGAATGGGGGCGGGAACAGGGCATCCGGGTGGTCAAACTGGCGGTCGTTGCGAGCAATATCCCCGCCATCCGGTGCTATACGCGCTGCGGATTCGAGGTCTATGGGACCGAACCGCAAGCCATTTTTTACGACGGCGTGATGTATGATGAACTATTGATGGCAAGACCTACAGAAATCTTGTAGTTGAAACCGTCCCGAAGGTTATTACAAAAGCGGCAACCACTCCCAGAAAGCCTTCGGGACGTTCGATGGAAAGACCCATATCAACATCTTGAACGGAGGGCACAATGACCGAATCGACCTTGCAAGCGCTTTCTATCCTGCGGGATGGCAGCCAGTTCAAATGGTACGTCATCCCCCTGTTGGCGTTCGTCTTCTACGTCTACACGGTAGAGGCCGAGAAACGCAACTGGAACCTGGCCCTAGCCGGGCTGGCCTTCTGGGGCATGGACTGGTTCAACGAGATCTGGAACAGCCTCGTACTGCGCTTCACCGGTTACGCGCCGGTGTGGGGCGCGCCGGGCGACACCGCTTACCTGATCCTGGTGGGGCTGAACATCGAGATCATGTTCATGTTCGCGGTCAGCGGCGTGATCTGGGGCAAGATGCTGCTGCCCAGGAAGGAAGACAAGATCCTGGGAATCCCCAACCGCTGGTTCGTGGCGGTGGTCGGCTCGGCCTTCTGCGTCTTCGTCGAGTACCTGCTCAACGCGGTCGGCGCGCTGACCTGGGACTGGCCGTGGTGGAACCGCGGCGCGCCCTGGCTGATCTTCCTGTTCGGCTACCTGACCTTCTTCGTGGTGGCCTTCTGGGTGTTCGACATGAAGACCTACAGACAGAAGCTGTGGACAGTGGGCGGCATCTGGGCTTTCGACTTCCTGTGCCTGGTGGTCTTCATGGGATTCCTGAAGTGGATCTAACCAAAAAGCAATAGGAAACCACAAAAACAGTACTTTGGTGTCACGGAACGTTTGTTAAGATTTGGGGTATAATGTTTTAACATTTACGGGCCGCCATCCATTCCTGTATCCTCTACCCTACGATCCCCAACGGGGAGGCTGCCAGACCAGAACGCAGCAGTATGCAAAAGGCGAACACGATCACCCGACCAACATGACAGACGCAACTATCCTGATCATCGAAGGACAACACGCCGAAATCCCTTCTTTCGCAGCCAGCCTGCAGAAGAAGGGATTCGATGTCGAAAGCGCCCGCAGCGGCGCAGACGGCGCCGCGCGCCTGGAGGAAGTTGCCCCCAGCCTGGCGGTGGTCAACGCCGCCTCCCTGCGCAGCAGCGGCGTGCGCATCTGCCAATCGCTGCGTGAAAAAGACAGCAAACTGCCCATCATCCTCATCCTGGAAGCGGGCAAGTCCGTTGCCAACGATTCTGCCGACGCGATCCTGTACCTGCCCTTCACCGTCCAAAAACTGGTCAACCGCATCAAGCCGCTGCTGCCCGGCGACGGCAACAACGTGCTGCACGCCGGCCCGATCCGCCTGGACATCGAACGGCGGCGCGTGCGCTGCCTGGGCAAGAACGCCAAACTGACCCCGCGCCTGGTCACCCTGCTGCAGATCCTGATCGAACACCACGGCGAAGTGGTGGAACGGGAAACGCTCTTCAAAAGAGGCTGGGAAACCAACTACACCGGCGACACCCGCACACTGGACGTGCATATCTCCTGGCTGCGGCGCGCCATCGAACTGAACCCCCTGCAACCGAAATTCCTGCGCACCATCCGCGGCGTGGGCTATCGCCTAGACGTTTGACTGGAACTGTTGCCCATCTACCGTCACCCAGCGGAGGCAGACCCGGCCTCCGCTTTTGATTTCCAATACTTGCGGGACAGCATCGCTTCGCGCCGGACGAACGGCCTGCGCGGCGCTCCTGAACGCGACCCCATCCCAGGCCGGGTCCACCTCCCAGTAGTCCAGGCCGTCGGTGTCCAGGGCGACCGAACCGGGGGAGAGCGCCGCCGCTCGCTCGCCCTCCGCCAGCGGGAAGGGGGCAGCGGCATCCCGTTCCAGCGTGAAGGGCGCCCCGGTAACGGTCAACCGGCTGCGGGTGGTATGAAGCGCGCGGAAGGTCAGGTCGCAAGCGATGAAGCGGCGTCCCAGGGTGGCCGCCGCGAGGGGCGTCGTCCCCGATCCACAGAAGAAATCCCCCACCAGGTCGCCGGGGTTGGAAGAGGCCAGGAGGATGCGTTCGAGCAGCGCCTGCGGCTTCTGGGTGGGGTAGCCGCTGCGCTCGTTGTGCAGGCGGGCGACGACCGGGAAATACCACCAGTCTTCTGGCACTTTGCCGCGCTCCAGGTCGGGGACCTTGCCGAAGCCGGCCTTGGGTGAAGATTCGAAGGTCTTGACCGTATTCGGGTTGTAGGGCGCGCGCACCGCGTCGGCGTTGAAGGTGTAGTCCTTGCTCTTGACGTAAGCAAGGATGGTATCGTGCTTGCGGTTGAAGGCGCGGCGGATGGGGGACGGGCCGTGATAGGTCCAGATGATCTCGTTGAGCAGGTTTTCCGCGCCCAGGAGTTCATCGAGCAGCAGGCGGGCGTAGGCGTCGGCGTGCCAGTCGAGGTGCAGGTAGAGCGTTCCGTGCGGCGCCAGAAGGCGAACCATCAAAGCCAGGCGCTGGTAGAGGAAATCGAGGTAAGCGTCCAGGTCCGGCCAGTGGTCGGGGTAGCCTTCGGTCAGTTGCCATTCGGCGGGTTTGCGCGAATCCTCGCCGCGCCCGATGCGCGCCGGGTATTTGCGGTTGGTGAAAAAGGGCGGGTCGGCGTAGAGCAGGTCGAAACGGCCTTCGTATTCCGGCAGCAAGGCCGCCATGACGGGCAGGTTATCGCCCAGGATGAGACGGTTTTCCGGGGGCGCAGACGGGTAGCCGCGCCCCTGCGGATAGACGACCGCCTCTGTGAGCAGGTTGGCAGCGGGGACTGGGGCAAGGCATTTTCCGGGCCAGGTCAAGGCGGGCATCTGCGTTCATCCCGTTCATCTGTGGTGGGAGGCTCAAGCATAGAAAATCTTGACCGGCGTGCCGCGCCCGGTCTTCTCGATCTTCCCGGCAGCAAAGTCGAAGACCGGGTAAGTCCAGCGGAAGAGCCATTTGGATTCTTCGGTGCGCATGTTGATGCAGCCATGACTCATGGGCGCGCCGAAATTCTCGTGCCAGTAGGTGCCGTGGAAGGCGTGGCCGACATCGGTGAAGAAACACGTCCACGGGACGCCGGGCAGGACGTAGCCGTCCGCATCGGCCAGCAGGTTGCCGCCTTTCCCCAGGTTGAAGTAACTGTAGCCCATGTGTTTGGCGGGCATCTTGGAGAAGATGTAGAAGTCGCCGTTGGGCGTGGTGGTGGAGATCAACTTCTCGCCGGACGGCCCGCCGGGAATGCCAGATGAGATCTTGGTCTGGAAGACGGCTTTGTCATATTCGAAAGCGGTCAGGGTCTGCATGGTCAGGTTGACTTCGATGCGTTTCCCCTCATAAGGCACCTCGGGACTGATGGGCGCAAAATCCGCTTCCGAAACGGGGCGCATGTGCGCGGCGGGCAGGTAATATTTGACGTTCGAATCCAGGTCGTCGAAGATGCGGTACCAGGGATCGCCGTCCGGGCCTTCATCCACCGCGTCGATCCAGTGCAGGGACTCGTAGTAGATGGGCGGGTTGGTCGAAAGGTTGGGCGGCTGGTTGAGCGCCTGCCAGCCGTAAGTCTTGGTATAGCGCCAGGGCTGGGTGAACGGGACCGTCACCTCGGCCATCAAGCGCTTGCCCTCCGGGATGGAAGGCAGGGGCGTGTTGTACAGGGTCTTGACGCGCTGCAGGCGGGCGCGGTGGACGTACCCGCCCCACACCCGGTACCAGACCGGGTTGTACTTCGGTTCGTCCGCGATCACTTCGCCGTAGACGTGCAGCAACTCGTCGCGGTACCAGGTGCCGCGGATCAGGCCGTCGTCGCTCGGCTCGCTGTACACGCTGACGGATTTGGTCGCCACCCGCACCAGGCTGCTATCGTCGAAGTCGCCGGGAGGGGAAGCGAGCGGCGAAAACGCCATCCCGCCCAGGGCGAGGCTGCTTAGTTTCAGGAAATCGCGGCGCGACATTTTGGAGGCCATTGGAATATTTTAACACAGACTTAACGGCGAAGCAGATTCGCGCTCGCAGCGTTAGTGTAAAATCAACATGACCAGGAGCGCACTATGGAAAAGACTTCCCCCAGCCTCGAAAGCAAAGTGATGAAAGTGATGGAATCGTCGTTCTTTTTCCTGTCGCTTCCATTTTTCATCATGGGATTACTCCTGCCGGTCTACGGCAAAGAGTTGGGCGCCAGCGCATTGGAGATCGGCGTGATCTTCTCGGCGTTTTCTGTGATGACCATCCTGATGCGCCCGCTCGTCGGTTGGGCGTTGGACCGCTTCGGGCGGCGTCCCTTCTACGTGAGCGGGATGCTCGGTTACGCGCTGACGATGCTCGCCTTTGCCTATAGCGACCAGGTATGGGGCATGGCGGCGGCGCGCTTGCTGCAAGGAGCCTCGTCAGCCTGCGCCTGGCTCTCGGCCAGCGCCATCATCGCGGACATTTCGGGCCTCGAGAACCGCGCCCATCTCTTCGGCAGGCAGACGCAAGCCTCCAGCCGCGGCTCCATCCTGGGGGCGTTCATTGCGTTCACCATTTTCAACATCGACGCTGGTTCGAACGGTTCAGGCGAGGGATTGACCGGTTGGCAACTCTCGTTTTTCGTATTCGCTGCGGGCGCGTTGATCGCAGCCTGGATCGCCTTGCGAGGGATGCCGGAAACCAACCCGCAGCGCGCGCATACGAAGCCCAGCCCCATCACCTGGTCGCGGGCGTGGACGCTGTTGATGCTGGTCACGCTCGTCACCGCCGCCGCCTGGACGATGACCTCCCCGATCCTGATCTTGTTCCTGACGGAACGCCTGCACGCGGACGTCGGCGCGATCGGCTGGGCGTTCCTGCCCTCCGGCCTGATCTGGGCCCTGCTGCCGTCCCACCTGGGGCGGCTGGCAGACCGCTTCGGGCGCAAACCGCTCATGGCGCTGGGGCTGGCCGTCTCGGCCGGGACGATGTTCGTCCTGCCCGCCCTGGACAGTATCCTCGGCCTGGCCGCGCTGTGGGCCGTGCTGGCGTTATGCTTCGCAGCCGGGGACCCGGCCGAGGAAGCCCTGGTAGCCGACCTGACCGGCAACGACCAGCGCGGGCGCGCCTACGGCCTGTACGTGATGGCGTCCGATATCGGCGCGGCCCTGGGCCCGCTGGGCGGCGGCTGGCTGTATGATGCGGCCAGCCCGGCGGCGCCGTTCCGGGTCACCGGCGCTATCCTGGCCTTATCCGCGCTGGTCTTGCTGGCCTTCCTGAAAATCCCCCAACCCGCGCAAACGGAGGCCGGCGCATGAACGCCCAAGCGCCGACCATCCACGCCCTGAGCGAAATGCTGATCCACGAACTCGCCCGGGCCATGGCGCGCCCGCACAGCCAGGCGCTCAAGAATATCCTGCGCAGGCTGTTCGGGGGGACGGTGCGCAGGTTCTCCGGCCTGGCGCTGGAACTCGACCAGGTGGTGGCCGAGGGCGGGCTGTCTGCCGGGGCGCGCTGGGCGCTGCCGCGTTTCGTCAAGACCAACGAGGCGCGCGGGGCGGACGCCATCCCACCCGCAGGCCCGCTGGTGCTTGCGGCCAACCATCCCGGCGCCTATGATTCGCTGGTCATCTCGGCGCACGTCGCGCGCCCCGACTACAAGGTCATCATCGGGAACATCCCCTTCTTCCAGGCGCTGCCCAACCTGCGCGCCCGCGCCTTGTTCGCGCCGGCCGTGGAGGACGCGGCGGGACGCATGAAGACCATCCGCGCGGCCATCCGCCACCTGCAAGAGGGAGGCGCGCTGCTGATCTTCGCGCGCGGCGACATCGAGGCGGACCCGTCCTTCATGCCGGAGCCGGGCGCGGAATTCCATCTCTGGTCGCGCAGCCTGGAGGTCTTGCTGCGCAGCGTCCCCCAGACCCGCGTCCTGCTGACCATCGTCAGCGGGGTCATCGCCCGGGCCGCCTTCCGCTCCCCCCTCACCTGGCTGCGGAAGAGACGCGCCGACAAGCAGCGCCTGGCCTTCATGTACCAGATGCTGCGCCAGACGATAGCGGAGCGCGAGACCTTCGGCCTGACGCCGCGCGTCACGTTCGGGGAAATCGTCGCCGGGAAACATGACGGCCAGGTCATGCAAGAGATCAAGGGCGCAGCCGAGCGCAGCCTGCAAAGTCACCTGGCCTGGCAGGCGCGCCTTCCCCGGCTGTGAAAGCGCGCGGGCTTTCGGCGGAT
>JBMOMO010000242.1:0-9342 GCA_049324135.1 Chloroflexota bacterium
CAAGTATTCCGCCAGAAAGGCTTCCATGGCGCTTCCATGGCTGATATTGCCGATGCTGTCAAACTACAAAAAGCCAGCCTGTACCATCATGTCACCAGCAAACAGGAGATCCTGCTTGCCTTGCTCGACCGCGCGCTGGATATGCTCATCGAGCAGATCGGCGCGGTCGCCAGCCAATCCCTGCCAGCCGACGAAAAGTTGCGCCAGATGATCCGCGCCTACCTGGTCAGCCTGGCAGAGAATTCCGACCTTTCCTCCGTGTTGCTTTTCGAGCATCGCTCCCTCGAACCAAAACAACGCCAACGCCACGTCCCGCAACGCGACCGCTTCGAAGCTCTCTGGCGCGAAACGGTGGAGCAGGGCCGGCGTGAAAAATTATTCCGTTGCGAGTCCCCTGCGTTGGCTGTCCGCGCCTTGATGGGCGCCCTGAACTGGACCATCACCTGGTATCGCCCCGAAGGCTCGCGTTCCATCGAGCAAATTGCCGATCAATACACCAACCTGTTCCTGGATGGGCTGCGCAAGTGAAGCATCCGCCCGCTTATGCCGCTTTCGAAACTTCCTCCGGCGCGCGCATCTACCGCCTGCCGGTGGCCGCTTTCCCCGGTATGTGGGCCAACGCCTGGCTGGTGGAAACGGGCAATGTGTTGGCCCTGGTGGATACCGGCTCCGGGAGCGAGCATTCCAACGAAACGCTGGTTGCGGGCTTTGCCCGGGCCGGCCGCCGCATCGAGGACCTGACCCACATCCTGCTCACGCACGGCCACATCGACCATTTTGGCGGCCTGCCGTTCCTGCGCTCCCGCGCCAACGCCCTGGTCGGCGTCCACGAACTCGACCTGCAAACCATCACCCGTCACGACGAGCGCCTGGCCGTGCTCAGCCGCCGCCTCGAGATCTTCCTGCGCCAGTCCGGCGTCCCTGCCGAGCGCCGCGACAGCCTGTTCCAGTTGTACCGCATGACCAAGGCCTTCTATCACTCCACCCCGGTGGACTTTACTTATGAGGCCCAGGACATGCGCGTTGGTCCCTTCGAACTGATCCACATCCCCGGACATTGCCCCGGGCATGTGGCGCTCAAATTGGATGACGCCATCTTTTGCGGCGACCTTGTCCTGGACGACATCACCCCGCATCAATCTCCCGAGGAACTGATCCCGTTCATGGGAGTCCGCCACTACCTGGCGTCCCTGTCTGCGCTCGAAGGCTGGGCGGCGGGCGCAAGCCTGGCGCTCAACGGGCATGACGCGCCGATCAAAGACCTGCCCGCGCGGGCAGAAGCCATCCGCCAGAACATCCAGCGCCGCCTCGACCAGACGCTGGCAGCGCTCGACGAACCACGCACCGTAGCCGAAATCACCGAAATGGTGTACGGGCAGATCGGCGGCTACAACGCCTTACTGGTTATCGAGAAGATCGGCGCGTACGTGGAATATCTCTACCAGCGCGGCTTGCTTGCTATCGCCAACCTGGATGAGTTGGAAGACCACACACATTCGGCAGCCATTCGCTATTATCGCCTGCCAGAACCTGCCAGTTCGGTTTTGTAATTTACCCGTCCAGGTTTGATCCCCTGCGCCGGGCATTAAAAATTCGTGCATCCGTAATCCTACCAAAGGAGAAGAGTATGTATTCATTCGAACCCGATGAAGAACAACAAATGCTGATCGATACCGTCAGCCGGTTTGCAGCCAACGACCTGCGACCGGCGGCGCGCGATGCGGAGGAGGAAGGCAAACTGCCTCCCAAGATCGTCAGCAAAGGTTGGGAGATGGGGGTGCTGCAAGCCTCCATCCCGGAGGCCTACGGCGGCTTTGGCGAGCGCTCGGCTGTGACCGGCGTGCTGGCCGCTGAAGAAATGGCCTTTGGCGACCTGGCAGGGACGCTGGCCGTGATGACGCCGTCGTTGTTCGTCACGCCCATCTTGCTGGCTGGCGCGGAAGAGCAGAAGCGGCAATACATCCCGCCGGTCATCGAAGCGGACTGGCAGCCCTATACTGCCGCCCTGATCGAGTACGCCTTCGACTTCGACGCCCTCGACCTGAAAACCACCGCCAGGGCCGACGGCGGCGATTATGTGCTGAACGGCGAAAAGACCTTTGTGCCGTACGCCAAAGACGCGCCAGCCATGATCGTGTACGCGGACCTGGACGGCCAAACGCAGGGATTCATCGTCCCGAAAACGGAAGCCCCCGGAATGGGGGTAGCAGGCCTCTCGGTCGAGGAAGAAGCGGAGAAGTGGATGAGCCTGAAGGCGCTGCCCACCTATCGCGTCAAGTTGGAGAATGTCCGCATTCCCAAGTCCAATCGCCTGGGCGGGGAGGCCGGGCATGATGTCAAGCCCATCCTGGCGGCCAGTTGGGTTTCGCTGGCGGCGCTGGCGGTGGGCGTGGCGCGCGCGGCCTTCGAGTACAGCCGCGATTACGCCAAGGAGCGCGAGGTCTTTGGCGTGAAAGTAGCCCAGAAACAAGCCATTGCGTTCTTCCTGGCCGAGATGGCGACCGAGATCGAGGCCATCCGCATGGTGACCTGGGAGGCGGCCTGGAAGTTGGACATCGGCGCGGAAGACGGTTACAAGGCGGCTTACCTGGCGTACATGGGCGCGGTAGACATGGCCATGATGGTGACCGACCGCGCCGTGCAGATCCTGGGCGGTTATGGTTATATCCGCGAGTATCCCGTCGAAATGTGGATGCGCAACGGGCGCGGTTTTGCCACCTTTACCGGGCTGGCGATTGTATAGGCGGAGGCGAGAGATGACGATTGAATTTGAAACCCCAAAACCGATTGCCCAACAACAATTCGTGTTGAAGACGGTAGCCGAGGAGATGATGCGCTCCGTATCCAGGACGTTGGATGAACAAGAGCATATGATTCCCTATAGTTATATCGAATTCATGCATGCGGCCATGCGAGCGACCGGCGCTGGCTCACTGGCGCCCAAGGATGAAAAGAAAGAAGAGGACCCCAATAAGCCCAAGCGCCCGCCGATTGGCTACCAGTTGCTGGCGCACATGATGGAGATGCTCTCTTGGGGCGACGTGGGGATGTACCTGGTGACGCCGGGCGGTGGGCTGGGCGCTGCGGCGGTGCAGGCAGCCGCTACCTCAGAGCAGAAGCAAAAGTTCCTGGCGCGTTTTGGCGAGGAGAAGCCGACCTTTGCGGCCATGTGTATGACCGAGCCGGGCGCTGGCTCTGACACTTCGGCCATCAAAGCAAATGCGGTGTTGGACGAAAAGACCAACGAATGGGTCATCAACGGCGAGAAGATCTTCGTCACTGCCGGGCACAAGTCTATGGTGCCGGATGAGCAGTTTGGCAAAGGCTTCATTGTTGTGTGGGCGTCCATTGACCCGAAGGCCGGCCGCGCCGGGATGCGCGGATTTGTCATCGAGCAAGGGACGCCGGGCGTGACCGTCACCAAACTGGAGCATAAACTGGGCATCCGCGCCAGCGATACAGCGGCCATCTCCCTGGTGGATGTGCGCGTGCCGTTCGATCACGTGCTGGGCAGCCCCACAGTCGAAAAGCAGACCGAGAAGGGCTTCAAGAAGGCCATGGCGACCTTCGATGCGACCCGTCCGCTGGTGGCGGCGACCGGTCTTGGCGTAGCGCGCGCGGCGCTGGAATTCGTCAAGGAGAAACTGGCCGAAAACGGCGTGGAGATCCGCTACGGGCTGCCGCGCAACAAACTGACGAGCATCGAACGCGACATAATTGATATGGAAGTCATGTTACGGGCTGGCTGGCTGATGGTGGTCAAGGCTGTCTGGATGGCCGATAACGCCAAACCCAATGCCCTGGAATCCTCGATGAGCAAAGTCAAGGCCGGAGACGTGACCACCAAGATCACCCAGAAGGCGGTCGAGTTGATGGGGCCGCTCGGCTATAGCCGCGAGTTCCTGCTTGAAAAGTGGTTCCGGGATGCCAAGATTACGGACATCTACGAAGGAACCGGTCAGATCAACCGTCTGGTAGTTGCACGTCAGATTTTGGGCTATGGCGGATCAGAGTTAAGGTAGTCAGTTGCAAAGGGAAACACGTACACATGTTGTACGTGTCTACCTGTCTACCTGCCTACCTGTGTACTTCACAAGGAGTTAAACCATGAAATATCACATTCACAGAGCAGTGGTAGTCGGTGCGGGGACGATGGGTGCGGCGCTGGCGGCTCATCTTGCCAATGCGGGCATCCCTGTGACCCTGCTGGATATCGTCCCAAAGGATGCGCCGGAGGGGAACAAGGCGGCGCGCAATAAAATCGTCAATGCGGGGTTGGACGCGGCCAAGAAGTCTCGCCCGGCTTCGTTCGGCTCCTCTGACCAGCATACATTGGTCAAGACCGGCAACCTGGAAGATGACTTTGGCGTGATGGCCGAAGCCGACCTGGTGATCGAAGCCATTATCGAGAACTTGAAGATCAAGCAAAACCTGATGGAGCGCATCGATGCGGTGCGCAAGCCGGCCTCCGTCATTGCTACCAACACCTCAGGCATTCCGGTCAAGGATATTGCTGTTGGGCGTTCGGAGAGTTTCAAACAGCACTTCCTGGGGATGCACTTTTTCAACCCGCCGCGCTACCTGAAACTGCTGGAGATCATCCCGACTGATGACACGCTGCCCGAAGTGGTGGAGTTTGTCAGTCATTTCGGCGAATATCGCCTGGGCAAGGGCATCGTGCTGTGCAAGGATACGCCCAACTTCATCGGCAACCGCGTCGCTTTTGGCACGGGCGCGTTTGCGCTCGATTACATCATGAAGAATGGCTACACCGTTGACGAAGTGGACGCCATCACCGGCCCGCTGATGGGACGTCCCAGGACGGCTACCTTCCGCCTGATAGACCTGGTGGGCATCGATGTCTGGGAGCATGTCGGCAAGAACCTGGCCCCGGCCATCTCGTACGATACGTATGCCATGCCCTACCTGACGTCCGAAAAGCCCAACTGTTTGATCGCTACGATGGTCGAGCGCGGCTGGCTGGGCAACAAGACCAAAGTCGGTTTCTACAAGGAAGTCCGCACTGCCGAAGGCAAAAAGGAATTTCACGCCCTCGACCTGGAGACGCTCGAACATAAGCCTTCCCAGAAGGTTCGATTCGATTCGATTGGTAAAGCCAAGGACATCGAGAACCTGGGGGAGCGGTTGAAAGTGCTGTTGGGCGAGAGTGACAAGGCCGCCGAACTGGTCAAGGCGCTGACTTACCAGGGATTCCAGTACGCTTCGGCGCTGCTGCCCGAAGTAGCAGACACCGGTAAACCAATCGACGACGCCATCACCCTGGGCTTTGGTCACGAGGCCGGCCCGTTCGAGACCTGGGATATGCTCGGCGTCAAGGAGACGGTCGAAGCGATGAAGGCCGCAGGCTACGCTCCCGCCTCCTGGGTGGATGACATGCTCAAGTCTGGGGTAGATGCGTTCTATCGATATAACGGGACCAACAAGGTCGGCGTGTACGATGTCACGAAAAAGGAATATGTCCCCATCGAATGTCCGGCGGGGATGGTGCTCTTGAGTGAACTCAAAGCCGGGAAGAAAGTCGTCAGCGAGAACGCTGGCGCGTCGTTCTACGACATCGGCGACGGCGTGGCCTGCGTCGAGTTCCACACCAAGATGAACGCCCTCGATGATGATATTTTCGCCATTACCATCGAAGCCCTTGAGCGGTTGGAGAGCGATTTCGACGGCCTGGTGATCGGCAACGAAGCCGACAATTTCAGCGCCGGGGCCAACCTGTTCATGGTGGTGGTGGCGGCCCAACAAGGCATGTGGGATACGCTCAATGAGGCGGTTGCTAAGTTGCAAAATATGAATATGCGTATGCGCTATTCGCCCAAGCCGGTCGTGATCGCCCCGGCAGGTATGGCGCTGGGCGGCGGCTGCGAAGTGACCATGCACGGCTCGCGCGTGGTGGCGGCGCATGAAACCTATATCGGCCTGGTGGAGTTGGGCGCGGGCGTCATCCCGGCCGGCGCGGGTACGAAAGAGTACATGCGCCGCCTCATCAACCCGGCCATGCGTGTGCCAGATGCCGAAGTGTTGCCCTTCCTGCAAAAAGCCTTCCTGCAGATCGGGCAGGCCAAGGTGGCTACCAGCGCCGCCGAAGCCCGCCAGATGGCGATCCTTGCACCGGCAGACCGGATTGTCCTGAACCGCAACCATTTGCTGACCGAAGCCAAGAAGGAAGTCCTCAACCTGGTTGCCACGGGTTACACCCCGCCTGCGCCGGAACAGATCTATGCTGCCGGGCGTGACGCCCAGGGCGCGCTGCGCATCGGCGCCTGGTCGTTCAACGTGGGCGGTTACATCACCGATTATGACCTGCACATTGCCCAGAAACTGGCTTATGTGATGACCGGCGGCGACCTGTCCAAACCGCAATGGGTCAGCGAACAGTACATCCTCGACCTGGAGCGCGAAGCCTTCCTGTCGCTGTGCGGCGAAGAGAAGACCCAGGCGCGCATGTGGTCGCTGCTGCAAACGGGCAAGCCGTTGCGCAATTAGAAGATATTGGACACGGATTTGACGGACAAGACGGAAATTCTTTTGATTTTACGGAAAAGAACATGACGCACGTGAAAAGTAATTTTGAAGGCAAATATTCAGACCTGACTGGAAAAATTATCGGTGCGTTCTTTCAGGTACACAAAGAACTTGGCTATGGCTTTTCTGAAAAGGTTTATGAAAATGCTCTCGCTATAATTCTTCGTGAGCAAGGCCTGAATGTCAAGCAGCAAGTACCGATCAAGGTTTACTTCCACGACCAAGTTGTTGGTGAATACATTGCCGATTTGGTTGTCAATGATTTTGTGCTGCTCGAACTTAAAGCTGCGCAAAAACTCAATGATGATCATGCTGCACAACTGCTCAACTATTTGAAGTCAACAGAAATCGAAGTCGGCCTCTTGCTCAATTTTGGCCCTCAAGCAGAATTTCGTCGGAAAATCTACGATAATGAAAGAAAAGGCTCTTTGTCGTGGATACAAAATCCGTAAAATCGAAAAGAATCCGTAAATTCCGTTCCATCCGTGTCCCATAAGGAGAAATTAGCATGACAACAAAAGATGCTGTTATCGTCAGCGCGGCGCGGACGCCGGTCGGCAAGGCCAAACGCGGCTCACTGGTCACGGTCAGGCCGGACGATCTGGCTGCTACCGTTATCCAAGAATTGCTCCGGCGGACGCCGAATCTCGACCCCGCCGAAATCGAAGACGTGGTCATTGGCTGCGCCTTCCCCGAAGGCGAGCAGGGCATGAACATGGCCCGCATGATCGCCCTGCGGGCTGGCCTGCCGCTCCATGTGCCAGGTGAGACCATCAACCGCTATTGCTCATCGGGCGTGCAATCCATTGCCCATGCAGCCTACGCTGTGATGGCGGGCGATATAGACGTGGCCATTGCAGGCGGCACCGAATCCATGACCATGGTGCCAATGGCCGGCTACAAGTTCTCGCCCAACCCACACTTTGCCCAGGATTTGCCGCATTACTACACCAACATGGGCATGACCGCTGAGAACGTGGCCGCCAAGTATAATGTCAGCCGAGAAGACCAGGATGCCTTCGCATTGCAATCCAACCTGAAAGCCGCCAGGGCAGTTGAAACCGGTTTGTTCGATCCTGAACTTGTCCCGGTGGATGTAGAAATGGTCGAATTGGACGAGAACGAGAAGCAGGTCACGCGCAAGTTCACCCTCAAACGGGACGAGGGTCCGCGCGGCGATTCGACCATCGAAGGCCTGGCGAAACTCAAACCGGCCTTCAAGGAAGGCGGCACGGTCACAGCGGGCAACTCCTCCCAGATGTCGGATGGCGCGGCAGCGGTCGTGGTCATGTCCGCTGACAAGGCCGCCAAACTGGGACTCAAGCCGCTGGCGCGTTTCGTCTCGTTTGCGGTCGGCGGCGTAGAGCCGGAACTGATGGGATTGGGCCCGATCGCGGCCGTCCCCAAGGCGCTCGAAAAGGCCGGCCTCAAGCAGGAGGATATTGACATCTTCGAACTGAACGAGGCCTTTGCGGCCCAGTCCCTGGCGGTGCTGCGCACGTTGAAACTGGACCTGGAGAAGGTCAACCTCAACGGCGGCGCAATTGCCCTCGGCCATCCGCTCGGTTGTACCGGCGCAAAACTGGCTACGCAGTTATTCTATGAAATGGGTCGCCGCAAGTCCAAGTACGGCATGGTGACCATGTGCATTGGCGGCGGCATGGGCGCCGCAGCCGTATTCGAAAATTTACAATAATGACGAGACCCTGAAGGTCTCACAGACCTTTAGGGTCTAATTTGATCAAAGGAGAAAATAAAATGCCACTCACAGTAGCAGACCTGATGTCCAAGATGCCCGGCGCGTTCCTGCCGGACAAGGCCCCCGGGCTGGATGCCGTCATCCAGTTCAAATTCACCGGCGCAGAAGCGGGCGATTGGTACGCCGCCATCAAAGATGGCAAAGTCGCCGTAGAACAAGGTGAGCATCCTTCCCCCAAGATGACCTTGACTGCCGACTCCGCTGATTATGTCAAGATTTTCACTGGCGAACTGGATGGGATGCAGGCTTTCATGCAGGGCAAATTGAAACTGGCCGGGGATTTGAACCTGGCCATGAAACTGACCCAGATGTTCAAGATACGTTGACCTTCGTCCCCTAAACAAAAGCGCCCTGGAAATGGGGCGCTTTTGGTATATTATTGTGTATCGAGCGCATTGGTAAGGTTTTCTATCAACCGCTCGGTTCGGATTTCTCTGCCAATGGCGTTAAGGTGGTAGGGCGTGTCATAGAAATAATCATCCGGCAGGCATAATTGTTTGATATCCACGAGCAATGGGATGGTAGTGTTATTTTTCAATGCCACGTAAAACTTCCTGATCGCTTTCATCCCGGTCACGTCGCAATTCGTTTGCCGGTGGGCTTGCGCTTCATAGAAAACGCGCGCGCCTTTCGAAAGCGCATATTGGTAGAAGTCTTCGAGTTCCTCGTAGGCCGCTGGCAACGTGTTGACCGGATACATGGACGCCGGGATTTCGAATGGCGTATTGTCGTCAAGGTGCGCGACAAAATCGCCATGCTCATTGAAGCCTGCGCTGGTATAGACGCCTCGCACAGCCACCAGTGACCTGTTGTAGAGATAGAAATTCACCTGGCGGTTTATCTTCCGTTGCAGCATGATTGTGTAGATTGTCGGTATTTGGACGAGGGGATCGTGGAGATACCAGATCCTGTTTGGCGATATTTCGATCCAGTCTGACAGATATTCCGGTTGTCCGTAAAGCATCTCTTCTGTAAAATTGTAATATTCCAAACTGATGATAATGATGTCGCCTGGACGAATATAATTCCGAATTTCATTC
>JBMOMO010000243.1:0-9333 GCA_049324135.1 Chloroflexota bacterium
ACTAGTTGTTCAGATTTCATTGGTCCAAGAGTGAAGTTGGCTTTATTTTCTCCAAGCGTCAAAGTGAGAGGTAAACCAACATCTTCTGGATAACCACCAAGGGATTTCCAGTCATCGTCACTAAGCGCTAACAGTTTTTCACGCATTTTTGTAACGAGTAATTTAAAATGCTGTTTCTTAGAAAGTTGGATGATTCTTAAACCTACTCGATCTATTTTCTTGAGTTGCAACAAATCAAGCACCCAAGTTGAAAACTCTAGCGCTTGGTTGGAAAATTGAGCGTGGCTTTCTGGCAATTCCATAACAATACTGGTGGTCTTGAAACCAGCATTTAGAAAGGTAGTGCCACTCTTGTTGTGAACTGACGCCTGATTGTTAGATATCCGCCATTCTGATAAGTCGGACTTCCACTGCCATTCCGCGGCAATTTTACCCCGATTATCAAACAGATTGGCGGCGGCAGGATACCTGATTTCGAAAACTATTTTCCAAATTTTCAGATCGGCCATAGGTAATTCTTTTGATTATGATGCCCTAATTTGTTTACTTCATTAAGCACCAGCGGGAGATTTGAATGACACGCACGCGTTCGGGCGGCGCGCAGGTGGAAGTCCGCTTCGACAGGCTCAGTGCAAGGCTTCGGGGTGGGGGAGGGTGTCCGTTTCGACACGGCTTCGCCCCTCCCTGCGGTCGCAACGCAAGGCTTTGGGAGGGTATGGTGATGGAAACTATCCACGAATACCCTGCGGGTACGATGTGGAACCACGAACTTTCGGCGAACAGACGGCGCGCGGGTGGAAGGTCGCTTCGGGCTTGTCCACTTCGACAGGCTCAGTGCAACGCCTGCGGCATGGGCCGAGGAACCATTATGATCATAAATTCCTTGGTTTCACGGACTTGCTTTTTGAAGTGTGTGGATAATAATCTCAGGCGGGCAAAAGAAGCGCGCGAAGACGCCGGAGGAACCGACGCCCGCTGAAGTATATCCATTCATACCGTTGAATTCCCATCGTCCCATCGCATATCGGCGCGCGCAATGAGCGTTCAACAAAATGGGGATGCCCCCGGGCAGGCACAACTGGCCAGCATGGGTATGTCCTGTCAGGTACAAACCAAATCCCCGCATCGCAGCCTGGGGAATCAATTCTGGAGAATGAACCAATAAAATCTTGGCGGCGTTGACCGGAACGCCTTGCATTGCCTTATCGAACTCATGCAAGCCGTAGAAGTGGGCGTCATCCAGGCCAACCAGCCACAGGGTCTCAAGATTGGAATCCAGCGCCACCCTTTCGTTCAAAAGCAAGTGTATGCCTGCCGCCTCGATCACCGGAGTCATCTCGATAAAGTCATGGTTGCCCAGAATACCGTAAACGCCCAACGGGCATTTAAGCGCTGGAACCAGCGCATTCAATTCCTCCGCAAGGTGCAGGTACTTGCCTATGTCTGAAAAACGAAAGTCACCGGTCAGTACACATAAATCGAAAGACAGGCCATTGACCGCTTTGGCAATATGGGCGCCTAATCCCTGATAGCCGTCCAGGTGTAGATCGGTTAAGTGCAGGATGCGCAAGCCGTTGAACGATTGTGGCAGACCCGGGAAGGGCGCTTGGTTTTCACGCACAACGAACTGCAAGGCGTTGCGCTGGCCGTATTTTTTTAGCCCGCTGAGGCGAAGTGAAAGATCCACCAGGCGGATGAACAGGGGCATGTTTTCATAATGGAATGACCCCAAACCCTGGCCCATGACGGTGAGGGTGTGGTCTACCTGGGCGCGCATACGTTTTCCCAAGTGTTCATCGCCTATTCGTTGACGCAAGGCTTCGAAACTGTGCTCATCCATTGGCTGTACCTCAGAACTATCTTAGCACAAATCCATCCGGCGTTGGGTTTTTGTAACGAAGGAGCATCGATACGAGTAAATTGTTTTTGCCCTGGAGACTATTCCCGCCTCAGCGCAACGCCTACGGCGGGTTGTAGGATTCCAAGGGCGCCTCCGCAGGCAAGGCGGTGGGATGAATCCCGGTTGGCGCGACGTACCCCTCGATCCCGTAGCGCATCCCCAGGTCGCGCGCCAGGGAGGGCAGCAACGGGTACAGGTGTTCGCCGGGGCATTCGGTGCCGTCCGGGCTTTGGTCCGGGTAATCGCGGTGCCCGGCCAGGTAGCGGATGTCGTAGGCATAGCGCAGGTAGTCAACCAGCGCCCGCAGGCTGTTCAATTGCGCATCACCTGGTTCTTCTTCGTTGAAATTCCCCAACAGTACCACGCCGACCGAGCCGGTGTTGAAGCCCTGCACGTGCGCGCCGCGCATGTGCAGGGCGCGGCCTTCGTAGATCGTCCCGTCGGCGGCGATCATGAAATGGTAGGCCACGTCGGCGAATCCGCGCCGGTCCATGTGCAGGGCCTGGATCTCGGCCGGCCCGCCCCCGGGATACGCGGAATGGTGGACGACAATGGTGTTCAGCGCCTCGCGCAGTTCGCCGGGATAGGCCAGCACACCGGCGGGGTTGGTCTGCGGGTCGAAGGCGCCGAACTCCTCCGGCGCTTGCAGGTCGAGCGGGCGCGCGCCCCACGCCGCGCGGGGGAGGATGGGCGGGGGTAGGGGAGGCGCAGCGCGCAGCGCGCCCCGGTCGAAGCCCAGGATGAGGTACAGTCCCCAGCCCAGCAGGGCGGCCATCAAGAGCAACAATCCCCATGCAAAGGGGTCTTTTTTGGATACAAATGAGGGCATACGATGGGACATAAGCGCCGGGTCGCGCCGACGGTCAGGCTGCTGGCCCACCCGGGGGAAGGCAGCCGCCTGCAATGGGAACCCCTCATCCCCTATGCAAAGCCTCGATCTTGAACGTCCCCGCCAGGGACAGCAACTCGGGGTCGCCGGTCAGCAGAGTGGCCTGGTGTTGTTCGGCTGCCGCGGCAGCGAAGGCGTCTGCATACGAGAGGGGATAGCGCATTTTCCAGCGCGCCGCAGCAAACACCGCAGCCTCGTCAGCGGGCAGGATTTCGAGAGGAAGGAGTTGCAATTCGGCCAGGACCTGTCTGGCAAACCCTTCGCCTCGCAGTCGGCCAACGCTGTAATACACCTCGCCCAAGTTGATAATTGAAATGAAAAGACGAGCCGTTCCCTGGGCGGCCTGCTCCAACAGGGCGATGACGCGGCTATCGGCTGGCGCTTCTTGCTTCAGATAGGCCAGCACGGCCCAGGAATCAAGCAGGAACGTTTCGGTCATGCTCGACTTCCCGGCGGTGTTCTTCTTCCAGGTCTTTCAACACATCGCTTCCGGCCAGGATGCCGTGCAAACGTTCGATCACCCCATTTTTGACCGGATCGAGGATGATCTTTCCATCCAGGACGCGCGCCTGGAACTGATCGCCGTTTTTCAGGTACAACTGCTCACGAATCTTCTTGGGGAGGACAAGTTGTCCTTTCGATGAAAGCCTGAGCAACATGGAACACTCCTTGTGTCTTACAAACTACACAAAATTGTAAGACGCCTTTGCCGGAAAGTCAAGGGGAGTTGGCGCACATCAATGGACGGACCGGGGCATCCCAGGGTCACGGCTCTGGCGTGAGCGTGACCTCCAGCAGGTAGATCTGCGGCAGCCAGCCGATGCGGCCCTCGGCGTCCATCACTTGCAGCCAGACCAGGCCGCCGGTTACCTGTGAATCGTACAGCACGTTGACCAGGTCGCCGGGGCGTAGTTTGCCGATGGACGGGCCGTCCGGTTGCTGGAGCAGGTCGAGGCTCTTGCCGGCGTCGCGCGGGATCTGCGCCAGGGCCGGGGTGGCAGTGGAGGTGGGCGTATGCGTGGGGATGGGGGTAGCGGTAATGGTTGGGGTGAAGGTAGCGGTTGGGGTAAAGGTAGCGGGCGTGGGCGTGACCGTGAACGTGGGCGGGATGAGCGGGTCCAGGCGCGTGGCGACCACCTGGTTCACCACGATGGACACCGGCCGTTGCAGCCTCAGCGCTATATTTTGTTGCAGCGCGATCACGTCTTCGTAACGGAGTTGCTCCGGGAGGCGCAGGGTGAGCGCGATGTGCAGCGTTTCGCCGTCTTGTTTCATCTGCAGGCTGGTCATTTCCGCCTCGTAGGCGGCGATCTCTTCGCTGAGGACGCTGTTGATGTAACGGTTTTCGTTGGCTTCGCGGAAAAAGCGGGCGCTGATGGTGGTGAGCGGCGCGAGCAACAGCAGCGTAAAAGCGGCCGAGATGACCAGCGCGCGCGGGACTCTGCGGCCGGCTTCGCTCTTGGGGGAAAAACCGAGCGCAAAGAAGACCAGCATAGCGGCGAAGGCAATCGTCACGGCGTTGGTGACGAAGAGCAGCAACGCGCCGCCGGCCACGTCCCAGCGTCCCAAGGCCAGGCCGATGCCTACCGTGCAAAGCGGCGGCATGAGGGCGGTGGCGATTGCCACGCCGGGCAGGGCGGCCGAAATGGACGGCATGGCCAACGCGAAGGCGGCCGCCATGCCGCCCGCCAGCGCGATGGTCAGGTCGATCGGGCTGGGACGGGTGCGCGCCAGCACTTCGCCGGGGAGTTCGTGCAGGGTGACGAAGGGCAGGTAGCGGTTGCCCAGCGCCAGCAGGGCCGCCATCAGCACAGCCATGAAAGCCCCGCGCGCCAACGCCACACCGGCGTCGCGGAACAGGCGCGCGTCGCCGGTCAGCGAGGCCAGCCCCAGCCCGATGATGGGCGACATGAGCGGCGCAACCAGCATGGCGCCGATGATGACGGCCGCCGAGTCGGTGAGCAGCCCCAGCGTGGCGATGACACAGGAAAGCACTACCAGCAGGAAGAAGTCGAAATCCGGGGCAGAGGCGGCGCGCAGTTGCACCTGGACTTCGGCGCGGCGTTCCAGCGTGACCGGTTTGACGATCCGCCGGAACAGGTAGAGCAGCGTCGCGCGCAGGGAGGGGCGGGTGGGTTCGGGCAGGCTCATCATCACACCTCACCTGTCACCTGCGCCAGTTCCTGAGCAGCTTGCAACGCGGTCTCCTCGCTCACTTCCACCAGCGGCGGGCGCACCGGCCAGCGCGGTAAGCCGTGCAGGCGCGCCAGCAGGGCTTTCAGGATGGGCGGGAAGGGCATGTATTTTTCCAGGACGTGGCGCTGGGCGGCCAACTGGCCCTGCGCGGCGGAATAATCTTCGCCCGCGCGGAAGGCGTCGTAGACGGCGCGCAGGCCGGGCGACAGCAGGTTGCCGGGCGCGGTGATGCAGCCGGCGGCGTGGTGCTGCAAGGCCAGCGAGAAATCCGAGTCGGTGCCGGAGAAGACCACCAGGTCAGCGCCGAAGGTCTCGCCCAGCGCCGCGGCAAAATCGGCCTGGTGGGAGGAATCCTTGATACCGGCAAACTGGCGCGGGAAGGCGTCTTTCAGACGTTTCAATAGATCCAGCGAAAAGCCGACGCCCGTCACGCCGGGGATGTGATAGCCCAACAGGTACCCATCGGCTGGCACGGCCTGGCGGATGAGGGCGCTGAACCAGGCGAACAGGCCATCCTCGGTTGCGTTGCGGAAGTAGTACGGCGGCAGGACGACGGCGCCCTCGTAGCCCAGGTCGAAGGCCGCGCGGGTCAGGTCGACCGTCTCTTGCAGGCTGGGCGTGCCGGTTCCGGCCAGCAGGCGGAAGGCGGGATGGGCCTGGCGGACCTCCAGCGCGGCCTGCCAGACCGCCATCCGCTCGGCGGGGGAAAACGACGGTCCCTCGCCGGTGGTGCCGAACAGCAGCGCGCCGTGGCAGCCCCGCTCGGCAAGGAAACCCAGCAAAGCGGGGACAGGCTCGAGGTCCGGGGTCGAATCGGGATTGAGCGGCGTCACAGCGGCGGCGTAGACGCCTGCCAGGGGATGTTCTGTCATCATGGCTCCATAATGTCGATGAAATCGCGGGCGGCTTCGTCCGGCGGTTGCAGGCTTCCGCCCTGGCTTTCCACCAGGTAGTGCTGGTGGTCCAATACCCACAGGTACAGGTCGCTTTCGGTCTTGCCGGGGAACTCCTTCAAAATCTTGCTGGCGCGAATCTCTTCCACGATGGGCAGGTAGACCGTATCGTACCAGTGCCCGACCGCTTCGTCCTCGCGGATGTCGCGCTTCAAGTCCAGCCCCATGAAATAACGATGCACGGCAATATGCTCCAACATGCGGGAGAAGCCGTCTGGGATGGTCAGTTTGATGTTCGCGCCGGGGCGCAGGGCGTCGAGCCCGGTGCGCTCCAGGAAATGCACCTTGTCGTGCAGGATCTCCAGGTCTTCGGGCTTGATGTCGGGCGTGATGTTGACCTTGGTGGCGCATTCGCGCACTTCGGCCTCGATGTATTCCTGTCCCTGCTCGCGCGCCACCGAGACGCGGTGGTGGCCGTCGACCACGAAATACACTTCCCCCACCTTGTACAGGACGACCGGCGGCAGGCTGACGTCCTCGTAAAAGGCGCGGTTGATGCTCTGCCAGCGCGTCGCCAGGTTGTCCTGGGCGGGCAGGAAGGCGCGGTCGAATTCGTGGTAGCGGTTCAGGCTGCCAGCGATCTGCTCGGTGCGTACGGTATGCAAGCCGCGATAGATGGGGCCGCCGATGTGCAATTTTTCCTTCACATCGTCATAGGAAAGCAGGTTGACCGGCGCGCCGGAAAGGACCGACCAGGCGCGGTTGAGGAAGGACTTGAAACGCGCCCGGCTGAAATCCGCCCGGACGCGGGAGGAAAGTTCGTCAGTCATCTTCGATCTCGATTACTTTGTACGGAAAGATATTCATCACAGTTGTCCGCCCAACCCGCGTGACGGACTGCTCCAGGTTGCGGCGGAAGAAATGGGTGTGCCCGTGGAAATGGTAGCGCGGGCGCGCCCAACGGATCAGGAAGTTCAAGGCTTTCAGTCCCTGGTGCGCTTCGGTCTTCTCGTCGTGGATGCCGAACGGCGGCGAGTGGGTGATGAGGATGTCCAGTCCATGCCTGTAAACGAAACGCTGGACAAGCAAGCGCGGCAACAGCCGGAAGGCGCGCCGGTAAGCCTCGTCCTGGCTGTACTGGTTGACGCCGTCGGGCCGGTAGCGGATGCTGCCGCCCAGCCCGGCCAGGAGCAATCCATTGGCGCGGGCAGTCCGCAGGTCCAGGTTGGAAGCGCCTTCGGCGTACGACAGGGGATGTTCCCGGTCATATTCCGGGTCGTGATTCCCTGGCACGTAGAACAGCGGGACATTCAAGACCGAAAGCAGGTACTCCAGGTACGTGTACGGCAGGTCGCCGCATCCCAGGATCAAGGCTACATCCCGGAAATGCCCGTTCGCAGCAAGCGCATAGATGCGCTCGATCTCCTGGTCACTGACAGCCAAAACTTTCATCGTTGGCACTCATTTTGCCCTAGAATGGCTTTCCCGGCAAGGGAAGGATGCGCCGCTTCTGGTAAAATCGAGCCTGTTCACATTCCACCGTTTGGGGAGATTTCCCCCGTATGTTCGACCTCACCAACTGCCGTTTTGCCTTCCTGGACCTGGAAACCACCGGCCTCTCGCCCTGGTTCGGCGACCGCATCTGCGAAGTCGGCGTCGTGTTGAGCGAGGGGAAGCGCATCCGCGAGACGTACCAGACGCTGGTGAACCCGGGACGGCCGCTCTCCCCCTTTGCCGCCAGCACCAACGGTCTGACCGACCTCGAACTTGCTACCGCGCCCCCCTTCTCCGTTGTGGCTGACGAGGTGGCCGCCCGCCTGCGCGACGCGGTGGTGGTCTGCCACAACGCCCAGTTCGACCTGCAATTCCTCGATAGCGAGTTTCACCGTCTGGGGCGCGAAGTGCAGATCCCCAACCTGATCGACACCCTGCTCATCGCCCGCGAGCGCTTCGACCTGCCCTCCAACACGCTGCTCTCGCTGGCCGAGGCCTTCCACGTCCCGATGGACATCTCCCACCGCGCCCTGGCGGATGCGCTCACCGACCGGGGCGTCTTCTTCGGCATGATGGAGGCCATCAAACCGCCGGGCGGCAAACTGGACGCCTTCATCGGCATCTACAACTCCCCGGCCTGGCCGAACGAGAACGTCCAACTGCCCACCGAGTTGAGCGAGGCCATCCAGAGCGGCAAGCGCCTGCGCCTCGAGTATGTGGACGGCAAGGGTCGGCGCACGGCGCGCTGGGTGACGCCTGGCCAGGTGATCGGCCTGGCAGACTATCTGTACCTGCAAGGCTTCTGCCACCTGCGCAGGGCCGAGCGCAATTTTCGCCTCGACCGCATTGTCGGGATCGGAGTAGAACGATGAAAAGAGCATCCATCGACCCCACCGAAGTGCGTTTCTTCAGCGGGGGGTCCAACCCGCAACTGGCGTGCGATATTGCCGCCCGGCTGGGAGTCCCGCTCGAAGAGACGCGCATCTCGCGCTTCAGCAACGACAACCTGTACGTGCAGTTGGGCGCATCGGTGCGCTACCGCAAGGTCTTCATCGTACAATCGCTCTCGCAGCCGGTCAACGATCATTTGATGGAATTGTTGATGATGCTCGACATTGCCCGCAGTTCCGCGGCCGCCGAAGCGCACGCCATCATTCCCTACTTCTCCTTCGCCCGTTCCGACAAAAAGGACGCCCCGCGCATCTCCATCACCGCCCGCCTGGTGGCCGACCTGCTCAAGACCGCCGGGGCCACCCACGTCATGACCATGATGCTGCACTCCGCGCAGGCGCACGGTTTCTTCGGCGTCCCCACCGACCACCTCAGCAGCCGGCGCGTCTTCCAGGAATACCTGGCAGGCAGGCACCTGGGCGACGCCATCATCGTCTCGCCCGATATGGGGCAGGCCAAAGCGGCGGCGCGCTTCGCTCGCAGCCTGGGCTTGCCCGTCGCCGCCGGCAACAAGGAGCGCGTCTCCGACAGCGAGGTGCGCATCAGCGGGCTGGTGGGCAACCAGGTGCGCGGGCACAAGAAAGCGCTGGTATACGATGACGAGATCGCCACCGGCGGCTCCATCCTGGAACTCAGCCGCCTGCTGGTGGAGGAAGGCGTGGATGACATCCTGGTGATGTGCACGCACGGCGTCTTCACGCGCGGCGGCCTGGAGCGGTTGGCGGCCATCCCGCAGATCAGCGAGATCGTCGCCACCGACACAGTCCACACCCCGCCGGAAAATCAGCACCCCAAGTTGAAAGTGCTCTCGGTCGCCTCTACCTTTGCAGACGCCATCCGCCACAACTTCTTGCGCGAATCCATTGGCGAGTTGTTCGTGTATGGGGAGTGACCTGGGGGCAGTTGCCGCCGCAACACGCGCGCCGCGCCGCCTGCGGCGGGACGTGGGCCGCAGCCGGCTGGTCTTTTGCGTTGTTGCAGTTGGTATAATCAGTAAAATTTTCGCAAAA
>JBMOMO010000244.1:0-9320 GCA_049324135.1 Chloroflexota bacterium
TGAAGGCATCCTGATCCTGGTTGCCGCCGGCGGCATCGCCTGGACCGCTGTCCAGCGCCTGCTCCACCCCGTTCCGCTGGAAAAATTGGGAATTGGCCTGGGAATCTCTATCCTTGCAGCGCTGCTCAATTTCATCGTGGCGCGCGTCCTGGTTTCGGCTGGCAAAAAACACCGCTCCATCACACTCGAGGCCGATGGGCAGCACCTGATGACAGACGTATGGACCTCTGCTGGCGTGATCTGCGGGGTGGGCGCAGTGGCATTGACGGGCTGGCAGGCGCTCGATCCATTGGCGGCGCTGGGGGTGGCCGCCAACATCGTCTTTACCAGCATCCACTTGCTCCGCCGCTCTGTGGCTGGGCTGATGGATGCTTCCCTTTCCCCGCAAGACCAGAAAAAGATAGAGGCCGTCCTGGCGCAGTACTGTGAAAAGGGAATCTCGTTCCACGCTTTGCGCACCCGCCAGGGCGCCTCGCGCCGCTTCGTCTCGCTGCATGTGCTGGTGCCGGGCGAATGGACCGTCCACGATTCGCATCACATCGCCGAAGACATCGAGCGCGACATCCGCGCGGCCATCAGCGACGCGGTCGTCTTCACCCACCTGGAGCCGGTGGAAGACGAGATTTCCCTGCACGACATCCCGCTGGACAGGTGAAGCGGTGCGCGCTACTGCGCCGTATTGCCCCCATCTGCCAGCAAGAGATGACCAGTGACGAAGGACGAATCGTCGCTCGCCAGGAACAGGACCACGCGGGCGATCTCTTCGGGCTGGGCGAACCGGCGCAGCGGAAGGTACGCAGCCGACTCAGCCAGGGCCTGCTCCCGCGTTACCGGGTCTGACTGCTCGAAGTAGCCTTTTTCCTCCCACCTCTCCACGAAGGTATCTCCCGGACAGACGGCGTTCACGCGGATGTTTTCGTGCGCGTGGTCGAGCGCCATGCTTTTCGTCATCTGCGCCACCGCGCCCTTACTGACGGCGTACGGCAGCGCGTCCTTTGCGCCCACCACCGCCCAGTCTGAGGCGTTGTTGACGATCACCCCGCCCCCCTGTTGCCGCATGATGGGGATGGCCAGGCGGCTCATGCGCCACACAGCGGTCACGTTGATAGCCAGCGTGGCTTGCCAGTCTGCTTCGCTGACGGTTTCCGCCGTCCCTTTGGTGACGACGCCGGCGTTGTTGAACAGGATGTCGAGTCGCCCGAATTCGGCCAGGGTACGCTCCACGACGCGGGAGCAGGCCCCGGCGTCGGTATGATCCGCCTGGAGGAAGCGGCAGGCGCCTCCCAAGGCCGAAATAGCGGAGACGACCTGCTCGCCGCGATCCCGCCTGCGTCCCGTAATTACAACGTTTGCGCCTTCCTGCGCGAACAGGATGGCGGTTGCCTTGCCGATGCCGGAGGTAGCGCCGGTGATGAGGGCGACGCGGTTTTCTAGTTTGCCCATGATAGTCTCCTGGTATAGTATTGCTCTTGAGAATCTATAACAACCGCGAAGATTTGTAGCGCGAAATTTATTTCGCTTTTGGTTGCGGAATGAATTCCGCGCTACGTTAAAGTGTAAGCATCACGATGGCTGAGAGCGCCAGGACAATACCGATAGCCTGGATGCGCGAGATGCGCTCATGAAGGAACACCCAGGCCAGCAGGACGGTTGCGCCGGGGTAGAGCGCGCCAAGGACGGCGGCTACGTCCAGGCGGCCAGTGCGGGCGGACAGGGCGTAGAAGGCGTTGCCAAGCGTATCCAGCAGGCTGCTCAAGAGAACAGGGACGAGGCTCTCGCGTTTGGGGATCCAGTCCTGCCGGGTGAGCAGGGCGTAACCGAGCATTGTGCTGGTGGACACGATGCGCACGGCGATCAGCGGCCAGATCAAGGTGATCTGGCTGGCGCGCTCGATGAAGATAAAAAACGCCCCGAAGGCGATGCCCGCAATGGCGGGTTGGCGCAGGTCATCGAAACGGATGACCAGTCCCTCGCCGCCTGAGACCAGCCAGACGGCTATCAGCGCCAGCGCAAAGCCGGCCAGCGTCCAGGGCCCGGGCAGGCCGTCTTTCAGCAAGCCGACCATGACGGGCAGGGCGGCTGCCACCACCGCCGAGACCGGCGCGGCTATGCTCATGCGTCCCTCCGCCAGGGCGCGGTACAGGAGCATCAGGCCGATTCCGCCCGCCAACCCCGCCGCGCCGCCCCACAGCCAATCATGCAGGGGGGGAACGGGTTCGCCGACGATAGGGACAAGGATGAGGAGCAGGAGCAGGCTGAGGCTGTGCGCGACCGCGATCACGCCGTAGGGATTGCTGCGCTTGACGGCCAGTCCGCCGTTGAAGTCGCCAGCGCCCCAGGTCAGCGCGGAGAGCAGGCCGAGGAGGATGGGGGTGGTCAGCATCAGACGGTCAGGAAGAGGATGGCGACCAGCGCCAGCAGGATGCCGATGGCTTGCGAGCGCGCCACGCGCTCTTTGAGGATGAGCGCGGCCATGAGGACGGTGACGGCCGGGTACATGGAACTGAGCACAGCGGCCACGTCCATCCGCCCGGCCTGGCTGGAAAGCAGGTAGAGGGCGTTTCCGCCTGCATCGAGCAGGCTGTTGACTATGATGAAGGGCCAGGCGCCGCGCGTGACCCGCCAGGTGTCCCGGCGCATGGGCATACTACTTTGTGGCGCTTTGTACAGCAGCATGATTAGCGTCCCGCCGCTGCGCGAGGCGATCATCGGCCAGAATGTGGCCGTTTGCGCCGCGTTGTGCATCAGGATGAAGTACGTCCCAAAGCCGATGCCCGCCAGCAGCGGCAGGCGTAGTTCGCTGATGTGCGTAAGGATGTGGCTGTCGTTGCCTGCTTCCCGCGAGATCAGCCAGATAGCGGCCAGGGACAGGCCGAAGCCGAGGAAGGTCCACACGCCAGGGAAGCCCTCCATCAGCGTCCCGGCCAGGACAGGGATGGCAGCCGCCATCAGCGCCGAGACGGGCGTTGCAATGCTCATCTTGCCGGTGGCTAAGGCGTGGTAGAGCATGAGCAGGCCGGTGGTGCCGATCGCCCCGGCTGCCCCGGCCAGCGCCAGCGCAGGCCAGGCCGGGCGCGCCTCCTGTGTAAGAACCACTGCGCTGATGATAAAAACAAGCCCGACAACTTCACTGTACAGGACAGTGCGGTACGCGCCCGTACGACGGGAAGCCAGACCGCCGGTGAAATCAGCGGCGCCCCAGCCAGCCGCAGCCAAGAGACCATAGATGATGGGCAGCAAGATCGATTCCTTTAGTGGATTTTGTTCGAGGCTTTCTTCCCGTCCAGAGTGTACATTTCGTAATCCACAGCCTGCAAGGTCACGCCAAACAGCCGGCCGAGATTTTTATTGGCGATCTCGATGACTTCATTGAGTTTTTCACGGCTTTCCACTTCCCCGCGCATCATGCGCTCTTTGGCGCCGTTGTCGCGTTGGATGAAATGCGCCCACTCGATGACGCCATCCTTGCGCTTCTTGGCGAGCAGTTTGTAGACGCCTACCTGCGGGATGTGCGCTGTTGCCCATCCACCCATGATTTCTTCGCCTTCGTCTACATTCATCACGGCCATTCGAGAGAGGTCAGGTTTCATTTTATTTTTCCTATGGGAAACGTGTTCGATTTATTGTTATTGCCACCACTCACCGATGAAATATATCTTTGCATCGTCTTTGGAGAAAATGGCATTATGGACCAAAAAATCTGCTGGAAAGTATTCAGGCGTGACGTTACGTCTATTCGTTCCATCCGCGTTCATAATGTACATGTCATATTGCCCCGCCCCATCGATGGCCGCAACGATGTAGAGAATCCTGTTGCCCACGTGGGACCATTCTGCAAACCCTTGGCTATATCCATCCGAAGTGAGGCGAGTCTCCCCAGAACCATCCACGTTGACGATATAAATGTTGTAATTCCCGTGCGGGTCTGTGTCGCCCTCCAGCCGTTCGAAGGCAATCCTCGTCCCGTCGGGACTCAGGCGAGGGTCATAGTCTCCAAATGGGAGGTTGGCCTGTCCCCATTCACCGGCCCTGGGCGGGTGCGTTACCTGTCCAGGCCCTGTGCCATCGCTTTTCATCACCCATACTTGACCGTTGGAGGTAAAGACGATCTTGTCGCCGATCCAATCAATATCAGCATCATGCGTCCCGGAATCGTAAAGTAGGCGTGTATTGTTTCCTTCTGAGGTCATCACGTAGATGTCCAGGCCAGTTTCCCCGAAGGAGAGAAAAGCGATCAGGCTGTCATCGGGCGACCAGGCAGGATAGATATCCCAAAGTGTATTGCGGGTGAGCCGTTTGAAATTTGCGCCGTCCACGCCTATAGAATTGATTTCAAAATGCTCGTTATCGTCGCCATCCATTTTCTGGGCAAAGACGAACGCATCCCCGCGATGATTCAAGCGCAGGGTTTGGATCTCCCTGTCCGCATTGTAGATCAGTTGGGTGTCTTGTGTGGCGAGGTCCAACGCATAGATTCCCCATCTCCCTTCGTGTGGAACTTGCCCCACTGTTGACTTACAGCCCAAGAGTGGAATAGTAAATGCTGCAATCATCGCCAGCATCCATCGAAAAGACGACGCTATTTTCCCGGCCATGAGATCACTCCTCATTCGACAATTTTCCCTGCCGCCTTCGCCCGCTCCAAAATTTTCTGGGCGTTCTTGAGTAATGGCATATCGATCATCTTGCCGTCCAGGGCAAACGCGCCCTTGCCTGCTTGTTGACTGGCCTCGAATCCTGCGACGATCCGTTTTGCTTGCGCAACCGCCTCGTCATCGGGCGTAAAGGCTGCCTGCACCGGTTCGACCTGCGCCGGGTGGATGATCTGCTTGCCGGTGTAGCCCAGTTGCGCCCCGAATTCCGCCTCAGCGCGGACGAGGTCGAGATTCTTGAAGTCAATGGTTACGATGTCGATGGCCTGCAACCCGAACGCCGCGCAAGCCGTGACGACCGCCTGGCGCGCGTACAACAATTCGACTGCTTGGCGGGTGCGCGTTGCGCCGATGGAAGCGGCAAAATCCTCGCCGCCAAAGATGACGGCGTCCAGCCGGGGATGGGAGGCGATCTCTTCCAGGTTCAAGATTCCCCGGGCGGTTTCCACGCCCACCAACATGCGGATCGAGCCGGGAGGCCAGCCGTATTCCGACTCCGCCGCTGCGATGGTCTCACTGCCCCATTCGATCTGTTCGTACGTTTCGACCTTTGGGATCACGATCCCATCCGGGCGATACGGCAGGACCGCGTCGATATCCTCCCTTTCCAGTCCCGAACCGACCGAGTTGATGCGCGCCAGTTTCTCGCTCCTGCCAAAGTCCAATTCCTGCAAAGCCCTGGCAATCGCAGCGCGGGCTTCGGCTTTCCGGCTGACGGCCACGCCGTCTTCCATGTCCATGCAAATACAATCCACGCCCAGGGTGAGGGCTTTGGTGATTTTCTTCCAGTCATCGCCGGGCATGTAGAGAAGCGCGCGCCGTGAGTGCATGGTTTCTCCTTGAAGTTCATGAATGTCTGCAATGGGTATATTATACGTGGATTGGGTGTGGGATATAATCCCCAAACCCTCTCGAACTGGAGCATAGATGACCACAACTCCCCCACCCGTAGATTATTCGCAAAAATGGTGCGTCCTGCTGGCCGTCAGCATGGGAACTTTCCTGGCAACCATCGACGGCAGCATCGTCAACATTTCCCTGCCGACGCTGGCAACTTCCTTCCAGGCCGATTTTGCGCTGGTGCAGTGGGTGGCGCTGTCCTACCTGCTGACCGTCACCACGCTCATGCTGGGGGTCGGCCGCCTGGCGGACATCTACGGGAAGAAACCCATCTACATGACAGGCTTTGTGGTCTTTACGATCGGCTCCGTGTTATGCGGGGTCTCGCCGTCCATCCACTGGCTGATCAGCTTTCGCGTGCTGCAGGCGTTGGGCGCGGCCATGACCATGGCGCTGGGCATGGCCATCGTCACTGAGGCCTTCCCGCCCTCCGAGCGGGGGCGCGCGCTCGGCATCAGCGGGACGGTCGTCTCGGTCGGGATCGCGGTCGGCCCCACGCTGGGCGGCCTGATCGTCCAGCGCCTGTCCTGGCACTGGATCTTCTTTGTCAACCTGCCTATCGGCGTCCTGGGCGTCTGGCTGGTTGCGCGTTACGTCCCGGCCTTCAAACCGGCCGGCGGGCAGCGTTTCGACTATTGGGGCGCGCTGACGCTGTGCATTTCCCTGCTCTCGCTGCTGGTGGCGCTGACCCTCGGCCAGCGCGCCGGTTTTACGGACGGTTTCGTCCTGCTCCTGGCAGGGAACTGGATCGCCTTCCTGGCCGTGTTCATCGTTATCGAACTGCGCGTGAGCCAGCCCATGCTCGACTTGCGCCTGTTCCGCAGCAGCCTGTTCTCGGTCTCGCTGGCGACTGGTTTCATTGTTTTCATCTGCCTGTCTGGCACGCTGCTGCTGATGCCGTTCTACGCCGAGAACGTGCTGGGCTACGACCCCCAGCAGACCGGGCTGTTGATGGCGACCGTACCGGCTGCGCTCGGCGTGATCGCGCCGCTCTCCGGCGCCCTCTCCGACCGTTACGGCTCGCGTCCCATCACAGTGGCGGGACTGGGCGTCCTGGTCCTGGGATTCCTGGCGGTCAGTTCGTTGGATGCGGAGACGACCTCCCTGGGTTATGTCCTGCGCTTCCTGCCGGTGGGATTGGGGGTGGGGATGTTCCAGTCCCCAAACAACAGCGCCATCATGGGCGCTGCGCCTCGCGACCGGCTTGGGGTTGCCTCCGGTATCTTGGCCGTGACCCGCACCCTCGGGCAGACTACCGGCATCGCCGCCCTGGGCGCGCTGTGGGCGGGACAGGTCTTCAAGCACGCGGGCGGCCTGCTGCCCGGCGGCGCAACCAGCGCCTCCATCCCGGCGCAGACGATGGCGCTGCGCGACACATTCGCGCTGGTGAGCGCGCTGATCGTATTTGCCTTGTTGCTCAGTCTCTGGGGCCTGGCGGAGGAGAGGAAGTCGAAGCGTCCGCGGCCGTGAAACGCCGTCTGGAACGGGAGCAGGCCGGGGCGGGGAATGAGGCGGGCGGTTATAATAGCGGCGCGCAAAGTTTCCATCCTATGCAGGCTACACAGGAGGTGTCTGGTGGTTCTTCCCAAACATGCTTTTTTCGAGGGCAAAATCGTCCCGTTCGGAGAGGCAAACGTCAGTATTGCAACCCATGCGTTCAACTATGGCACGGCGGTGTTCGGGGGCATCCGCGGCTACTGGAATGAAGGGCAGAAGAAACTCTTCCTTTTTCGTCCTTATGACCATTATCGCCGCCTGCTGAATTCGGGGCGTATGATGAATATGGAAATCCCCTATGATGAGGAAGCCCTGATCCAGTTGACGCTCGACCTGGTGCGCGTAGAGGGCTGGCAGGAGGATATTTACATCCGCCCGTTGATCTACAAAGCGGACCCCGGCATCGGCGTGCGCTTGCATGACTTGAGGGACGAGTTGACGATCTTTTCCATGCCCTTCAAACAATACCTCAACAACGAGACCGGCGCGCACGTGACGATCTCTTCGTGGCGGCGCATCGACGATACCATGATCCCGGCGCGCGGCAAGGTGAGCGGGGCCTATGCCAACTCGGCCCTGGCCAAGACGGACGCCATCCGCGCCGGTTTCGACGAGGCGCTGGTGTTGGACCAGGCCGGTCACGTTTCGGAAGGCAGCGCGATGAACATTTTCATGGCGCGCGACGGCGTGATCATCACCCCGCCAGTGACGGACAATATCCTGGAAGGGATCACGCGCAGGTCGGCCATGCAACTGTTGGAAAAGGAACTCGGCCTGCCGGTGGTGGAGCGTTCCATAGACCGCACGGAATTGTTCATTGCGGATGAACTGTTCCTGACCGGTTCAGCGGCGCAGATTGTGGCCGTGACCAGGGTGGACCACCGCCCGGTTAGCAAAGGCGTGATGGGGCCGGTTACGGCGCGCTTGATGGAACTGTTCGAGGCGGTCGTGCGCGCCAAAAACCCCAACTATGCGCACTGGAATGTAGAGGTCTGACAGCAAAGTGACTGTCACTTCCGAAGTGACAGTCACAGCATCAACCTACCGGTTCTTCTTGAAGCGGATCAGGATCAGGTTCTTGTCGCAGTCGGTGTAGGTGGAGAAATACACTTTTTCGGACAGCGGCACCAGCCCGCTCTGGTCGAATACCTGCACGTAGAGCGTTTTGTTCGACGCCACCGGCTCGGTGCCGAGGAAAAATTCAGCGCCCGATGTCCCATATTGGGTGCTGACGCCGCTCAACAGCACCTTGTCGATGGACTTGCCCTTCAATGTGCCGATCAGCCTGACCTGTTGGCCGACCAGGGGACTGTTGTTCTGGTCGTCTATCGTCACAGCCACGCCAAACCAGTTGCATCCGGCGTCAGGGTAGTAGATGGTGCTGGCAAGCGCATTGACCGCCACCGCCGAAAAAGCGGCCTTGGGGGTCGGCGTCAGGCTGGGGGTCTCGGTCGGCGTTGCCGTATCGGTGGGCGGGGTGAGCATAGGCGGCGTATTGGTGGCCTGGAGGGTGATGGTCGGCAGCAGGGTCGCCGTTGGGGACAGGTAAACGGTTGCGGTCGGCGTCCAGGTGGCATCCAGGGGCAGGCGCGTGATAGTCGGCGAGGGCGTCAGCAGGTAATACGGCCTGAGCGGGTTCAACGGGGTCAGCGGGTTGATGAAGACCAGGATGAAATAGACTCCCACGCAGCAGGTGAGCAGCAGGGCAAAGATGGAGAGAATATCCCACAGCGCCAGTTTGGGGAGGCTGGGTTGTGGGCGTTTGGGCGCCTGGTCTTGAAAGTCGAAACTGTCCATGAAAGTCTCCGTGCGGGCGTACACTCACAGGGGATGAATCTGTTACGGCGCCAGGGTGATGGAAGCCTCTGCGCGTTCCTGCTCCAGCCAGGTTTGCAGGGCCTTTTCCTGCGTCACCAGGTAAGCGTCCGGCGAGAGCGGGCGCTGCGGGTCGCGTTCCACCACGAACAGGATGTGAAAACCGACCTCGCTTGTGATCACATCGCTGTACTGCCCGGCTTGCAACCCAAAAGCGGCTTCTTCCAGTTTTGGCTCCAGCAGGTAGCCGCGCGGGAACCAGCCCAGTTCGCCGCGCGTGTTCGGGTCGTAGAGCGCCGCCAGTTCTGCAAAGTCGGCCCCGGCAGCCAGTTGCCCGGCCGCCTCGCGCGCCGCCTCGTCATTATAGAGCAGAATCTGTTGCGCGTGTACCTGCTCGGCGGTAGGGGGGACAGCCGCAATGATCTTGTCACGCATCCAGGCCGCCTCGGCGGCGCG
>JBMOMO010000245.1:0-9281 GCA_049324135.1 Chloroflexota bacterium
CCGGCCCGCTCACCAAGGGCGTGGTCATCGGCGGCTTCGACCTCATCTACGATTGCGTGGCCGACCCGCGCACGGTCAACGACTCGCTGCGCTGGGTACGCGCCGGCGGGACGGTGGTGATGGTGGGCGCGCACATGGCGCCCATGCCCAGGGTAGACCTGACGCCGGTCTGGTATCATCACGTCAACCTGGTCGGCACCTACGGTCACGGCATGAACAGTTGGGGCGGCGTCACCAAACATACTTTCGAGTGGGTGTATGACTTTTACAGGGCGGGAAAATTCGACATCGAGGGACTGATCACGCACCGCTTCCCGATGGCGGACTACAAGGAGGCCATCCGCGCAGCGACCTCGAAGGGCAAGGAAAAGTCCATCAAAGTCATGTTCCAGCATGAATGAAAAACGTCCCGAAGGCTCAAAAACCTTCGGGACGTTGCTTGCCAGGGTGGAACTTATTTGTCTTGCAGCGCCGCCACGCCCGGCAGGGCCAGCCCTTCCAGCATTTCGAGCGAAGCCCCGCCGCCGGTAGAGATGTGCGTGATCTTGTCGGCCAGCCCGGACTGTTGGACGGCCGCCACCGACTCGCCGCCACCGACGATCGTCACCGCGCCGGACCCAGCCGCGGCCTGCGCAATGGCAAATGTGCCTTTGGCAAAGGCCGGGAATTCGAACACGCCCATCGGGCCGTTCCACACGACGGTTTTGGCCGCCTTGACAACGGCTGCGTAATGCGCCATCGTCTCGGGGCCGATGTCCAGGATGCGCCAGCCGTCCGGGATGGGACCGACCGCCATGGTCTTCTGCGCGGCCTCCGCCTCGAATTTGTCGGCGATGACCACGTCCACAGGCAGGCGGAACTTGTCCCCGGCCTGCGCCAGGATTTCCTTAGCGGTATCCAGCGCCTCGTCCTCGACCAGCGAATCGCCAACCGGGTATCCCTGCGCTTTGAAGAAGGTGTTGGCCATGCCGCCGCCGATCAGGATGCTGTCGGCTTTGGCCAGCAGGTTCTTGATGACGCCGATCTTGTCGCTGATCTTGGCGCCGCCCAGGATAGCCACGAAGGGCTTTTCGGGGTTGGCAACTGCCTGTCCCAGGTACTTGATCTCTTTTTCCAGCAGGAAGCCTGCCACTGCCGGCAGGAACTTCGCCACGCCTTCGGTGGAAGCGTGCGCGCGGTGCGCCGAACCAAAGGCGTCGTTGACATACACATCCGCCAGCGCGGCCAATTTCTTCGCCATCTCAGGGTTGTTCTTCTCTTCTTCGAGATGGAAGCGGGTATTCTCCAGCAACAGCACTTCGCCCGGTTCCAGCGCCCTGGCAGCAGTCTCGGCTTGCGGCCCGATGCAATCGTCGGCGAACAGGACCGGTTTCTTCATCAAGGCGCTCAGGTGACTTGCCACAGGCTGGAGCGAATACTTCGGCTCCGGGCCTCCTTTCGGTCGGCCAAGATGCGAGCAAAGGATGAGGGCAGCGCCCTGCGCGAGCAGGTAATCCAGCGTCGGCATGGCCGCGCGGATGCGGGTATCGTCGCCCACTTTGCCTTCCTTGATCGGCACGTTGTAATCCACGCGCACCAACACGCGCTTGCCCTTCACATCGATGTCACGAATGGTTTTCTTGTTGAACATAAAAGCCTCCGGCTCAACCTTTCCTCCCCGCCCCTTTCAGCCCCCCATTTTCATCGAAACATGGGGGGACAGAGGGGGGTGAAGGATGGGCTAAAGCGACTTCGCCATCAACGCGGCCAGGTCTGCCGTGCGGACGGAGTAACCCCATTCGTTGTCGTACCAGGTGACAACTTTGATGAAGTTGTTCTTTTCCTTGCCCAGGACGCTGGTGAACGGCAGGTCCACGGACGAGGAGTGCGGGTCGCCCTTGTAGTCGATGCTGACCAGCGGTTCGTCCACGGCCTGCATCACGCCCTTGAAGCGCGGCTGTTTGGCCGCGTCGCGGAACGCCTGGCGCAGTTCCTCGGTCGTGGTCTCCTTCTCGATCTCGGCGGTGAAATCCACTACCGAAACGGTCGAGGTGGGGACGCGCAGGGCGTAGCCGTCGAACTTGCCTTTCAGGTCGGGGATGACCAGCGCAATGGCCTTGGCCGCGCCGGTGGTGGTCGGGATGATGCTCATTGCCGCTGCGCGCGCCCGGCGCAGGTCAGAGTGCGGCAGGTCGAGGATCTTCTGGTCGTTCGTATAGGCGTGGATGGTGGTCATAAAGCCGCGCTTGATCGTATACAAGTCATGCACTACTTTGGCGGCCGGCGCCAGGCAGTTGGTGGTGCAGGAAGCGTTGGATACCACGTGATGCAACTTGGGATCGTATTTGTCCTCGTTCACCCCGAAAACAACCGTCAGGTCTTCGCCTTCCGCGGGCGCGGTGATGATGACCTTCTTTGCGCCGCCCTTGGTGATGTGGTTCTCGGCGCCCTTCACGGTCTTGCCCTTCTTGTTGACGCCGTCCGACTTGATGGTGAAGATGCCGGTGCCTTCGACGACGATCTCCACGCCCAGGTCGCCCCAGGGGATGGCCGCCGGGTCGGTCTCTTTGAACGCCTTGACCTTCTTGCCGTCGATGATGAACCCGTCATCCGCCACTTCCACCGTACCGTCGAAACGACCGTAGTTCGAGTCATACTTGAGCAGGTGCGCCATGGTCTTCAGGTCGCCGATGTCGTTGAACGCCACCACTTCCAACTCGCCCGGATAGTAATCGCGGATCGCTTTCAACACCTGGCGGCCGATGCGGCCAAATCCGTTGATGCCAACTTTAACAGTCATGAGAAACCTCCAGAAAAATAGGATCATTGAATTTTTCAGTCATCCTTTATCGAACACCCGTCAATGCGAAACGTTCTTGGGAACAGCGTAATCTCCTCTTGTCGTTTTTCCTCCAGGAGAGCAGCAAATGATCTTCAAACGACAACTCGCGGTGACGTGAACATAAAGATGATTGCAACCAACATTCAATTGTTAATTTTATCACAATCAAACCGTTTTGTTATGCCACTAACGGGCCGGTGCGCTCATAGAACAAATCCATGAGGACTTGCGCCAACTTGAGCGCGTCATGCCGCCAGGGCTGGTCCACATCCACCAGGTCGGCAGTATACAGGCGCGCATCGCGCCGCGACGCCTGGTCTGCGATCACCCATTGAGCGGATTCGCCCGGACGGCCTTCATAGTTATCATTGCACAGCACAACGTCGAACAGGTCTTCTCCGACGTGCTCTTCCAGCGCGCGGACATGGTCATAGCACGAATACGATTCGGTCTCGCCCGACTGTGTGGCAAGGTTGCAAATGAAGATCTTGAGCGCCCGGCTGGCGCGCAGCGCCGCCAGGAGGTCCTGGACAAGCAGGTTCGGCAGCAGGCTGGTATACAAACTTCCCGGCCCGACCAGGATCATGTCCGCGTTGAGCAGCGCCTGGATGACCGGCGGGAAGGCTGGCGCATTGTTCGGCTCCAGCCACACCCTGCGCACATGCCCGGAAATCTTCGGGATGTGACTCTCGCCTTGCACGCGCACTTCGTTGATAGCATGAGGCAACCGCACGTCCGCCACCAATTTTACATCATGCAGCGTCGAAGGCAAGACCCGTCCATGCACCGAGAGGACGCGCCCCGATTCGGCCACCGCCTCCTCGAAACTGCCGGTCAGGTCGCTCAAGGCCGAGATGAACAGGTTGCCGAACGAATGCCCGTCCAGCCCCGGCTCGCCGCTGAACCGATATTGGAACAACTGCGTCAGCAAGGCTTCGTCGTTGGACAGCGCCGCCAGGCAGTTGCGGATGTCGCCCGGCGGCAGGATGCCCAGGCTCTCGCGCAGCCGCCCAGAGGAGCCGCCGTCGTCGGCCACAGTGACGATGGCCGTCAGGTTATGGGTATGGTCCTTCAACCCGCGTAGCAGCGTGGACAATCCATGCCCGCCGCCCAGGGCTACCACGCGCGGCCCGCGTCCGCGCCGGCGGTAATCCGCCAGTTGGTCCACGATATGCGCGCCGGGGCGCATGAAAGGCCGCATCAGGGCGCGGTTGAGTTCCCACATGCCGAAGGCAAACATCCCCACGCCCAGCCCGCCAAAAACGACCACGCGCACCCAACGCGGCAGGAAGCGCAGCGAGGCATAGGAGAGCAACGCCAGGAAGGTTTCATTGGCCGGCTCGATGCGGTACAGGTCGAGCAGGAGCAAAGCCAGGCCAACACCCAACAACGTCATACCGGCCAGCGCCAGCAAGAACCAGCGCTTCACTCCCAGGCCAGGCGTAAACCAGCGCAGGAAACGACGCAAGCGATAGGAACGAGGAAAGTGGGGCATTTACAATTTTTCCTGGCCTCACTCCCGTGTATTCTGCTTGAATTGCTTATAAAATTCGATCCCGATCAGGACCACCCCAATCGCGCCGGCGCTGAGGGCAACGATTTGCGCTGCTACATTCAACCAGGCTAACGTGACGATATCGGCCACTGCCAGCAGCCCCCAACCGGCTGCAAGCATCCAGCGTTTCTGGACGATGTTCGATGCGGTAAATGCGAGCAGGAAAAAAAAGACGCCCGCGATAACCTGCGATTGCAGGTCATCCAACAGTTCGATATCCAACACCCAGGCGCCGATCAGGATCATTCCGATGACCAGGGGCACCAGTGTGAGTGAGAGAAAAACGTTTTTTCCAGGCGAAGAGGCCTGTCTGGTTTGCGTCGTTTTCCCTTGTGGGGAGACCTTTTTTGCCATGTTGTACTCCGATTGTTTGATTGTACATGCCTGACCAACCAGGCAGCAATGCAAGTATAATCGAAAGTATTCACGCCCCGCTATGAATACCAGACCCACCACAGACCTTCCGACCCTGCGCCAATGGCTGCTGGCAGGCAACTACGAGCCGGTCGTTGAACTTGCCAGGCGCAAGAAACGCGCCTTGAGCCTGCTGACCGCGCTGACGTACGACCAAGACGCCGCTGTCAGCGACCATGCGGTCACGGCCTCTGGTTTGGCGGCAAAGGTCATTGCAGGGCGCGACCCGGAATTCATCCGTAATACCCTGCTGCGTTTGTTCTGGCTGGTCAATGACGAATCGGGCGGCATTGGCTGGAGAGCGCCCGAATTGATCGGGGAAATTCTATACAATTGCCCGCAATTCGATCAATTCTTCCCTATGCTGATCTCCCTGTTGGATCTCGAAGAAGAAGACGCCCCGCGCTTCCGGGCCGGGACATTCCGGGCTATTGGCCGGGTAGCGCAGACCGCCCGGCAGGCAATGCTCCCGGCCATACCGTACATCCAATCCCTGCTCGATGGGAACGCCATGCTGTTGCCGGGCGAGAAGGAAACCGCCTTACAATGCCTGGAGCAATTAACCGCTGCCGAGCCTACAGGCCAAAAAGAGCCGTGACCCCGTCACAACTCAAGCGCATACTTGCATCCTGGTCTTGCTTTCCAAAGCCAACGCGCGGATGCTGTCCATGATCGTCTCGGCAATCGCTTCCACCAATGGGCGGTCGCTGGCATCCCCATGGAACCGCATAGGCTTCCCGACCGTAATCGAATACGGTCCACGCAGGTACCAGGTGATGATATCTGGCTGGCCTTCCAGGGTGGTCGGGACGCGCCTGCAATTCTCGCCGCGCAGGTGGATGCCGATCGGCACCACCGGCACACCGCTTCCCAAAGCCAAACGCGCCACACCGGAACGGACAGGCGCAAAGCCATCCACCGGGCTGACCGAGCCCTCCGGGAAGATAGTCACCGAACGGCCGGACTCCAGCGCTTCTTTTGCCTGACCGAGGACCTGCTCCCCTTTCCCGGGGACGACCTCGATCTGGCGCATCTTCCGCATATACGCGCCCAGCACCGGGATGGAAAAGACTTTGGAGGCGATCATCACGCTCATCGGCTGGCGCGATATGAGATGGATGAAGATCGGGTCGGTGGTACTGGGATGGTTGGCGGCAAACAATAACGGGCCCTCTGGCAGGGACGCGTGCCAGTGAACATCCATTTTGAGCATCAGGCGGGCGTAACTGCCGATGACAGCCCGACCGGCGCGATAGAGCAATTCGAAGAGCATCAACAGGCCTCTCCTTTGATAGACACTTTGGTATGGCGCATCGAAGTTTCAAAGGAGATGTTACCTTCTGGTGATCTTTTCTTCCTACTCGAAGCCTAACAGGAAACCACCAACTCGGTAACAAATTGCCTGCAAACCCTATATCCTTTTCGCCTCGTGCTGATACAATCAGATACCAGAGCCCGCTGTGCAACACAGGGGCGAAATCTACGTATGTAAAGTTGTATTGCCCATGTAACGAACAAAGGAGAAAATATGTTTGCGATAACCTTGTCCTCCCTGTTTTGGGTGATGCTGCTTGGAATCCTGTTCCTCATCATCCTGTCCGGGATACGCTTCATCCCCAACAACCGTATCGGCATCGTCGAGAAACGCTTCAGCGGCAGAGGCTCGGTGAAATCCGGCCTGATCGCCCTGAGCGGCGAGGCCGGTTACCAACCCCGGATTTTGCGCGGCGGCCTGCATTACTTGATGCCGATCCAGTACGTCGTCCATGCCATGCCCCTGGTGACCATTTCCCAGGGCAAGATCGGTTACATCTTCTCCCGCGACGGCAAGCAGTTGGAACCGGCCCAGGTACTGGCATCCAACGCAGTAGTCCAGGATTTCCAGGACGTGGAAAGTTTCCTGAAAAACGGCGGGCAGCGCGGCCCGCAGCGCCGCATCCTGCGCGAAGGCACGTATGCCATCAACCTGGTGCAGTTCATCGTCATCACCGAGGAGCGGATTTACACCATTTCGCTCAGCAAGGAAGAAGCCGAGACCATCCGCAACATGGCCGAAGTGATCGCCCAGCGCGGCGGCTTCCGCCCGGTGGTGATCAAGGATACCGATGATACGGTGGGGATCGTCACCGTACATGACGGCCCGTCCCTGGTGCAGGGTGAGATCATCGCTCCTATTGTGGGCGACGAATCGGAAAAAGCGGACACGTATCACAATAACTTCCAGGACGCCGACCACTTCCTGGCGGCCGGCGGCTATCGCGGCCGCCAGTTGCAGGTGCTGGTGGAAGGCACCTATTACATCAATCGCCTGTTTGCCACCGTGGAGATGATCCCCAAGACCGTGATCGAGGTCGGCAACGTCGGCGTGGTGGTTTCATACACAGGGGAGGCCGGCGCCGACCTGTCAGGGATGGAATATCGGCACGGCGAACTGGTCTCGAAAGGCAACCGGGGCGTCTGGAATGAGCCGCTCCTGCCCGGCAAGTACGCCTTCAACACCTACGCGGGTAAGGTGATCCCCGTCCCGACCACCAATATCATCTTGAAGTGGATCAGGACCGAGGTCGGTTCGCATCGCTTCGACGAAAACCTGACCGAAGTTTCGCTCATCACCAAGGACGCCTTCGAGCCATCCCTGCCGCTCTCGGTGGTCGTCCACATCGACTACCAGAAGGCCCCGCTCGTGATCCAGCGCTTTGGCGACATCAAAAAATTGGTGGAACAGACCCTCGACCCGATGGTGTCGGCCTACTTCAAGAACATCGGCCAGACCCGCACCCTGATCCAGTTATTGCAGGAACGCAGCGCCATCCAGCAACAGGCCGGCGTCGAGATGAAGGAAAAATTCGCCCACTACAACCTGGAACTGGAAGAGGTGTTGATCGGCACGCCCTCTTCAGCGGCGGATGACACACAAATCGAGACTATCCTGACCCAATTGCGCTCGCGGCAGATCGCCACAGAGCAGGTAGAGACCTACGGGCGGCAACAGCAAGCGGCGGTGAAGGAACGTGAACTGCGCGAAGCCGAGTCGCGCGCCCAGATGCAGACCAGAATGACCGAAGCCGAGCTGAACATCAACATCCAGACCGACCAGGGCAAGGCCGAGTACCAGCGTTCCATCCAGCAAGCAGCCCAGATCCGCGCCCTGGCGGAGGCGGAAGCCGAGAAGATCGCCCGGGTGGGTATCGCCCAGGCGCTGGCGACGGAAGAGCAGGTGCGCGCGTATGGCGGGCCGCAGTTCCAGGTGACGCAGCAGGTGCTCAACCGCTTTGCCGAGGCCATCCAGCAATCCGGCGTGGACGTGGTGCCGCGCGTGGTGGTCAGCGGCGGCAAGGGCGAAGGCGAAGGTGGAACGGCCAACAGCAGCATCATGGAAGCCCTGCTCACCATGCTGCTCTCCGACCGCTTCGGCGCGCTGGCAAGTGAGACCGCCCAGGGGCCGCGCTCAGAGCAGGCCGAGGCGCTGCGCCAGCAGATCCGCAAGGACATGGAAAAGAAGCCCGAACCAAAGCCAAAGAAGTAAACCAAAAGAGACCGGCTCAACGCCGGTCCCAACTTTCAATCCCAGCCCCCACCGGCCTGACGGCCACCTCCCCCATTTTCTGCTGGAGAGCGCAGAAAATGGGGGAGGCCGGGAGGGGGGCCACTTCATCATATTCCGCAACACGGTTGCAGGATACCGCTGTTGCGATGGTTATTGACCCGATTAGTTCACTGGTCGGGCAACCTGACGGGCAATATAGGCCGCGTCCGCGCCTACCCCGCCGAGCAGGGATGAATTCAATGCCCTCTGGAAGAACAACCCAATGAAGTACAGTCCCGGCGCATCCGGGACAATTCCTTGCGAATGTTTGGGGTATCCCCGCTCATCGAACACCGGCAGGTCGATCCAGCGGTAATCCGGGCGGAACCCGGTGGCCCAGACTACCCCTTCCACCGGCAGGATGCGCCCATCTTCGAGTTGCGGCTTGCCAGCATGGATGCCCGAAACGCGTGGCGTCAGTTCGACGCCCGCCGCCCTGATCTCCTGGCGTGTAGCGCGCCCCAGCGGGGTGCCGCGATGAAATTCGCCTGAACGAACTTTTCGTCCAATAGGGGTATTCACGGTCAAGACGTGACTCATGAACCACCAGATCGGATGTCCACCCAGGAACTTTCCCAGCGGCCCATTGGCAGGGATGCGCCCCACGTCCCGCCCCGCCAACCAGACCTTTTTGCCTGCCCTGACCAACTCCAGCGCGATCTCCGCCCCGGAATTGCCCGCCCCAACCACTAAAACGGATTGCGCCGGGATTTGCTGCGTGTTGTGATAAGCGCTGGAATGTACTTGCAGGATGGCCGGGTCAAGTTCGTTTGCAAAGGGTAACTGCCTACCCCGCAAGTAGGGTGACTGGCTGATAGGCGAATAGGCTGTGCAAGACGGCGAAGACATTTCGCTCCTGCTTGCGGCAAGTGGAAATCACGGCTTGTAGTCGGGCATACACCTTT
>JBMOMO010000246.1:0-9259 GCA_049324135.1 Chloroflexota bacterium
GTAAGTTTTCCCTGTTTTGTAAACGCTCAATAATGTCGGTAATTTCGTGTTGGCTAAGTTTCATAATTCTTGACTCCGGGTTTGAATATCTAAAATATTATAGCCGATGAAGGTAAAACGACTCTAGACCTGATTCAAAACGACCCTAGACTCATTTACAAACGACTCTAGACTCCTGTGATCAATCAAAAATGGATGGTTTTATTCATGCTACCCGCTTAATTCTTTGATGATATTCCCAACAAACACACCAGCCACTTTAGCGATTGTCTCAAAAGTGGATGGTATTTTTTGTTTTTCGATTTCCTTTTTGGTCTTATCCCAAACGCCATCATCTCGAATCAAGTCTAAATAATCATAACCGCTTGCTGTAATGTTCCCAATCGTAAAAATCTGGATTCTATCGCCGCCGTGAGTGGGTTTGTATGCTTTAAGAAAACCTTGCTGGTAAAGTAAATCACAATGTTCAGCAATGGTTGGCATATCATAATCTTCAACCTTAAGGCCAAACATAAAAGTTTCACCTGGTTTGTATTCTTTTTCAACTGTCAGCAAAATTTTTCGGATTAAATCCATGTCTCGTTTCATAAGTCACCTTATAAAGACTTCGAGCACCGCCATCGTATCGGCGCTTGAAACGGTCGAAATCTTGGAAATCTCCCCGTCCAATTGGCGCAGGGTCATTCGTCCGCTGGAAACGATGGACGGGTAATACTTCTTTGGGTCGGTCGGTTTGGATGGGTTGCCGCGCGCTACGACATTGTATTTGACCGCCATGGTTCGTTTCTCCTTTTTCAAAACAAATCGGGTTGGTGAGGGACAAGTTTTGTTTACCACACTCGGTAAAAAAATTATAGCACGCCCCAGGCCATCTGTCTTAAAACCGTAACCTGTCCACCTGACCAGTCTCATACTCCCCCCTCGGCGGGGGAGGTTTTATGTTGTTTCGGTAAAATCAAAACAAAAGGAGAGCATTGCCGATGAATTCCTACCCCAAATCCAGCCGTTACACCGACCTGGCAACCATCTACGCCGAATGCAGCGGCCCCGGCGGCCTGCGCCTGACCGAATTCATGGCTGAAAGGATGGGCCTGCTCCCCGGCGCGCGTCTGCTCGATATCGGCATCGAGCGCGGCTACCAGACCTGCTTCCTGGCAAAAGAATACGGTGTGCAGGTCATCGGCCTCGACCCGGATGATGACCGTGCTGACGGCCTGCCTCACGTCGAACACCTGTACCGCAATGCCCGAGCCTGGGGCGTCGAAAGCCAGGTCATCGGGCTGAAACTGGGCGTGCCGGAAACTCATTTCGCCGCCGGCACCTTCGACTTTGTCCACTCCACCACCACGCTGGAGATGGTGCGCGGCTTCTTTGGCGCGGATTTCTACCAGAAGTGTCTGGCGGAAATCCACCGCATCCTGCGTCCCGGCGGCATCTTTGGCCTGGGCGAACCCATGCACCTGGATGTGGCGATCCCCACTGATCTGTCCATTTACGCCAGCGGCGAGGGCGCCGGCCCCGAAGGCTGGGCCAAATGCTTCGCCACCATCGCCGAAACGGAGGCGGCCTGCCGCGCCGCCGGTTTCGATATCATCGAAGCCGCCTACGCCCCCGACGCCTGGCCCTGGTGGAACGAATTCAGCCGCAATGACCCCTACTGTCAGGCCAACCCCGAGGGCGAAGCCAAAATTATCCAGCAGGATGGCGGGCGTTGGTTGAGTTATGGGTACGTGATTGCCCGAAAACCGGGATAGCCCCTGCTCACTTGACCGGCCTGGATCCTCGCCGATAGGCCACGGCAACTCCCCCACGGCGGGGAATGCTGATTTGTAAACGGATATGCCATCCACAGTTCGTACGCAAAGTTCTTTTGAAATTCATCAGAAAAGAGAGACCATCATGCAGACAATGCCCCATCCTTCCGCTGTAACACAGTCAAAGGTCAATTGGCCGCAGGTTGCCTGGTTCCTGGGCCTGACCTTCAGCCTGAGCTGGCTGGTCGACCTGGCGCTGTACTTGAATGGCGGATTAACCAATCCGGCTGCCGCCCTGCTCATGCAATTCCAGATGCTCCTGCCGGCTTTTTCGGCGATGTTCCTGGGCCTCTTTTTCTTCAAGGAAAGCCCCATCTACCACCGCGCGAACCGCACCGCGTCGCGCTGGTTCGTTTATTTCTACCTGCTGCTCACGCTGTTTTATTTTGTTGGCGCAGTGGCCGGCCTGATCCAGCCACAGCAGGGCGCTCTTATCAGTTCGCTGTTGCTTGCCCTGAACCTGGTTGGGCTGATTTTGCTGATCGTGCTCCGCATCAGGGGTGGAAAAGCGGCCTTCGCCGCGGGATTGGCCGGCGGCAAATGGCAGGTCTGGTTGTTCTACGGATTGGGCGTGGTCGCTTTCTACGGGTTGCAGACCCTGCTCAACTATGTTTTCAAGCTGGGCGAAGTGATCGATCTCTCCACCGCTTTTCCGCAAATGGCGGCGGCCAACCTGCCTGCTGCGGCGCTTTTGCCCATCCTGGGAATCCAGACGCTTCTTATTGGGCCGTTCCTGGGGCTGATTATTTCCATGGGCGAGGAATATGGCTGGCGCGGTTACCTGCAAACTGAATTGACCCGCCTCGGTCGCGTCCGTGGCACCTTCCTGCTGGGTGTGATCTGGGGCATCTGGCACTGGCCGATCATCTGGATGGGTTACAACTACCCCGGTCAGCCAGTGCTTGGCTCGCTGGTCATGGTGGCCTATTGCATCCTCCTGGCTTACTTCCTGGCCTATGCCGTCTTCAAATCAAATGGCGTTTGGACGGCGGCCTATTTGCACGCCCTGAATAACCAGGCCTTGAGTTTCTTCATGTTGTTCCTGGTCAAGCCTGCCGACATCCTGTTCTCTTTTGGGATCGGACTCCCCAGCCTGGCGCTTGGCGCACTTGTCGTTCTATTCATCCTTCGCGACCCAATCTGGAAAGTCAGCGAGTGAACCCGCATGGAATTTCACTTTTCTGAAAAGCAACCTGGCCACTTGACCAGCTTAAACCTCCCCCACAGACGGGGGAGGTTTTGTTAACAGCGGAGTATGATGAAACCATGAAACTCACCCTGCGCAAATACCAAACCGAATCCGATGGCGAAAAAATCCGCCAATTCCTGCGCGAAGTTTTCCTGGCAAACAACCGCCACGAAATCAGTTGGCCGCTCTACCGTTGGGATTACTGGCGCTGGCATGTCAATGAGAATATTTTCAAATTCGACCTTTCGGCGGCAATTTTCCTGTGGGAAACGCCGGATGGCCGCCTGGTTGCTGTGCTTAACCCCGATGGGCCTGGCGAAGCCTTTTTGCAGGTGCATCCCAATTTCCACACCCCCGAGCTCGACGTGGACATGCTTTCAGCGGCGGAAACGCAGTTCGCCACCACACAGGCCGAAGGGAATCAGCGCCTGGTGGCCTGGGCGCACGAGAACGACCTGCTGCGGCAGGATGTCCTCAAACGGCGCGGTTATTCCAAGAGCAAGTGGCTCCCTGAGCAACAGCGCCGCCGCGACATGAGCCAACCCATCCCCGATTTCAAACCTGCCGATGGATATACCCTGCGCGCCCTGGGCGGCCTGGATGAGCATCCCGCCCGCAGTTGGGTCTCATGGAAAGCCTTTCACCCGGATGAGCCGGATGAAAAGTACGAAGGCTGGGACTGGTACGCCAACGTCCAGCGCGCCCCACTCTATCGCCGCGACCTCGACCTGGTAGGCGTCGCCGCCAACGGCGAGTTTGCCGCCTTTTGCACCCTCTGGTTTGACGATGCGACCCGCACCGCGGCCTTCGAGCCGGTTGGCACGCACCCCGAGCACCAGCGCAAAGGCCTGGGCAAGGCGCTGATGGCCGAGGGCCTGCGCCGCGTCCGCGACCTGGGGGCCACGCTCTGCACCGTCGGCTCCTACTCCGAGGCCGCCGGGGCGCTGTATGCTTCGCTGGGTTTCACCGAGTATGATTTGTGCGAACCCTGGGTTAAAGAATGGTAGACTATGAAAAATGTCATTGCGAGGAGCGTTCCCCAGCGACGACCCAGTACCTGCGGTCTGGGCAGGTGAGCAATCCCCCAAAGAACGGGGGACTTTCCCCGATTAAGCGGTAAAAATTTTAGGACAAGAACATCACCCGTTTAACGGGGGATTGCTTCGCTGAAGTGCGCTCGCAATGACATGGAAAACACCATTATGCGCCGAATCCTGCTTATCCTCCCCATCCTGCTGCTGCTCACCACATTCCAGCCTGCCAGCGCGCGGGAATCGGGCGTCACTTTTGCCCCCGGCGCGCACCTGCGCTTTGAGCATCTCACCATTGACGATGGCCTTTCGCAAAACGCCGGCCTGGCCCTGCTGCAAGACCGCCAGGGCTACTTGTGGATTGGCACGCAGGACGGACTGAACCGCTACGATGGCTACAACCTGACGCAATTTAAACACGATCCCGAAAACCCAAACAGCCTCGGCCACAACGGGATTCTCGCGCTCTATCAGGACAAAGAGAACCTGCTCTGGATTGGCACCTGGGGCGGCGGCCTGAACCAGTTTAACCCGGCCACCCACCAGTTCACCCGCTACGCTCCCGACCCGGCCAACCCTGCCAGCCTGAGTCACCCGGTTGTCACCGACATCTACCAGGCTGAAAACGGCGTTTTCTGGGTTGGGACGCTCGGCGGCCTGGAACGCTTCGACCCGGCGACCAGCCAATTCACCCACTTTCATCACGACCCCGCTGACCCCGCCACCCTCAGCAGCGATGCCATCTCGGTCATCGCCCCGGCGGCGGATGGCAAACTGTGGATCGGCACCGGCGCCTTTGGCACACCCGGCGCGGGGCTGAACCTGTTCGACCCGGCGACCGGTCAGGCGCAACGCCTCCCCGCCAGCGGCGAATGCCTGGCTTCGCCCAATATCTCAGACATCCTGCCCGCCCCAGATGGCAGCCTGTGGATCGCCTATGGAGGCTACGGCGTTTCGGGCGGCGGCCTCGACCGCTACCACCCCCAAACCGGAGCCTGCGCCCACTTCGACAATGCCCGCACCTTCGACAACCAGATCACCGACAACAACCTGACCGACCTGGCCTTCGACCGCGATGGCGCGCTCTGGATCACCAGCTGGTCGAGCGGCGTCTGGCACATGTCTGCCAGCGGGCAGTTTATCGGCATTCACCACAACCAGGCCGACCCGGAAAGTCTCTCCAACGACAACACCTTTAGCGTTTTGCCAGACCGTTCCGGCGTCATCTGGATTGGCACCCTCAGCGCGGGCATCAACAAACTGGCCCTCGACACCCTGCAATTCCGCACCTACCGCAACGACGCTTCCAACCCCAACAGCCTGCCCAGCAACCATGTCGGCGCTTTTGCCCAAACCAGCGACGGGAAAATCTGGGTCGGCACCTGGGAAAACGGCCTGGCGCGTTTTGACCCGGCAACCGGCAGTTTCACCCAATTCAAAAACGACCCCGAAAATCCAAACAGCCTTTCCAGCGACCTGGTCATGTCGCTCTACGCCGATTCTGACGGCACGCTCTGGGTCGGCACCCTGGGCGGCGGATTAAATCATTTCGACCCGCGCACCAAAATCTTCACCCGTTATCAGAACGACCCCGCCAACCCCGCCAGCCTGCTCGAAAATCAGGTCACGAATATCACCCGCGACCCTGCCGGGCGGTTGTGGGTGGGTAACTTCGCCGGTCTTTCGCGTCTCGACCCTGGCGCGGTGGGCTTTGTCAACTATCCCCTGCCCGCTCCGCCCACCAGTTTCAAAAGCATTGGGGATGAATTATGGCTGGGAACCTGGGGCGGGGGCGTTGCCCGTCTCGACCTTTCCGACCCCGCCAGCCTGGATCCCGTCAAAGCGGCCTTTTCCACCCTGATGCATGACCCCGCCAACCCCAACTCGCTCAGCCAAAACGGGGTTTGGTCTATCGCCCAAACAGCCGATGGCCTGGTCTGGCTCGCCACCGAAGGCGGACTGAACCGCTACAACCCAAAAACTGACGAATTCAAGGTCTATACCGCCAAAGATGGCCTGCGCAACACCACCATCCTGGGCCTTTTGCTGGATAAAAACGGCTTCCTGTGGCTGACCACCAACAACGGCCTGGCAAAATTCGACCCGCAAACCGAAACCTTCCAAATTTACGACAAAAGCGACGGCTTGCAGGGCAACGAGTTCAACTCCAACGCCTACTTCCAGGCCCGCAACGGCGAATTTTATGTGGGCGGCGTGAGCGGATTCAGCGTCTTCGACCCGCTCAACCTGCGCCAGAACGAACTCCCGCCCCCGGTCGTCATCACCGACTTCTCGGTTTTCAACTCGCCCCAGCCCTTCAACCCGACTGAAACCACCCGCCTGAACTACGACCAGAATTTCATCTCCTTTGAGTTCGCGGCCCTCGACTATCACGACTCGCGCCGCAACCAGTACGCCTACAAACTGGAAGGTTTCGACAAGGACTGGGTGCAGGCGGGCACGCGCAACTACGCCAGCTACACCAACCTGCCCGGCGGCGAGTACACCTTCCACGTCCGCGCCGCCAACAGCGACGGCGTTTGGAATGAGACCGGCGCATCCCTCAAGCTGACGGTTTCGCCCCCGTTCTGGCAGACCTGGCCGTTCCAGGTGGGTTTATTCCTGGGGGTGGTTTCGCTCGTCGCCGTGGGATTCCAGTGGCGGGTTAGGGCGGTGCGCGAGCAAAACACTCAATTGCAAAAAATGGTCGATGAGCAGAAACGCGTCGAGTCGGAGTTGCGTCAATCTGAAGCCCGTTTCAAAGCCATCTTTGAAAATTCCGCCGTCGGCATGGGCCTGATGTCGCTCGACCGGGTGGTGCTGGATTCCAACCCGGCCATGTGCGATATGTTGGGGTATTCCCGCGAGGAGTTGATCGGCCAAAGCCCGGCGATGGTCACCTACCCGGAGGATTTTCCCTCGTCCACAGAGAGTTTCAAAAAGCTGCTCTCCGGCGAGGACACACACTACATCGCCGAAAGGCGCTACGTGCGCAAAAACGGTGAGGTGTTCTGGACGCAAATCTCGATGAGTGTGGTGCGCGACCCGCAGGGCCAGCCGCTCTATCTGGTGGGGCTGATCAATGACATCGACGCCAAAAAACGCGCTGCCGAGCGGCTGGCCACCCAGGAAGCCGAACACCGTCAGCAACTCGAACAGCGCATTGCCGAACGCACCGAGGAACTCAACCTGGCCAACGAACGACTGCGCGAAAAAGCCGCCCAGGATGCCGTCACCGCCGAACGCACCCGCCTGGCGCGCGACCTGCACGACGCCGTCACCCAAACCCTGTTCTCCACCACCCTGATTGCGGATGTGCTGCCCGACATTTGGGCGCAGAACCCCGACGAAGGCCGTCGCCGCCTGGAGGAAATTCGCCAATTGACGCGCGGCGCGCTGGCCGAAATGCGCACCCTGCTGGTCGAACTGCGCCCGAACGCCCTGGTGGAAGTCCCATTGCCCACGCTCTTGCGCCAACTGACCGAGGCTTTGTCGGGCCGCTCGCGTATCTCCATTCAACTCAGCGCCAAAGGGGAACGCAAGCTGCCCGCCGATGTGCAGGTCGGCCTGTACCGGCTGGCGCAGGAAGCCTTGAACAACGTCGTCAAACACGCCAGGGCCAGCCAGGCCGTTGTTACCCTGCGGTGCAGCGACGAGATGGTGCGTTTGACGGTGGCCGATAACGGCGCGGGCTTCGACCCAACGGCAGTCACCGCCGACCACCTGGGCCTGAAAATCATGCGCGAACGCACCGAAGCCATTGGCGCGAAACTGACGATTTACAGCGAACCCGGCGAGGGAACGCAAATTTCGGTAATCTGGCAATAATGCCATCAGGAGAGACTATGGAAAACAAAATCCGCATCATGCTCGTTGACGATCACGCTGTCGTTCGCTCGGGGCTGGGCGCATTCCTGAGCGTTAACCCCGATTTGGAATTGGTTGGCGAGGCCGAAAACGGCGAACAGGCCGTCGTCCGCGCCAACCTGCTGAAACCGGATGTCATCCTGATGGATCTGATGATGCCGGTCATGGATGGCGTGGCCGCGACCGCTGCCATCAAAAAGCAGAATCCGGCCATTCAGATTGTTGCGCTCACCAGCTTCCAGGAGGATGAACTGGTGCAAAACGCGCTCAAGGCCGGAGCAATGGGCTACCTGATGAAAAATGTCAGCGCCCGAGAACTGGCCGCCGCCATCAAAGCCGCGAAGGAAGGCAAAATGACGCTCTCCCCCGAAGCGGCACAGGCGCTTGTCCATGCCAGCCAGCAGGCCCAGGAAACCGAATCCCTGACCGAGCGCGAGCGCGAAGCGCTGAAATTGATGGTCGAGGGCTTGAACAATGCCGAAATCGCCGAGCGGTTGGTGGTGAGTTTGTCCACTGTCAAGTATCACATCAGCAACATCCTGATGAAATTGGGGGTGGATAATCGGGTGGCGGCAGTGACGATGGCGATCCAGAAAAAATTAGTGTAAGAGACTGTTTCTTAAAGGGCTTTTGGGGCGCGGATAACACGGATTACACCGAGTTTCACGAAAAAACCTTGGCTCATGTGTAAACCTGGTGCGCTTGTCCGGCCTCCGCCACTGCTTTTCTTTGTGAGTTACTTATTGGACATCGAAAACAGCGTTTTTTAGCGTGACGAGTACCTGTTTACGAACAGGCCGCGCCGGTGGCGCAAGTCTATAGACTTGCGCCACGGTACTTGCACACTGCTTGCATATGAGCCAAAACCTTTAAAAAAAGCCCTGTTCTCATCCGTGTTTTCCGTGTACAAGATAAAACGCATGGACTTAAGAAACACTTTCTAACGGTAATCAGTGATGAGAGAGCCGTGAGGTGAACCAGTTCTGCCGACTGCAAGAGGAAGGCCAGCGCCTGATGCGCTCGGCCATGAGCCAACTCAACCTCTCGGCGCGTGCCTATCACCGTATCCTAAAATCGTCACGCAGCATCGCAGACCTGGCGGGGAGTGAAAATATATAATCACCACATTTGACAGCGGCGCTGCAATATCGCCCAAAAGTATCACTTTAGCCAACAGCCTTTTTTCCGCAAATTGAGTGTTTCGGCCACGCCCCTCCTTTTTGGGGATGTGCTAGAATCTTATCATTCATATGCACATTCACAATCAATGGAGGTGCACCAATGTCAAAGCAACTTGTAAATGCTGTTCGTATAAGTATTGACCCTGCCTGTCACCCCCCCCAACCTGGATAAAAATG
>JBMOMO010000247.1:0-9228 GCA_049324135.1 Chloroflexota bacterium
TGTCATTGCGAAGGAGCGCAGCGACTGAAGCAATCTCCCAGTTCCACGAGGGGATTGCTTCGCTGGGTACACGTGCTTCGGGCTCCGGTACGGCGGGAAAGCACCACCTACTCCACCCTCGCAGTGACATTGTGTACCGGCAGCCAAACCGTAAATATGCTGCCCTTCCCAACTTCACTCTCAACCTCGATCCTGCCGCCGTTGGCTTTTGCCAGTTTCCGGCTGACGGGCAGCCCCAGCCCGATGCCCTTGACCTTGGTGGTGAAGAGCGGCTCGAAGATCTTGTCCAGGCTCCCCGGCGGGATGCCCACCCCCGTATCTTTGATGACGATCTGAACCCATTGGCGGTCATCCACTGAACACTGCTCACTGAACACTGATCCTTCGACGCAGCTCAGGACAAGCAACTGTCCTCCCTGCGGCATGGCCTGGTAAGCGTTGACCACCAGGTTGCCGAGCGCCTGCTCCACCTGGCGCGGATCGACGTGGACGGGGGGCAGGCCCTCGGGCAGGTCGAGCGTGACTTGCACGCCCGGGGGCGCGGGGAAACGCTCCAGGGTGCGCGCCAGCATATCTGCAACGGAGGCCGGCTCCCGCCCCACAGATTTGACGCGCGAGAAGTCCAGCAGGTCGTTGATGATCTTGTCGGCGTTGTGGACCTCGCGCTCGATCAAGTCCAGGTATTCACGCATCTTTTCATCGGCTTGCGACCGGGTCAGTTTCAGGAAATAGACGGCGTTGTTGATGACCGCCAGCGGGTTGCGCAGTTCGTGTCCCACGCCGCCCGCCAGTTGCCCCAGCACGGCCAGTTTCTCATGGCGGACGAGTTGCTCCTGCGCTTCGCGCAGTTCGCGGGTGCGCTCTTCCACGCGCCCCTCCAGTTCCGCGTTGAGTTTCTGGACTTCCTGCTCCGCCCGTTGGCGTTCGGCCAATTCGTCTTTGACAGCCTGGTAGAGACGCGCATTTTCGATTGCCATAGCAGCCTGGCTGCTGAGAGCGCGGCAGGCATCCAATTCGTCCTCCGTGATCGAGCGGGCAGCGCCTACGGTTCCCAGGATCAGCGCGCCCAGGACCCGATTCACGCCCATCATGGGGAGATACGTGATCGTCCGCAGGCCGCGAATTTCACACACCGCGCGTTCGGCTTCGGTCAATTCGGCTGCCTGGGCGTCTGGCAGGATGACGGCCTCTGAACTGGCAATGGCCCGCTGGATGTGGGGGTGGTCGGCCAGGCGCGCCCACCGCAGCGATTCTGGAAAGTCCCCTGGCAAGGGCGGGGTGGTAGCCCCAAGGTAGAGCATATCGCCCTCCGAAAGGTAAATGGCGCTGGAATCCAGGTCGAGCAGTTGCGCCGCTGTTTCGGTGAGGGTCTGCAAGATCTCCGGCAGGTGCAAGGACTTTACGAGCGACTCGCTTGCGCGCCAAAGCAGGCTTAACTGCGCAATGGTGGCGTGTAACTTTTCTTCTGCGCGCTTGCTCGCGGTGATATCCTGGTGGACGCCAAAACACTTGGCCGGTTTGCCGCCCCGGTCGAATTCGAACTCGCCGCTGGAGCGCATGACCCGTTCCTGGCCATCCGGGCGAAGGATGCGAAACTCCATGCTCCAAACGCGCCCGGCCTGGACCATGCGCTCGATCTCGGCTTGCACGCGCTCCCGGTCGTCGGGATGGATGAATTGGTTGGAAGCCTCGCCCAGGTTCCCGGCAAAACCGGCTTCATCCACGCCATGGATGGCGTACATGTTCTTCGACCAGGTGAGCGAATCGGCTTGCAGGTTCCACACAAAACTGCCGATGGCGGCCATCTCCTGCGAATGGTTCAGGAGTTTTTCGCTGGTGCGCAGGGCTTTCTCTGTCCGTCTCTGCGCGGTAACATCGTGGGCATAGCCGCGCACCACAGGCTCGGCAACGTCCTCGCTGCGCAGGGTGTTGTAATATTCCCAGGTGCGCTGTTCGCCGCTCCTGGTCTGGACGGTCATAAGGCCTGCGGCAATGCCGTCCTTTTGGATGGCCGCCAGGTAGGCGTCGAAATGGCTGCTGTTCACGGCGGGCAGCAGGTCGCGCATATTCTTGCCGATGATCTCGTCCGCGGTGTAACCGGTCAGTTCGAGGGCGGCGTTGTTCACAGACAGGAGCCGGCCTTGCAAGTCGTGGGTGCAGATCAGGTCGTGGACATGTTCCACCAGGTCGCGGTAGCGGTCTTCGCTCTTGCGCAACGCCGCTTCCGCCTGCTGGCGCGCGGTGATATCCAAAATGATATGTGTGGTACCAATGAAAAGGCCGTCTCCATCCAGGATGGGGTACGCGCTCACTTCCAGCCAGCGCCCGCCTTGCTCGAAGGTCAGCGTCTGGCGGCGTTTGGTCTGGCCCACATCCTTGAGCGGGCATCCGGGGATCGGGTCTCGCGTCCCATGGACAAAATAGCAGCATTTCTGGCCGATCATTTCCTGGCCGGGCTGCGCAAAGGCCTGCGCCGCGGCGCGGTTGTATTTCACGATGTTGAACTCGGCATCGGTCAGCAGGATGGCGTCGTTGATAGAGTCGACCGTGGTCTTCCAACTCTGCGCCAAGGCCCTTACCCTTCCTTCGGAGGCGCGGAGGCGCAGCATGAGCGCAACGCGCGCCAGCAGTTCGCGGTCGGAGATGGGACGCGCCAGGTAATCATCTGCGCCGCATTCCAAGCCCTGTACGCGATGGTCTTCCGTGATATGGCTGCCGGTCAGGATGGCCACGAACGGGCCGTTGCCGGGAGTCTCCGCCTTGATGCGGCGGCAGGTTTCGAACCCGTCCACACCTGGCAGGTCCGCGTCCACCAGCGCCAGTCCGGGCGTGCGGCTGCGGACAACCGCCAGCGCGGTCTCCCCGTCTGCGGCGCTACATACTTCATAGCCAGCCGATTCGAGCAGTCGCGCCGTCGCGGCCAACAAAGCCGGGTCGTCATCTACCACCAATATATTGCATCGAGAATCCATCCTTGCCTCGCTTGCCAGTTCCCTGGCGTTGTCTAACGGATTGGCAAATAGACCGTGAACGCGCTGCCCATCCCCGCCTTCCCCTGCGGGGGCGCTTCACTGTACGCCTCGATCCGGCCGCCGTTGGCCTCGGCCAGCATCTTGCTGATGGGAAGCCCCAGCCCGATGCCTTTGGGTTTGGTGGTAAAGAGCGGCTCGAAGAGTTTGTCCAGGCTCCCCGGCGGGATGCCCACCCCCGTATCTTTGATGACGATCTGAACCCATTGGCGGTCATCCACTGAACACTGCTCACTGATCACTGACAACTGTCCTCCCTGCGGCATGGCCTGGTAAGCGTTGACGACCAGGTTGCCGAACGCCTGCTCCACCTGGCGCGGGTCGACGTGGACGGGGGGCAGGCCCTCGGGCAGGTCGAGCGTCACGCGCACGCCCTCAGGGGCAGGGAAGCGCTCCAGGGTGCGTGTGACCAGGCCTTTCACGGAGGCGGGCCGGCGGTCTGCGGCTTTGATTCGGGCAAAGTCCAGCAGGTCGTTGATGATCTTGTTGGCGTTGTGGACCTCGCGCTCGATCATGCCCAGGTATTCACGCACCTTTTCATCGACCGCCGGCTGGACGAGTTTCAGGAAATAAACGGCGTTGCTGATCACGCCCAGCGGGTTGCGCAGTTCGTGTCCCACGCCGCCCGCCAGTTGCCCCAGCACGGCCAGTTTCTCCTGGCGGACGAGTTGCTCCTGCGCTTCGCGCAGTTCGCGCGTGCGTTCACCCACGATTTCTTCGAGCCTTTCGGTGTAGTGGGCCAATTGTTCTTCGGCTTGCTTGCGGGCAGTCACATCCAGGAACGTCCCCTCGATGCGCAACAGTGCGCCATCCCCAGCCTGTACCAGGCGCGAACTGGCTTCGATGACAAGCCCTTCCCCAGCAGCCGACCGGGCATAGATTGGGTAATTCCGTATCGACCCATCTTGCTTGAGTTTGTCAAGGTAAACGGCCCGTTCAGCCGGGTCTTGCCAGAAATCGGGCAGGTGGGCGCCGCGCTGGTCCTGGTCGGCGTCCAGCCCCAGGATGTTGCAAAACTCCCGGTTATGGTCCAGCAGGACGCCCTCCAGGGTCGCAGCGTAGAACCCCTCCTGCATGTGCTGGATCATGTTCCGGTATTTCCTCTCGCTAACTTGCAATTGGCGGGTGGACAGGCTGGCTTCGAGGTGCAGGAAAAAGATGACGGCTATGGTTTGCACCAGGGAGGTGCCAGCAAAGCCCAGCGCCAGGTTGCCTGCCCCAATGAGGTTGGCAGCAAAGGCCAGGGTGAGCGCATCGCTAGAGACGGCCAGCGCAACCAGCCAGGTGTAACTGCCGCGCGCAAAATCCTGGAAAACGCGCCGCCTGAACAACACAATGAAAGTCAAGAATAAAGAGACCAGCGCCTGCACCAATACCCCAGGCGAGGGGCCAAGCCGCATCCCGGCCAGCGGCAACAGGCCATACCCCAGGATCATGAAACTTCCCAGGGCAATGGTGCGCACCCTGATGGCGTCGAAGTAACGCAACGCGCCGCAGTAGAGCCAGAAGGTTCCCATCCCGGCGAACAGGCTGAAAATGTAATGTTCCATCGCCCCCCGGACGGTATGGGTGTAGACGCCCCAGGCCGAACCGAGCGCCAGGCAGGTCCAGCCCAGGACCAACAAGAGGTAATAGCGCGCCCGTCTTTGGAAATACAGGTCTACGAACACCAGCGCCCCCAACAAACGGATACCGGCCAGGGTCGCCAGGCTGATCGTCAACGTATCTGGTGTGGTCATTATCATCTCCATGACGCCTCTATGGGCGGTGGAAGTAGGCCATATCGACCGCCTGCACCAGCGCCAGGAACAGGTTCAGGTCGAGCGGCTTGGTCAGCACCGTTTTGATGCCCTCGGCCATGCCCTGGCGGATCAGTTCGTCCGCGGAATAGGCCGTCATCAAGAAAGTGACCAGGCGCGGGTGGCTCTCCTTGACCTGCCGGTAGAGCGCCACCCCGTCCATGTCGGGCATGACCACGTCCGTCAGCAGGATGTCGACCTTCTGGCGCTGCAAGATTTCGAGCGCCTCGGCGCCGCTGTGGGCCGCATGGACGGCGTAGCCTTTCACCCTCAGGATATCCTGCAAGGTTTGCACCATAGGCGGGTTATCGTCTACCACCAGGATCGAGACAGGATCGTTCATGATTTCTCCTGATAGACAGGCAGGTACAATGTGAAGGCGGCCCCCGCCCCCGATGCGCTCTGGACCTCGAGCCGGCCGCCGTTGGCCTCAGCCAGTTTCTTGCTGACGGCCAGCCCCAGCCCGATGCCCTTGACCTTGGTGGTGAAGAGCGGCTCGAAAATCTTGTCCAGGTTTTCCGGCGGGATGCCCACGCCGGTATCCCTGACGGCGATGGCGACCTGATCCCCTTCTGCCCGGGCTGAGATGGTCAGTTGGCCGCCTTTGGGCATGGCCTGGCAGGCGTTGACGGTCAGGTTGCCCAACACCTGCTCCACCTGGCGCGGGTCGGCGTAGACGGGGGGCAGGTCGTCGGGCAGGTCGAGCGTAACATGCACGCCCGGGGGCGCGGGGAAACGCTCGAAGACGCGCGCCAGCATATCTGCAACGGAGGCCGCCTCCCGCTCCACAGATTTGACGCGCGAGAAGTCCAGCAGGTCATTGATGATCTTTTCGGCGTTGTGGGTCTCGTTCTCGATCAGCCGCAGGTATTCCTTCACTTTTTCGTCCGCTTCCGGCTGCACCAGGCGCAGGAAGTAGACCGCGTTGGTGATGACCGCCAGCGGGTTGCGCAGTTCGTGTCCCACGCCGCCGGCCATTTGCCCCAGCACGGCCAGTTTCTCCTGGCGGATGAGTTGTTCCTGGGCTTCTCCCAGTTCACGGGTGCGTTCCTGTACACGCTGTTCCAACTGGGCGGCGTGTTCCTGGACGGTCTCGAACAAACGGGCGTTCACCAGCGCGGCTGAAACCTGGCTGGCAAGCGTTTCCAGGAATTCGGCCTGCTGTTCGAAATCGCGTTCGGTCAGCGAGCCAAACCCGATGACCCCGAACACCTCCTCGCCGCCGCGCAGGGGCAGGGCGGCAAAGGATTTGACGCCCACCTTTTTGCATTCTTCCCAGGTGCAGCGCCAATCGTTGAAGACATCGCGGGAAAAGAGCGCCCGGTTTTCTTGCGCGGCCAGCCCGCACATGCACTCGCCCACACGATGGGGAGGGACGACCGGGACGGCTGCGCCTGGGTTGCGGAAGAGGGTTTCCTTCAACGCCAGGGTTTGGCCTTCGCGCAGGAACAGGTATGCCAGGTCGGGTTGGATGGCTTCCATGATCCCGTTCAAGGCTTTGGCGGTGGTATCGCCCAGGGAGAGGGAGTTGCCCACCTCCCGCCCGAAGGCATTGATGGCCGCCAGTTCCTCCGACTGTTGGCGGATCTCCTCCTCGGCCCGTTTGCGCTCCGTGATGTCAACCCACTGGCAGACGACGTTGGTTAGTTCACTTTTGGTATCCAGGATCGGGAACATGGAGACATCAATGTGCATATCGCGCGCGCTGCGGAAATTAGCATCACCGGTATTTGCCGCTTTCCACGGAATGCTGAAACGCGCTGGCTCATGCTTCTCAAAAACCGCCCTCACTACGGGCATGACACCCTGAATCTCCAAGTTTTCATCCTTTAGCACATTGTATTTACCGACAATTTCAGTCTCTGTAAGGTTGATGGCTTCACACAAAGAGCGGTTCACTCTCGTAACCGTCCCTTTCTCATCGGAAATCCACATCGCGAAGGGGCTCATATTGACAATCATTTCGAGAAATGCCCTGGCCGAATTTATTTCTTCCTCCGCCCGTTTGCGCTCGGTGATGTCTTGTACCGCGCCGAGCAACCTGGCGGGTTTCCCGACCCCATCACCGGCGACAAACCGCATATAGTCGCGCAGCCAGCGCACCTCCCCGTCCTTGCGGCGGATGCGGTACTCGACAGGCAGCGACCCTTGCTCGAACAAGCGCGGTTGCTGCCGGATGACGTTTTCGAGGTCTTCGGGGAACAGCAGGGCGGAAAAGCCGCCGGGCAAGCGATTGACTTCTTCCATGCTGTAGCCCGTGATGCGTTCGAATGCGCCGCTGGCCCATTCAGTGACAGAACTTCCGTCCGCAGACGCCAGTCCGCAATAGATGTAATCCGACATCAAACTGGAAACCTGGCGGTGTCGTTCTTCACTTTCCTGCAGGGCTGCCTCGGCCTGCTTACGCTCGGTGATGTCCTGCGCCATCGTGAGCAGGTAGCGCTGCCCGGCCAATTCGACCTGTTCAGCCGACATCAACAGGTCGCGCGCCTCGCCGGTCTTCCGGCGGAGCAATATCTCGCCGCGCGCCTTCCCATGCTGGCGGATCGCTTCGACCAGGCGTTCTCGCTGCCTGGCGTCAACCCAAAGGTTCAATTCGAGAGGCGTATGGCCTACGGCTTCCGCGCGCGGATAACCGGTCACTTCCTGCCAGGTCTCGTTGACGTCCACCAGCCGGTTGTCTTCGAGCCGGGTCAGGGCAACCGCGCCCGGGTTGGCGTGGAAGATGGCGGCGAAACGCGCCTCGCTCTCCCTGAGCGTCTGCTCGGCCTGCTTACGCTCGGTGACTTCACGGACGATGGACAGGACTTTGTCGCTGCCGTACGGTACGATGCGCGACTCGAAGGCTCTTACCTGCCCGGCAATCGGCAACTGGTATTCGTAGGTTTGCAGTTCGCCAGTTGCAAAGGATCTCTCGATTGCGCTCGTCAGGTCAGAGGCCAATCCTGGCGAAAAGACCTCCCGGACTTTCTTCCCCAGGAACTTTTCGGGGGGGACATACAACATATCCTTGTCGGCGGCGTGGTAATCGAGGCAGGTGCCCTCGCGGTCATGTACGAACATCAGGTCGGGAAAAGCGTTCAGGATGGCGCGGTTGCGTTCTTCGCTTTCCCGCAATAAGTCCTCCATCTGTTTGCGCTGGGTAATATCCTGCGCCATAACCAGGACAGCCGGGCGTCCCCTGTATGCCAGCGTATGGGAGGTGACTTCCACCTCAATGACTGTCCCATCTTTCAGGCGATGCCGCCATTCCCCCGAATGCTGCCAGGCCGGGCGTTCCCGTTTTACGTGTCCCAGCAGGCGGGCTACGTCCTCTGGCGGGCGGATGTCTGCCAGGCTCATGGACAAGAACTCATCGCGCGTGTAGCCGTATTTCTTCACTGCCGCATCGTTGACTTCGAGGAAAGCCAGCGTCTCCAGGTCATAGATCCACATGGGGACGGGGTGGTCCTGGAAGAGCAGTCGGAAGGCTTCGTCCCCCTCGCCTGGCGGCTCACGGTTGGCGGGCGAAACCTTTTTGGGCATGGGCTTGTCCTTTCTTGAGGAACGGTTCCAAAACAACGCTTTTAATATTATAAGGGCAATTCGCTTGAGTGACCTTGCAAACGAATAGCAAGGATCGGGCGAACATGGAAAGCCTCCAAGGGGCAAGCCCTTGGAGGCAAGTTCGCCTGCATCGCCGGCGCGCGGCTTCAATCCACCTGGTCGTCGGGGTTCAGTTCGTTCCAGAGTTCCACCAGTTCGTCGCCCGTCTTGCCGATGTTCTCCCGGTTGAGGATGTCGCCGGAGAAGACGCCGGCCATATTCAAGCCGGCGTTCATGGCGCTGTCGGCGCGGTATTGCACGTCGAAGGCGCCGTCCAGGCCGATGTTGGGCGTCCAGGTGCCCAGCCCTTCCACCTTGACGCTGCGCCCCGCCCGCAGGTATTCGATGATGACGTCGCGCAGTTCTTTCAGGGACAGGTCTATCGTGCCTTCGTTCAGGCCGCTGGCGCGCGCCATCTGGCGCACCAGTTCGGGTTTTTGGACGGTCTTGTCGAGTTGGATACGGGGGCGCAGCGCGCCGATGGCTTTGATGCGAGATGCCATGTTGGATTCCTCCTGTGGAGTAGGATTTTCGTCCGTTGGACGATGTTCATATTATTCCAGGGAGGAGGCTTCAAAACAGGCTTCAAATCCTTAAAGCCACCTTAATCCGGTCGAATCATCGGCGTTGATTACCCAAATCATCGGCGTCAATTGCCCGAATCATCGGCGTCAATTGCCCAAATCATCGGCGTCAATTGCCCAAATCATCGGCGTTGATTGGTCGAATCATCGGCGTCAATTGCCCGAATCATCGGCGTCAATTGCCCGAATCATCGGCGTTGATTGGTCGAATCATCGGCGTCAATTGCCCGA
>JBMOMO010000248.1:0-9155 GCA_049324135.1 Chloroflexota bacterium
GTCGCCTGCTTTCGCTCCTTCCCTCCCCTGATGGAACCTTCCCGATGAGGAATGAGGTTCACCCATGAGCCGTCCCGCGAAAGGGTACGTGTGTATGCGCTGTGGATATGAGCTGGCCGTAGAGCCGGGGAATTGTCCATTGTGCGCGGGACAATGGCAGGGCTGGGAACTGCTCTTTGCGCCGCATGCGCTGGACGACCTGCGCGCCCAGGTCATGGGTTGGATCGGGCAGCTGCCCTTCCCAGCCGTGGTGGAGTGGCTGGCCTCCCCGAACGGTTTGCGGGTGCGCCTGTTCCTTCCGCCCCATACAGCCGAGGGAGTGGTGGGAGTCTGGTCGGCCCTGACCGGCCAGCACTCGCGCTGGCGCAGGCTGGAGAACCCGGCCATGGATCCTTCCGGGTATGTGCTGCATTCCTCCAATCGCCTGCCCTCCCTGATCGCCTCCGCCACGGACAGCGATCCCCTGCTGGCCATCGGCAGCCAGTTGATCAGCGCGGCGCGCGAGGGGCGGGAGGTCAGCCTCAAGCTCTGGCTGCTGGGCAGCGAAGGCCGCCTGCAGGAACGTTTGCGAAACCTTTCCTCCTACTCATACGGAACCGAAGGCGGCGTCGAGAACCAGACCCCCAATCCTTGGGGGATGCAGCTGGCCTTTCTGCGCGCCATGCTCATGCTGGGCTTTGCCATCGCCGGCCTGGGCGGCGGGTTGTGGAGCGCGGGCTGGGTTTCCCCCATCCTGGCGATGCCCGCGCTGATCGTGGGAGCCACGCTGGCCTTTGCATCCATGACGGGATTGCGCAGCTGGCTGGATTGGCGCTCCACCCCGAAGGAGATCCTGGAGCGCAGAACCCAGGAGCCTCTGCTGGCCGTGGCCCTGACGCTTTCTTGTCCCCTGAACCTGCCCCTGCTGGCAGGCGAACAGACCTGGGAGCCGCTCCTGCATGCCTGGCCCGAAGTCCGCAAACACGGCTTTCCGCTGCCGGCCGGCGAACTGGCTGGCCTGATCGCCCCTTTGCAGATGGGGGAGGGCTCGGGGCTGCTGGATCGCGCCGTCTGGCAGGAGGTGCCCGCCCCGCCGCCCTCGCAACCCCTGCTCGAAGCCGGTTTCAAGATCGGGAAGAGTGTGGCCACCGGCGAGGCGGTGGGCGTCGACCCGGACGGGCATGGCCTGGCCACCGGCGGCAGCCGCTCGGGCAAATCCTCCTTCGTCTTCGCCATGCTGGAGCAGTTGATCGCCAAAGGCGAAGACGCGCCCGGCATCTTCCTGGTCGATCCGCACGTCTCCCTGGCGGATGCCTTCCTGGATTGCGTGGCCCAACTGCCCGCAGCCCAGCGCCAGGCCGCCCTGCGCCGCCTGCGCGTCATCACCCCGGACCAGCCCCAGGTCATCCCGTTGAACCTGCTGGCCGTGCCCGATTTCACCTGGGCCGGCAATGCCATCGTCCAGATCGGGCGGCGCATCTGGGACGACTACTGGGGCCCGCGCATGCAGGCCGCCCTGCTGGGCCTGTTCCGCCTGGCGCATGTCTGGAACCAGCAGCATCCCGGCGATGGATTGGGCCTGCTGCACGTGGTCTTTATGGCCTTCAACAAGGATTGGCGGCATAAAGCCATGTCCCTGCTGCCGCCCGGCGAGCGCATGGGCGCGCTGGCCCTGGATGCCCTGCTGGGACAGACCGGCGACGGGGACAAATGGAGTCAGGGCTGGGTCACGGAGGTGATCAGCCCGATCCTCTCCAAGGTGATGGCGCTGGAACTCTCGCCCTGGTTGTTCTCCGCCATGCACCAGGAGCGCTTCGTGGACTTGAACCGCTGGATCGAGGAGAAAGCCTGGATCGTCCTGCGCCTGCCCTCGGGCGAGATGGGACGGGAGGGCGCGCGCCTGACCGCCTCGGTCTTGTACAACGTCTTCGACGCCGCCTATCGCAAAGCCACCCTTGAAAGGCCCGTTCCCTTCTATTTCATTGTGGACGAAGCCCAGGAGATCGGCTCCGGCATGCGGCTGGAGTCGATGCTTTCGGAGGGCGCCAAGTTCGGGGCAAGGATGTTTGTGCTGGCCCAGTCGCTCTCGATGATGCGCAAGGTGGAGGGTATGGAGCCGGTCGTGCAGGCCCTGCTGGCAAACACCTCCACCCAGATGTTCTTCTCGCCCGACCCCGAGGATGCGGACCTAATCCGCGCCACCCTGAATTCCAGCATGCGCTACGGGGCCATGACCCTCGACCTGCCCTCGCTGCAATGCTGGCTGAGGGCGCGCATCGGCGGGCGCTGGCAGCCCCCGACCCTGGCGCAGATCCAGCCCCTGCCGCGCGCGGACAGTGCACGGGTGAAGGCCCTGATCGAAGAGGTGATCGCCAGCCATCCAGCGGAATATCTGCCGGCCGATGGCTGGCAGGAGAAGGCCTCACGCATCCTGCAGGCCATGATGCCGCCAGCCCTGGCCTCCCTGCTGGATGAACTCCTGTCCGCGCGCATCGTCCACCAGACAAAAAAGGTGACCCAGCCCGACTCCCCGCCGGACGAGCGGCGGTTGGGATTTTGAGGATGGATCCCCGCGATCAGTCCCTCATGGAGGAGATGGTGTCTGAAATTCTGCGGCAGACAATTGCGCTGGAGTTGGAGCGCCGTCTCGCTTTTCTGACCTGGCTCCAGGCCCACTGCCAGCGATTGAATGCAGGCCGGCGCAGCTTGGCGGAATTTGAAGCCGCCGCCGGCTGCGAGGCGGACCTGCAGGCCAGCTTGAGGGTGGGCCTGAAGACCTGGTTCGAATCCCTCTCCGCCGCGGGACTCCTGTGGGAGTTCCGCTTGCTGATAAATGAAATCTCCTGGTGGCAATCTTTGGAAGAGGTGAAATGTTCAAGTTTCTGATCGGCTTTTTCGTCGGCCTGTTCGCAGGCTTTTTGGTCGGTCGGCTGCTGCCGATGCAGGTGATCCTGTTCGCCGGGCTGGGGCTGACTGCCCTGGCGTTTTCCCTGCTGATCCTTTTCCATCTTGGATTGCAGGATTTCCAGGAATATTAGCGGGCTTTGCTGGAGAATAACATGCAGCCAACCAGATCGAGACTTATCCTATTGACCCTGGTCGTCCTCGGGACGACTGCTTTTGCATCCATCCTGCCGCCCTTTGCCCTGGCTCTGCCCGAAGGCCGCACCTATGACCAGGCGCATGACAGCGGTTATCTCGACTGGAGCGGGCCGGTGCAATACCTCTTTGTCCCGCACCGGGACGGCTCCTCCCTGCCGCCCGAAGAGGGCGGGGCCTCCTGCCAATACCGCTGTGACGAGTGGGTCACGTACCTGGGGACGGGCGGGACCGTCCTGGGTTCCTTCGACCGCGACATCGCCTATTTCGAGGTCATGCTGGCCTTCACCCATGACGACACGGTTGGAACCGCCATCCTGCAGGCCTGTTCGTCCGTGAGCACGAGCGACCTGTATCTGGGGCCGGGCAGCGGCCTGCCGGGCTTCATCAGCGTGTACCTGCCGGTGCCGGCCGGTTGCCGCAGCTGGTCCCTGTCTGCCCAGGGCGGGTACGTGCTCTTTCGTTCCACGGATGTGATCTACAATGCGGCCTCGCCCAGCGCAACGCCCCCGCCCCCCACACGCACCTCGACCCCCACCCGCACCCGTACCCCCGCCCCGACCCGGACGCTCACGCGCACACCGACCCGCACCCCTTCTCCCGCCTCTACCGCCACTCGAACCTCGACGGCTGCCCACACCCCGAGCCATACGTTCACGCCAACGAACACTGCTACCTTCACATCCACTGCCACCCTGACCCATACGTTTACGCCAACGAGCACGCCCACGTTCACCCCGACCCATACGTTCACGCCAACCAGCACGCCCACGTTCACCCCGACGCATACGTACACGCCAACGAGCACGCCCACGTTCACCCCGACCCATACGTTCACGCCAACGAGCACGTCTACTTTCACCCCGACCCATACGTTCACGCCAACGAGCACGCCCACGTTCACCCCAACCCATACGTTCACGCCTACGAGCACAGCCACCTTCACGCCCACGCCTACATCCACCCCACTGCCCCCGCAGGTCACGGGCCGGTTGGTTTGCAGCCGGTGGGGGAATGCCGGTTGGTGCCGCGGGGAACTGGCTCTCGACCTGACCGCCGGCGATCCCCAGGGCTTTGAGGTCATCATCCGCGGGGATTGGAATGGTGTTCCATTTACGTGCGGTGACGCCTGCCTGCTGCCCCTGCCGGAGGGAATTGGAACGGCTCACTATACCGCCATTTCGTCCAGCGGACAGACGGCCAGCGGGAGCGCCACCTGGCAGCGGGATGCGACGCCTCCAGATCTGGATTTGATCCTCCCGACACCAGAGGGCAGGAGCGGCTGGCATATCTCGGGGGTGACCGTATCGGCGGAGGCTGTCGATTCAACCTCGGGGCTGGATGAAGTGCGGGTCAGCCGCGATGAAGGCAACACCTGGGAGGCCCTGCCGATCCAACTGGCGGACGGGGTGCATCCCATCGCGGTCCGCGCGCGGGATGTAGCTGGGAATGAGACTTTGCAGACGGAGGTCATCCAGGTCGATACCTTGCCGCCCGTGACCTGTTTCACCGCGCCCGCCGCTGGGGAAGTGGTGCGGGGGCGGCTTGAGCTGACGGGCACGGCGCAGGATGAGACCTCCGGGGTGGCTGTCACGGAACTTTCCTTCGATGCCGGCCTGACCTGGCAGGCGGCCTCCGACGGGGAGCGGGAAGCCTGGTCCCACCCCTGGGATTCCCACGCTCTCCCCAATGGTTACTATTTGCTGATGGCGCGCAGTCGGGATGGGGCAGGACATGTCGGCGCGGCGGTCCAGGTTACGCTGCTGCTCGACAACCAACCTCCGCAGGTCTGGCTGGCCGAGCGTTGGTGGATCTGGGAGGCTGGCGACCTGCGGGTCTCCCCGAATACCCATCCGATCGCCAAAGTGGAAGTGACCCTCCGCGATGCGCAGGCGCGTTGGCCTTCTGTGGTGCTGGAATTTGACCCAGACAAAATCCCCACTTCCATCACCTGGGATCGGCGCTTTGCGGATGGGACTCTGGCGCCTGCCGGGGAATATCAGGTTCTGGCGGAGGCCTGCGACGTGTATGGAGTATGTGGCCGGGATACGGGAGTCATTGTCGTGCCGCTGATGGCGACCGCGACTCCGTCTCCAACCGTATCCCCGACGGTATTCATACAGGTCACGCCTTCTGCAACGCGAACCCAGGTTGTGGTTCCGCCTACGCCTATACCGGTTATCCCCCCGACAGAGGCTGATCCTGAAGCCAAGCCACTTGCCACTCCCTTCCTCCTCTGGCAGTTGACGGGCTTGTTGGGCTTGATGCTGGCCCTGGCGTCTACCAGCCTGATCGATCCGCGGCCTGCCGCATTGAGACGTCTGGAAGGATTCATCAGGCAGATGACCAACCGGAATGACATGGACTCTTCACAGGAAGAACCCTTCGAATCGAAAGGAAAATGAGATATGGAAATCGTACTTGCCATCGTGGTCGTGTCCGCCGTGATCTTCTTCGGCGCCCTGCTCAGCCTTGGGAATGAGCGCCAGCGCAGGGCCATCGACGAACTGCGCGAACAGGTTGTGCTTTGGGCCTTGCAGGATCTGCGCATCAAACGCGAACATTTGGCGCGGGAGGCGCGGGTGGAGGATCCGCTGGGCTGGTTCAACCGCCTGGCCACGAAAGTATATGGCGCAGGCATATACCTGCGGCTGGTTGAATCATTCGATGACCCGCAGGCGGTGGTCTGCGTTTCGGGGGCGGATCAACGGGTGATCTTTTCCCCACTTTCCCCGGCGGATCTCCGTGCCTTGCGGCAGATGAGAAAGGGAAAATTGGGCCAATATGCAAACGGGAATCCATTGTTGAGTTTGCCCCGCACCGTGGACGGCCATGAATTTTCATCCCTGAACGGCGGCCTGTTGTTCGATCTGGAACTGCCCCTGGCCTGGAAGGGCCTGACGGGCAGAGAGGGGGGGCGGTTGGAGCGATTGTGGATGTACGTGGTTGAATAATGCAAAGCCCCGCAGGTGAGTTATCTGCGGGGCTTTTGTTTGGCATCTGGTTATGCGTGGGGACGATGGGAGCGTGTTTCTTTTCGCGTAGCCGATTGCTTGCTTGAGAGAGGTCGGCACTGTCCCATGCCGATGGTGGTGTGATGGCCGACGCCGCTGTAGAAGGCAAACTGGGCCAGGGACTGCATGACCGTGGCCGCGCCCTCCCAATACTCCTGCCAGTTGGTTTTGATCTTGCCCTTGGGAATCAGGGAGAAGCCCACGGTTCCCGTGAAGCCTGTGGCCGCCCCGCGGGTGCCTTCGGCAAATTCCCAACGCGTGGTGTTGACCGCCGTCATCTCGTCGACCAGGATGCAGTCGCCGGCGAATTGCGGCCAAAGTTCATGCACCTGCATCGGCTCGGGGGCGAAGGCGTTCCATTTCTCCCACAGGCTGCGGAAGACCTGGCCGGGCATGGGCAGGCAGATATCCAGGTTGTTGTTGCGAAACGCGGTGGGGCTGACGAACTCCATGCGAAGCTGTCGCGCAGGCCTGCCTGTGACCGCCTCGGCCATTTCTGTGAAGGAGGTTTCCCCCGCCCACTCATGCTCCGCGCGGTGGGTGAAGATATCATCCACGCGAAAATCCATCTTGTGAAGCGTGAGGCGCTTTGGAATCCGCTGGATGATCTTCTTCTGCAAGGCCTCCGACACTTCCTCATTCAGGCTGGTGATGCGCAGCCAGCATAACTCGCCTGGCTCCACCCAATCCCCGGCCCGCAGGGGGCGCATGCGCTCATCCAGCAGGGTGGAGACGGTGTAGGGTTTCAGCCCCTGCTCATCATGCAGGCGGCTGGCAAGCGCTGCGTGGGAACGCGTCAACTGTCCCAGGAACCAGGCCTGGACGGGACGTCCCAGCCCGCCCAGGATCGGGTAGGAGGATTCGGCGGTGAGGGAGATGAGGAGGGAACGGAGCATATTTTTTGGATCGGGTGGCTTTCTGAGCCACCCGAAGTTCTATTCTTCCAATTTTACATCCTGTGCTTGAGGTCCCTTTGGCCCTTTTACTAACTTGAAAATCACTTTTTGACCAGGTTGCAAATCATTCAGCCCAGGCGAAAAAGCGTTTCGATGAACGAACAAGTCGGCGCCATTGGAGCGAGTGATAAAGCCATAGGACTGACTTGATCCTAACCCGAATTCTTTAACTACTCCACGCTCATATCCTGATGGAATGAGGCTGTCTGATGTAGACATCTTAGCGGACGATTTTAACCATTTTCCAAAAACGACATGAGGCGACGGTAGCACGGGACGTTTGGTTTTGTACTTTCCCATTTTGCCAACATATTCCTTCAATTCCATGTATCGAGTTTCTTTTTTATCCGGCACTTCTCTCCAAGAGAGCATGATCAATAACTCCTGGATCCTTTCCTGTAAATCTACTTGGTCAGGTGTCGCGTCCTGCCTCTTCAAAACCCATCGTGCAAAAGCAACTCGCGCCTCATTGCATTTCTGCGCAGCAGACTCGATTGTCTGTGAATGCCATTTCTCAAGGGAAATTAGTTTTTGATAACGCGCTTGGCAATCTTCCAGTTGAGGCGCAGCTGATATTGCAACCGAACCTAATCCATAGGGTTTTCCCATGCCAAGCTTCAAACGATATTGATCGTTACCGGCTTTATCCAAAACCCATAACAATGCACCTAATTCCTCCGGCCGAAGGTTTTCAAAGTGAATTTCAAAGGTGAAGGTTTGTCCTTCCCGTATGGGTTTGATTGGAGGCGAATACTGGCTATCATGATCGCGACTTCCTTGCTCAACGGCTGTATAATCATCAGGTTGAATGGGGCCTTTATGCCAGTAGAATTTGTGCCCGCGCAACGTAGTCTGAGTTATTGGCGTATCGTAATGAAACAGATTGTTAGGGTCATTTGGCTTTGTTTGCGTCAGGTAATGTTGAAACGATGTTGGTTTAGGCGAAGACAAGATTTTTAGTTGCGTTTGTTTCAAAACGGCTTCCTTTGGATTACCTTGCATGATCGCATCTAAAATGGACACACGACTAGCCACTTGTTTTCTTCCTGTTTTATCCTGGGGAACATAGCCAAAGATCGATTCTGCCATATCATAACGCTCGGTGTCTCCAGTTAATTCCTCCGCAACCAATTGTGATGGAGATAATTGATATGGAAGCCTAAACATATATGCGCGACCAAAGCCAACGACCTTCCCTTCATCCTCGCCAATTAGGTAAAACACCGGATCGCCATTTTTGAGAGTTCCCTTTCCCCTTCGTCCGTGTGGGAAGGCAAATTTTTGATATTGGGTTAATTGATCCTTATCCTCAAAAAGGTAAACCTGCTCATCAGAGATTTTTATCTTGGTATCGATGGCTTGTTTTAGAAACACGAATTCCTTCTTTTTATTCTGCATGTCACCCGTAATCACAAGCAGGGCTTCTACTAATCCATCTAACTTTTGGCGGGAAAATTCTTCTACGGTAAAAAAACGTGTGGGGTTGTCTCGTGCCTTTTCCGATAAACGTATATAAACTATCTTGTGCTGCAATAACCCTAATGGAACCCGTTTTGGAGAAGCAGGTCGTTCGTTTTCATATAAGTTTGTGATATTCCATTTGGAAGTAATATCACTCCGCATCACACGGCCAGCAATTGTCGGCGTAATCCACGCGCCAGATGAATTTTCATGATAAAAACCGGCACGAACTTTATCTTTCATTCGGTCGCGATAGGCCCTTCCCATGGATGTGTCTTCGACCGAGCGGTAGAAGAGTTGTTTATCTGTGATTGGACTTAACCGCGCCTGGCTAACTACTTCCACGAGAGTCCGCAACATACCTCGAATACTGCTGCCCGGAATGAGCAGGTTTTCCTGTGAAGATCCATAATAAAACGGCTCAGGTGATACAGATTGTTGTTCGTACTCCGCCAGTGTTTGTGCAGCACGCACATATATTGGGGTGGAGTTGGTTAAAGTACAGTGGATTTTTCCCGTCAGCAGATTCTCATCATAAAAGCCCTGTGAGGGTGGTTTTTCAACTTGGCGAACTGTCTCAGGAAGCGGCACAAAGTTATAGGGTGCGATTGCCTGTCTGTCGTCACGAATTTCGTCAGAGTGCTTT
>JBMOMO010000249.1:0-9112 GCA_049324135.1 Chloroflexota bacterium
TAGTCCAGCAGTTCCTTCGGGATATTGCCGCCATTCTTGGCAATCTGCGACAAGACAGCCTTGTGCAGCCACACGTTCATCGCCACATTATCCTTCATCGTCTCGGCCGGGCAGCCCAGTTCCTCGGCCAGTTCCTTGCGCGCTTGCAGGCTGCTGTCGATACCCAAGACCTTTAGCAGGTCCACAATCGAGACCTTCCAATCCAGGCCCGAACCAGCGGCCATTTTTTCGAGTTTGCCCATCACGTCCACCATCGCCATCGGCGCAGCCGCCGGGGCAGCCGGGGTAGAAGACGGGGTCGCAAAAGAGACGCTCCCAGCGGGCTTGGCGCTCGCCACAGGTTTGGCTGCCGGTTTCGCCGCAGGCTTGGGGGCCGGCGCTGCCGCTTTCGGCGCTTCTTTCGCGGCCGGCGCGGCTGCCTCGGGCTTCTTCATCCCCAGTTTCTCCAGGATTTTTCCAAACAGGCTCATCGCTTAATTCCTTTCTTGATTTGAAATGTACGCACGCTATTATAAACGATTTATCCCCCGCCAGGCTCCAAAATCGCAAAATCCTTTGGCTCACCCAGCGGATAGAAGGAGACGACCGCCTCCCCCGGCGCGGATTGCGCAATACGCCGCGCCAGCCCCAGCAGGACGCTCCCGCTTCCCGCCTCGACGAAGGCCTGCACCTCCATCCCCAGCATCTGCCGCACCGACTCGCTCCAGCGCACCCGCGATTGCATCTGCGCCTTGAGATCGGCGCGCAACTCCGCAGCGGTCCCCATCGGCCTGGCGTGGACGTTTCCAACCACCGGGATGGCCGGGTCAACCAGAGGGCAGGCGTCCACGGCCGCGTCCCATTCGCGCTGGATGCTAGCCATCAGCGGGGAATGCGCCGCGATGCTCACCGCCAGCGGGATGGCGCGCTTTGCGCCGGCCGCCTTTGCGCCTTGGATGGCCCTCTCCACAGCCGCTTTTGCGCCCGAAATGACCACCTGGCCGGGACAATTGTCATTCGCCACCTGGACGATCTCATCCGCGCGGCTGGCTTCGGAGCAGACCTGCTCCAGCGCCGGAATGTCCAGGTTGAGGATGGCGGCCATGCCGCCCGGCGCGCGTTCCCCGGCGCGTTGCATCAATTCGCCGCGCGCGCGCACCAGCCGCAGGCCGTCGTCGAAGGACAGCGCCCCAGACGCCGCCAGCGCCGACAACTCGCCGAGGGAATGCCCGGAAACGGTAGCAGGCCTGAAATCCGGGAAAAGATGCGCAAAGACGCGGTAAGCCGCCAGCGAATGGACGAAGAGCGCCGGTTGGGTGTTGAGCGTGTCGTTCAGGTCCGCCTCCGATCCCTCCCACATCAGGCGCGAAAGGGAAAAGCCCAGGATGTCATCCGCCTCCTGGAAGACGGCTTTCGCAACCGGGAAGTGGGCCGCCAGGTCGCGCCCCATTCCCAGCGCCTGCGAGCCCTGACCGGGGAAGAGGAAAGCGGTCGTTTTGGGTTCGAGTTGCATATGCCTCCAAAAAACAAACAGGCCGGACTGGACATCCGGCCTGCTTAATAAACACAGAGGAGCCGCGTTCGTCACGGCTCACGGGCGGTCACTCGGACTTTTTCTTCTCTTTTTTGATTTCGACGATTTCGCGTCCCTGGTAATGCCCGCATTTGGGGCAAACGGTGTGCGGCAAGCGCATGGAGCCGCAATTGCTGCAAGCGACCAGGTTGCTGGCCGGCAGCGCGTCGTGGGCGCGGCGGCGGTCGCGGCGGCCCTTCGAATGTTTGCGCTTTGGATGTGGCGGCATGAGACTTTCTCCTTATTACATAAACATGCCGGGCTAACGCCCGGCGGATTTCGACAAGATCAATCCAGCAGATTTCCAGACAAGCGGGCAGATTATAGCGGCAACGGACAGAAGCGTCAAGGAAAAATGAAGTAAAATCCAGGCATGGAAGTTCAAATCGCGGTTGCCAAAATCAACAAGTACGCTTCTTCCGAGAGCGGCGATACCATGGAAGTGGTGGAACGTCCCAACGGCGGGCTGTCGGTGGTGCTGGCCGATGGGCAGACCTCCGGGCGCGGGGCCAAGGCGGTCTCGATCATGGTGGTGCGCAAGGTGATTGGGCTGCTGGCCGAAGGCGTGCGGGATGGCGCCGCCGCCCGCGCCGCTTCGGATGCGTTGTACACAGAAAAGCAGGGCAAGGTTTCCTGCACGCTCAACATCGCTTCGATTGACCTGGAGACCAACACCCTGGTCCTGTCGCGCAACAACCCCTCTCCCATCTTTGTCTGCCGGGGCGACCAGGTAGACTGCCTGGAGGCCGAGAGTTCCCCGCTGGGGGTGCGCAGGGGCATCCGCCCGGCGATCCTGGAGATCGCGTTGGAAGCGGGGTTGCTGGTGGTCATGTACACAGACGGGTTGACGCATGCCGGGGAGCGGCGCGGCCAGCCCATGGACGTGTGCGGCGCGATCCAGGCCATGCTCGAGGAGCAGGATCCCTCGCCGCAAGAAATCGCCGACGCCCTGTTAGCGCACGCCGTCCACCTGGACGAGGGCCGTCCCGCCGATGACATCAGCGTGGCAGCCATCAAGGTCAGCCCGCGCAACGGGGACGAGGCGCGGCGCATGAGCGTGAGACTGCCGATACGTTAGGGAAACCATGCGCAGATCCAAACGCCGCATCCTGTACGCTTCCTGGCGCGATACGATCTTATTGCTGCGGGAATTCCGCACCGCGCTGGGCGTGTTCTTCCTGGCGATCCTGGGCGGCGGGCTGTTGTATTTCAACATTGCCAGGCAGGTCGGCGAGCCAGTGCGGAACGTTCTGGAAGCGCTCTACACTGTCCTGTCATTGGTCTTTTTCCAACCGCCGGGAGAATTCCCGCAAAGCCCCTATCTCGAATTGTTCTACTTTGTCATGCCGCTGGTCGGCATTGGAACGCTGGCGCTCGGACTGGCTGATTTTGGGTATCTCTTCTTCAACCGCCGCGCCCGCAGCAAGGAGTGGGAAATGGCCCTCGCCTCTACCCTCGATAAACACCACGTCCTGGTCGGTCTCGGCCACCTGGGATTTCACATCGTCCAGCACCTCAAAGGCGCCATGAACCAGCAGGTGGCAGTGATCGAACTGAACCCGTCTGCCGACCTGACCAACGCAGTGCAGGAGATGGACGTCCCCATCATCCACGATGACGCCAGCCGCGACTCCGCGTTGGAAGCCGCGGGCGTGCGCAAGGCTTCTTCGATCATCCTGTGCATCCAGGACGACGCCGTCAACTTGAAGGTCGCCTTGAAAGCGCGCAACCTGAACCCGGGCATCCGCGTCATCATCCGCATCTTCGACGATGACTTCGCCCAGGCGCTTTCGGAACAATTCGGGTTTACGGCGTTGAGCGGCACCGGCCTGGCCGCCCCGGCCTTTGCCGCCTCGGCCACCCATTCGGAGATCACCCGCCCGATCAGCATCGAAGGCGAATCCCTCAGCCTGGCGCGTATTACCATCTCACCCGGTTGCCCGCTGGAAGGCAAGACCGTCGGGTATGTCGAGGACCACTACAACGTCAGCATCATCCTGGTGCGCGGGGACGGCGAGACCGAGTTCCACCCTGCCGACAACCACCCGATCAACGCGGATGACATGGTTGCCGTGCTGGGCCGCCCCGACCGGCTACACCAACTGATCCATGACAGCCAATGACCCTCCAGGAGGGAAAAAGTCCCTTTTGATCGGCGTGGTCGGGCCATGCGGCGCCGGCAAATCCACGCTCACCAACGCGCTCGACGCGCTCGGCTACCGCACCCGCCACATCGCCCAGGAACACTCCTACGTCAAGGACATGTGGAAGCGCCTCACCAATCCCGACCTGCTGATCTTCCTGCAAGCCTCTTATCCCGTCACCTGCCAGCGGCGCAACCTGGACTGGACCGAAGCCGATTACCTCGAACAGCAGCGCCGCCTGGCGCACGCGCGCCAACACGCCGACCTGTTCATCGATACCGACCCGCTCGACCCCGACCAGGTGCTTGCGCAAGCGCTGGCCTTCCTGCAATTGGAAAAATGAAAAACCTTCCCGCCACGCTCATCCTGCTGATCGCCTTACTGGCAGCCTGCCAGGCCGCGCCGCCCCAATTGCCCACTCCCGGCGCAGAACCGCCTCCGCCCGCCGCGCCGCGGCCGGTAGACTGGGACGACCGTTCCCTGTACGAAGCCGGGCTGATCCCATCCCAACGAGGCGCGTTAGACGGACTGGAAGGCGCCAGCGTCTACCACCTCAACTGGAACATCGCCGAAGACCTGGCCAGCATGACCGGCGCGGCAGAAGTGCGCTACACCAACCGCGAGCAGGTCGCGCTGGACGAAATCCGTTTCCAACTGCTGCCCAATCTGCTGGGCGGGCGGATGGACGTCGCTACCGTGCTGGTGGACGGCCATCCCGCGCAAGGCAGCCTGGAATTCGGCGACAGCCGGCTGCGCATCCCCCTCGGCCGCAGCCTGCTACCGGACGAAAGCGTCGTCCTGCGCCTGGAATATTCCCTGTCCATCCCCGTGGAACTGGAATCCAACTACGGCGTCCTGGCGGCCTACGACGGCGTGTTGACCCTAGCGCACGCCTACCCGATGGTCACGGTCTATGACGAAGAGGGCTGGGCCGACGAGACGCCCGCCCCGCACGGCGACCTGACCTATGCCGACGCCAGTTTCTTCCTGGCGCAGGTCAACGCCCCGGCGGGGTTGACGCTGGCCGCCTCCGGGCGCGAGGTCAGCCGCCAGGATGGCGGGAGCAGGCAGATCGTCACGTATGCGGCGGGGCCGGCGCGCGATTTCTACCTGGCCGCCAGTCCCGATTACGAGGTCGCCAGCCAAACGGTCGGCCAGGTCACGTTCAACAGTTACGCGCCAAAGGGACTGGAAGACGGCGCCCGGGCGGCGCTGGACATGGCCGTCGCGTCCTTCCACGTTTTCGACGAACGCTACGCCCCGTATCCCTACACCGAGTTCGACCTGGTAGCCACACCAACCTACGCGCTGGGGGTCGAGTATCCGGGCATCGTGGCCCTGAACGCGAACCTATACAACCTCCAGGGCGAATTCAACGGAACGCCCACAAACATCATGCTCGAATCGGTAGTAGCGCACGAAGCCGGGCACCAGTGGTTCTACAACCTGGTCGGCAACGACCAGTTAGGCGAGCCCTGGCTGGACGAATCGCTGGCGCAGTTCGTCACCTGGCAATATTACGAAGACCGCTACGGAACGGGCGGCGGGGAGGGCTTCGAACAGTCGCTGCGGGCGCGTTGGGCGCGCGTGGAGAACGAACCGATCCCGGTCGGGATGCCGGTCGCCAGTTACGATGGGACGGCATATAGCGCCATCGTCTACGGGCGCGGAGCCTTCTTCTTCGAAGCCTTACGCGACCAAATGGGGAAAGAAGCCTTCGACGCTTTCCTGCAAGACTATACCGAGACTTACAGTTGGGATAATGTAACTGGGGATAATATGAAAGCGATGGCCGAGACGCATTGCCGCTGTGACCTGGGCGCGTTGTTCGCCGAATGGATCGATCCGTGAGCGCTGGCTGCGCCGGGCAGGGTTTCTATGCGCCCGTACAGACCGTAATGATGGAGGGGCTTGCCTGGGTGAGCGGATTTTTATCCCAATCCCCATACTGCTCCAGGATGCGGAATCCGCTTTGTTCGAGCAGGGCGTTCAGCTCTTGCGGAAAGGTGTAGCGGATGGCAATGTGGGTGATGCGTTCTTTCTCCCCGTCCGCTTCCCGCCAGCGCCGCCACAGGGTATAGTCCAAGACCTGCGCCGCGTGGTCGTATGCGCGCGCCTCGGTGATGCGGACGCGGTATCCCTGGGCATTGGTGTACGAAAACCATTCCGTTTCGTTCGGGTCGCTGGTCAGATCCTCCCAGTTGGGATTGCGGGTCTCGAAGGCCAACACCCCGTTCCCCGCCAGGTGGGCGCGGACGTTGTGCAGCATGGCGCGCTGGTCGGAATTGTTCAAGAAGGCCTGGAAGGCGTTGCCCGTCAGGTAGACCAGGTTGAACTTCTCGCCCAGGGAAAAATGGCGCGCATCGCCCAATACCCAACGCACAGGCAAGCCTTGCTGCTCGGATTTGCGCCGGGCATACGCCAGCATTCCCGGCTCGATGTCCAACCCGGTGATCGGAATCCCCTGCCCGGCGAGCCACAAGGTCACCAGCCCGGTGCCGCAGGCGAGTTCCAGCGCGCTCCCACCGACCTGTTTTGCCAGCGCGGCGTAGAAATGATAGGCGGGACGATCCCCGCTGTTTTCGATGTCGTAATTGATGGGGTCGAAAAACTCGCCCAGGTAGTCTTGTTCGATGGAAAATGTGCGCATCCCGGGAGTATACCGTACCCGGATTATCCCTGTAAAGAATCCGAATTGCCCACATGCACTCAAAAGTTGTCAGCGGCAAAGAGAAAAATCTACAAATCCCCAAGGGGGAGGCTGTTTTGCAGATTACGCAGAAAAAATGTAACTACCTACCCTCACCCTGACCCTCTCCCACAGGGAGAGGGAAACGGACAAGAAAAACGGATTTTCCTGCCGGAAACGACAAAATCGTCCGTTTTTTCCCCTCTCCCAGGGGGAGTCCCCTACGGGGATGATAAGGGGCCGGGGGTGAGGGGAGGTAGGCAGTTACGAAAAAATATGGAAAAATCTGCGTGAATCTGCGAAACCTGTGGATACCAACTTGTCGAGGCAAAAGCGTCCGATAGCCGGGGCAAAACAGATTTTGGGTTACAATCGCGCCACATATCGACAAGGTACGTGCATTTTCATTCCTGGAGAATTTTTGTGATAGACCATCTTCGTATCAACGCCTCCCGCCTGCTCCAGCGGCTGGACGAACTGGCCCAGAAAGGCGCGCAGGCAAGCGGCGGCGTCTCGCGCCTGGCGCTCTCGGACGCGGATAAAGAAGGCCGCGACCTGTTCGCGACCTGGCTGCATGAACTTGGCCTGGCAGTGCAGGTGGACCGGGTCGGGAACATCCTCGGCCTGCGCCCCGGGCAGGAGGATTTGCCGCCCGTCTTGTTCGGCTCACATCTCGATACGGTGCGGGACGGCGGGCGCTACGACGGCGCTTACGGCGTGCTGTCCGCGCTGGAAGTCCTATCCACCCTGCACGATCACGGCATCCAGACGCGACGTCCGCTGGGGGTCATTGCCTTCACCAACGAGGAGGGCGCGCGCTACGTGCCGGATATGCTCGGCAGCCAGGCATACGTCGGCGACCTGTCCGTGCAGGAGGCCTGGGCGGCAACGGGATTCGACGGCTCGAACTTCGGCCAGGAACTCCAACGCATCGGCTACGCGGGCGAGATGCAGCCCGGCGCGTTGCGCCCTTACGCTTACGTGGAACTGCACATCGAGCAGGGCCCGGCGCTGGAGCGCGAAGGACTAGCCATCGGCGCGGTCGAGCGCGTGACCGGCATCACCTGGCTGGAAGCGACCATCACGGGCGCGGCCAACCACGCCGGGACGACCCCCATCGCCCTGCGCCGCGACGCCGGGCTGGCAGCCGCAAAAACCATCCAATACCTGCGCGAACTGGCGCTCAACCTGGGCGGCGACCAGCGCGCCACCTGCGGGGTCATCCGCTTCGAGCCGGAGATCATCAACGTCATCCCCGGCAAGGCGGTCTTCACCATTGACCTGCGCAACACCGATGAAACGGCGCTCAAGGAATCCGAACAGCGCCTGCGGGCCTACGCGGCAGGACTGGCAAAGCAAGACGGCGTGGACATCGACCTGCGCTTGCTGTCCTACGTCCCGCCGCAGGCCTTCGACCCGCGCGTGGTCGAGACGGTCGAGGGAGCAGCCCGAATGCTGGGATATGCCCACCGGCGGATGATCTCCGGGGCCGGGCATGATGCGCAGGTCATGGCGCGCAAGTACCCGGTCGGAATGATCTTCATCCCCAGCCGCGGCGGGGTCAGTCACAGCCCGGCGGAATATTCCAGCCCCGAAGACCTGGCAGCCGGGGCAAATGTGTTGTTGCAAACAGTCCTGGGATTGGCCGGGTAGGGCGACTCAATCGCGCCGCGCCAGCAGCATGGTCAGGTCATCGGCCTGCACTTCATCCCCCACGAAGGCCATCAGGCTGTCTTCGATGGCCTGCAAGATGCGTTCAGCGGACTCGGCCTGCACAGACTGCAAGGCCGCAATGATGCGCTCTTCGCCAAACAACTCGCCGCCGGGGGAAAACGACTCGCTCAACCCGTCGGTGTAGAGCAGCAGGCAATCCCCGCTTTCCAGTTCGATGGTGTTTTCGTCGATGGCCGTTCCCTCCAGCACGCCCAGGGCCATGCCGGTGCGCGTCAGGCGCGTGAGCGTCCCATCGCGGCGCAACCACAAGGGCGGATTGTGGCCGGCGTTGGCGTAAACCAGTCGGCCATCCTGCGGGTCCAACACAGCGTAGACCGCCGTGACGAACATTCCCTGGCGGGTGTCGGGGATGAGCAGGTCGTTCACGCGACGCAAGGCCTGGGCTGGCGACCCAGTCTCGGCAACGGCGGCGCGCACCAGCGTGCGGGTGAGCGCCATGAAGAGCGCCGCCGGGATGCCCTTGTCGGCCACGTCCGCAATGAACAACCCGATGCGCCCGCCGGGCAGTTCCAGCGCATCGTAAAAATCGCCGCCCACCTGGCGCGCCGTCCACCAGCGGGCAGCCAGGTCCCAGCCAGAACGCGCCGGGAGCGTCTCCGGGATGAAGGTCTGCTGGATCTGGCGGGCAAGTTGCACCTCGGTCTCCAAACGCTCGCGCACGACCTTTGCGTCTTGAAGACGGTCACTCTGGATCGCCAGGGCGGCCTGCTGCGCAATGCCGTTGAGGATGTCCAAGCGGCGCTCACGAAAACGCAACCCGCCCGGGGCTTCCAGGGACAACAACACGCCGAAGAAATCGCTCTTGATGGACAAAGGCAGGGTCAGGAGCAGAGGGCGGCTCCCGCCCAGGGCTTCGCGTTCCGCCACTTCATCCAACGCTTCGGCCTGCAACCAATCTTGCAGGGACTCCTGCGCCCCTACCGGCAGGGTCAACAAGCGCGCCCGCGCGCGGGCGGCGTCCAGCAGCGGCGACACGCCGGAGGGGTACTTTTC
>JBMOMO010000250.1:0-9014 GCA_049324135.1 Chloroflexota bacterium
TGTATGGCTCGAAGTTCTGGCGGGCTTCGTCCAGTTTTAGGAGCGTCATCTCTACCGCTTCAGGGGGCGTCATGCCGGAGAAATCGGTAGGGACGTCGAAGTTATCCAGGTCGTATTGCGCGTCGCGCACTTCCTGGTAGGCTTCGGTCAATTTCTGGGCGGCCTGGGCTTGCGCGTCTTCCAGGGTGCGGGCTTCGTCGCTGACCAGGCGCGCAATGACCTGCCCAGCCTTCACTTTGTCGCCCTCCGCGACCAGTACTTCACTGACCAGGCCGCTGGCGTTCAAGGCGACCTCGACGTAACGGATGGGTTCGATGCGTCCTTCGGCGACGATGGTGTCGTCTGCAATGACGGCCGGCATGGGGGTATCGGCAGGCGTTGGGGTTCCGCCCGCTCCACATGCGGTGAGCAGCAATCCGGCCAGCGCAAAAATCGAAATAGTTTTAAACGGTTTCATGGGGGCATTCTCCTGACAAAGGTATTTTCCAAATGGGAACAATGACAGACCTGAATACCTTTACGCAAGAGACACCGGAAAGTTGCAGGGAGACGCGCGAACAGATCGCTGCCAGGCAGGCAGTCGCGGACTGAAAAACTCCTTATTTGCGCGCGGCAATGACGGCCTTTTTGAGCGCCGCCGCGATCCCGACCATCATCAAAACCATGCTCGCGCCTGCGAACATCCACTTGACCATCGTGAATGTGGCCGTGACCCAGGCCAGGAGCGCGGGCGTAGCCGGGTAGACCAAGAGCATCGTTACGATCCCCAGGTTTTCCAGCAGGTCGAAGGCCCATGCGCCGAAGGGCGTCACGTTCCACCGCTGCATCTTAGACCCGGCCTCGAAGCCGCGCTGGAACAACCAGGAGATGAACAGGCTAAGGAATAGCATGTAGACAATGGGATACAAGATGTCGATGGTCAGTTCGAAATTGCGGTAGAAAGCGCGCCCATATTCCCCGTAAGCGGCTAGCGTAGCATAGGCCTTCCCTGGCGTGTAGAAGAAATGCAGGTCGAGCGCGCTGGCGCCGCCGGAATCGTTTTTCATTAACTTTTCCCCGGCCGGCAGGATCAGGCCCATGAACAACCCATCCAGCAGGAACAGGGTGAAGACCAGCCAGCCCTTCGCGGCCTTGTGCAACCTATTCGACAAACGTTTTATCATCTTTACTCTACTGAGTTGGCATCATCGGATGAACGCCTCGGCCTGCCCGGTCAGCGCGTCCGCAACCCGCTCGGCGTGGCGGTCGTGCATCGGCATGGACTGCATCTCGGCCAGCGTGAAATACCCAAACTCGCTGGTCTCGTCGCTCAAGCCTGGTTCTCCCCCCACGACCTCGACCTCGAAATTCATGACGACGAAGTGCGCCTGGTTGCCGTCCGGGTAGACCACCAGTTGGTCCGGGTTGCTGTACACGCCGGTCAGGCGCTTCACCTTGACTTGCAGGCCGGTCTCCTCGAACACTTCGCGGATGCAGCATTCCTCCACCGACTCGCCCGCTTCCATGCCGCCGCCCGGCAGGCACCACAGGCCGTTGTCCACGCGGCGGGTGAGCAGCGCTTTCTGGCGGGCTTCGTCGAACAGGATCGCCGAGCAGCCGATGGTCAGTTTTCCGTTCTTCCCCAGCCGTTCACCGTACAGGATTTTGCTCATATGCCTCTACCAAAATGTGGAATCCGACAACTCCCCTGGCCTACCCGCCAGGGCAGGCCGTTGTCGGCGTTTCGCCACTTATTGCGCATCCAGGTACGCCTGCGCATCCGGCGGGATGACCGCATTGGGATACAGCGCAGGCTCGCGCCTCCGCCCGGTCCGCTGCCGATTTGCAAGATCACGTGCGCGCAGGTCAGGACGGCTGTCTCGCTGACCAGGAAACCTGCGCCGACAGCCTTTCCATCTTTGTCCAGGATACTGACGATGCCGTTTTTGATGTCCATGCGGGAAATCCCTGTTGAGGTTGGATATTGTCAGTGTGACGGATAGTGCTGTTTATGGAACAGGGAAAACGATAATACCGCTATCGGCTTCCATGTGGAGCGCTGGCCCAGGTTGGCCGTTTCGAATGCCGCGCCAGTACGTTTGATCGGGGCATATTACAGTGATATTCGAGTTTGTGGCGTATTTGTAATACCCGGTAATGTTTGTCTGTGTATGAGGGCTGGTAGCGCCGATATACGTTTCAATCGTCAGGCCATCATTGAGCACAACCACACATTTTTGATCAGTGTTATTGATGATCTTGGGATAGAAGTAACTGTTTATACCGATTTGGTTGGTGATTTCGAGAACTTTTCCTTTGTCCACCTTTTTGAATTCAGCGTGTAGGGCTTCCCCCAAAGGCTCTCTTTGTGCGTTTTTATTGCGGATGACTTCCCATTTGACGCTTACAGGGAATTCGGATTCACTCAACAGGGTGATCGTTTTCGTAGCGTTTGCCTTGATCTGCTGGACATAGGAGCCGTTGTTGACATTCACGACGACAGGTAATGCCAGATTATTTTCTATCGTAATGACTGGCTCCTGCGGTCTTTTGCCGATTTTGATTATGTTCAGCAAGTTCAATGCGATCACTGTGATGGTGACAAAAAGCCCTAATATGGCTGCGATTTTTGCAATTGTATTTTTGTCACTTTGCATGTTCGTTTTATCCTTTACGATGCGACCATTTTTTGAGAGCGGGTGTCATACTTGCCATGAGGAGGCCGTCCCTGGATCGGTGGTTTGTGGATGGATTAAGCATACAGGAAAACCCCCATCTGCGCAAGCCCCGCCGTTCGATTTGCAGGGTTTTCTTCAAATCGCAATCTCCTCAACGCGAAAGCCGCGAAAGACGTGAGTTTTTTGGTTCTTTTTCGCGTTTTTCGCCCCGTTCGCGTTGTTTGCGTTGGAGAGGCGCGGTCAGCGTCGAGGCCCGCCAAGACTTTATAGTATTGCCCTGTGAAAACTATGCCAATCGCGAAGATTTTGTATCGTGGTGTCACTGCGAGGAACGAAGCAGTCTCCTGGCCTGCGAGGGGATTGCTTCGACCGCAAAAAACGCCGGTCTCGCAATGACATTTGGTTGCGGAATGAATTCCGCGCTACGAAGTCCCGGGCTCGATTTTGCCGCTATCCTGTCATTGCCAGACGGGCGCAGTCCAGCGTCACAACCCGGCGGCGCACAGCGGAGGTGGCTTCGTGGGGGGGGCGTCCTTCGCTCATCCTTCGATCATCCTATACTGCGGGTGGGCGTCGGTTTGGCCGTTTGCATTTCCCCCATCAAGGACTTCTACGCCTCGCCTCTTACTATTCGGTTGCGAGGCCGGTGGTCGAGTAAGACGCCGTTCACCAGCGGTCAGTAATATGTTTCCAGGAAGCGGGCTGGGGAAAGAACGGGCAGGTTGCGGCCCACCAGGGGAGAAAAATGTTTCAGGTTGCCCGTTACCAGCGCATCTGCCTCGGATGTAATGAATACTTCGGCAAACATCAGGTCGTCCGGGTCAGGAAATCCTTCTGTTGGGAATGGCGTAGAAGTCACGTACTTGCCGGAGAGTTCGATGTGGTCTATCACTGCTTTTACGCGCCATGGATGGAAGCGCAATTCAGGGCGCGATAGCACCTCTTCATATTCCCCCAGGAGACGGTCGTCATAAGCAACCTGGATTTGATTGTCCATGACCAGGTCCAGGATTTTCCCCGGCGGCCCTTTGGGATTGAGCAGTCCGCTGACGAGTACGTTGGTATCCAACACAACCAACATCAGCGCTTCCGTTCTGCGCGCGTCTTCTGGATGAGCGCGTCGATCTCCTGGTCCGTCATGCGATCCAGGCCGTCCTTGCGCGCCTGGCTGCGGATGGCGCGCACAGCCATTTGCGCGCGCAACCTGGAGACCATGAGCAGGATTTCCTGTATGTCTTCCCCCTCTGCCAGGTTGATCATCATGGCAAACGGCTTGCCGCCTACGGTCACGACCAGGTCGCCTTCATCTTCCAACTTTTTCCGTAAGGCGGATGGTTCGTTACGTAAAGCGCGATAGGGGACAAATTGCATGTGGGCCTGCTCCTTCTTGTAGCGTCTTTGGCTACAAACGTATTTTACAGTACTATTGCGGCCTGTCAATAGCGTTAGGGCCTGTTCGGTCGTCCTTCGCTCATCCTTCGATCATCCTATACTGCGGGTGGGCGTCGGTTTGGCCGTTTGTGATTCCCATAGGACGCAGGCAAATAGTCATATCCGGCGGCTTTGGCCTGGATCGGTCGATCCAGGCCGGGCGGTTGTTGCGGAATATATTCCGCGTTACGAAGGCGTTATGTTACGAACACGCCGCGCCGCAGGTCGGCGATGGCCTGGTAGATCTCTTCTTCTGTGTTCATCACGAACGGGCCGTAGGGGACGATCGGCTCCCTGAAGGGCGCGCCCGCCATGAGCATGAAGCGGACGGGTGCGTTCCCGGTGTGGACCTGGAGGTGGTCGCCGTCGGTGAACTTGAGCATCCTGGCAGCCTCGACCGTTTCGCCGCCAAAGACACCCTGGCCTTCGAAGACGTACGCCACCGCCGTATGCCCGGCCGGGATGGGCTGGGTCCAGTCCATAGCGGGAGCAAGCCGGACGTCCAGGTAGAGAGGCGCGGCGGCGATCTCGGTCACGGGGCCGGCGACGCCATCCACACTCCCGGCGACGATGCGGATGGTCAGCCCATCCCTTTGGATCACGGGGATGGACTGGTCGCTCACTTCCTGGTAGCGCGGCGCAGACATTTTCAGGCGCGCAGGCAGGTTGACCCACAGTTGGAAGCCGTAGATATTTCCCTGCGGCCCCCGCTGCGGCATTTCTTCGTGCAGGATGCCGCGCCCGCTGGTCATCCATTGCACGTCGCCGGCGCCGATGACGCCCATGTTGTCCAGGCTGTCGCGGTGGCGCACCGAGCCTTCGAGCATGTAAGTGACGGTTTCGATGCCGCGGTGCGGGTGGGTGGGAAAGCCCTTGATGGGGCCCTCGTTGGGGTCGTTGAAGGCAAAATGGTCGAAGAGCAGGAAAGGGTCGAATTCGTTGCTGCGGCGCGGCGCAATCGAACGGCGCAGCAGCACGCCCGCGCCTTCGATGACGAGTTCGGGTTCGATCACTTTCTCGACCGTCCGGGGGTTGTTCATGTTTTCTACCTCTAAAGTTATCGGCTGGTTGTGTTACAGGTTTATAGATGGCGTCTGCAACCGGAATTTTACCCGGACCAGGGGCGAATGCAGACGGATTGAAAGGAGAAACGTAACTGCCTACCGTGTCGAACAGGATAGACAGGATGTTCGGGATAAGCCCTCAGCCGGTGAAAAAAACATCCTGTTTATCTGAGTTTATCTGTGGTTAGCAGCGGATCTTTTCGCCTTTGGGGTCGTACATGGGTTGGAGCGAGGCCCTGGCGGGATAGCGCTGGCCGTTGACTTCGATCTCGAACCTGCCCGATTTGACATATTCGTTCGTGATCGGCTCTTCGTCTTCGACCATTGCCAGCGCAACGGACGCACCCAGGCTGTGGCCGTACGCGCCTGCGCGGACGTAGCCAACGTACTTGCCGTCGCGATAGACGGGTTCGGCGTGGTAGAGCAGCGGTTCGGGGTCTTCGAGCAGGAACTGGGCCAGGCGGCTGGTGGGCGTCCCGGCTGCCTTCTGTTCGAGCAGGGCTTCCCTGCCAATGAAGCCGCCGGGTTTGTCCCAACTGACGGCAAAGCCCAGCCCGGCGTTGAGCGGCGAGTCCATGTTGTCGATGTCGTGGCCGTAGTCGCGGTAGGCTTTTTCCAGCCGCAGGCTGTTGAGCGCGGTCAGGCCGGCGTGCCGCAAGCCGTATTCCTTCCCGGCTTCGAGCAGCGCATCATAGACCGTGAGCGAGAATTCGGCCGGGACGTGCAGCTCCCAGCCCAGTTCGCCGACGTAGGTCACGCGGATGGCCAGCGCGCGGGCGTAGTCCAGGTCGATTTCCTGGGCGGTCATGTAAGGGAAGGCCTGGTTGGACAGGTCGGCGGAGGTCAGTTTGCGCAGCAGGTCGCGGGATTTTGGCCCCATGACGTTGAGCAAGGTGATGCCGGAGGTGATGTCGGTCACAAAGCAGTGCGCGCCTTGAGGAATGTGGCGCTTGAGCCAGGTTTCTACATGGCGATGCGCCACACTCACGACCTGGAATTTGTCTTCCGCCAGGCGCGTGACGGTCAGGTCGGCCTCGATCAATCCGCGTTCGTTCAGCCACTGGGTATAGACGATGCGTCCCACCGGCACAGCGACGTCGTTGGCGCAGATGCGGTTGAGGACGCTTTCCGCATCTTTCCCCTGCACCAGGAATTTCGACATCAAGGTCATATCGAAGAGCGCCACATCTTCGCGGGCAGCGCGATGCTCCTCGGCGGTGAACTGGAACCATTCCCCGCGCCCGAAGTCGCGCGTGAGGCGGGCGGGAGCGCGCCCGGCCGGGGTGAACCACTCGGCGTATTCCCAACCCGAGGAGACGCCGAAGTGGGCGCCTGCGGCTTGGAAGCGTTCATGCAGGGCGCTGCGGCGCACATTGCGGGCCGATTTTTGCTGGAAGGTGGGATACGCGCCGTCGCCGAACAGCACGCCCAGTTGCTCTACGCTGCGGTCGCGCCGGAATTTGGGCGTCGCCTCGAAGGGCAGGGCGCGGTCCACGTGGAAGGCGGTGACATCCACAGGCGGCAGCCCTTCCACGATCCAGTGCGCTAGGGTGTAGCCGACTCCCCCGCCCAGCAGGATGCCGAGCGAGTTCAGCCCGGCGGCGACGAAGAAGTTTTTCAGTTCGGGCGCTTCGCCGAGCATGGGATTGATGTCGGCGGTGAAACTTTCGGGGCCGCAGAAAAACTTGCGGATGCGGGCGTTTTCCAGCGCCGGGACGCGCTCGAAGGCTTTTTCGACGAACGGCATCATGCGCTCCCAATCGGGCGCGATCTCGCCGAAACTGAACGCCTCGGGAATGCCGCCCATGCCCCACGGCGCAGCCGCCGGCTCGAACAGTCCCACCAGCAGGCCGCCCACTTCTTCGCGGTAGTAGGTATATCGTTCCGGGTCCTCGACGATGGGCAGGTCGGGATGTACGCCTTCCAACGGTTCGGTGATCAGGTAGTAATGCTCGGTGGCTTGGAGCGGCACGTTCACGCCCGCCATTTTGCCCACCTCGCGCCCCCATATCCCCGCGCAATTGACGACATACTCGGCTGTAATTTCACCATACTCGGTGACCACGCCGGTCACGCGCCCGTCCTTTTGCCGGATGCCCGTCACTTTCACGCCCTCGATGATCCTGGCGCCGCCCATGCGCGCGCCCCTGGCGACCGACATGGTCACGTCCACGGGGTTGGCGCGGCCTTCGTCGGCGGTGTAGAAACCGGCCAGCAGGTCGTCGGTCTTCAGCAGCGGGAACAGACTCTTGATCTCGGAGGGCGTGACCAGGCGCTTGTCCACGCCCAGGTTGCGCACGAAGTCCATTTCGCGGCGGTAGGCTTCCAGCCGTCCGGGGGTGGAGGCGATCTGCAGGTAGCCCACCGGCCTGAATCCGGTGGTCAGCCCGGTCTCTTTTTCAAGTTGGCTGTAGAGGTCGCGGGAATAGCGGGTCATCCACAGCAGCGTTTCGTCGGTTGCGCCGCCAGAGACCACCAGCCCGGCCGCGTGCCAGGTTGTGCCGCAGGTCAGTTGCTTGCGTTCCAGTAAAACCACGTCCTTCCAGCCGAGTTTGGTCAGGTGATAGGCCACGTTACAGCCGATCACGCCGCCGCCGATGATCACGACCTGCGCGTGCGAGGGCAACTTGATGTCCATGTTCTGCTCCCTTTCCAAAAGATGTCGGACAGGCTCCCCTGCATTAAGTATATTTGTTTTCGATTTTTTGTCAAACAGGGAAAATATTGGGGGATTTTATGCTGATATTGCAAAAACGATGCCAAAATGATGACTTTTCTAAAACGACCGAATCCGTTCCCGGAGGCGGGCCAGCAGGCCGGGGACGACCTGCCGGTAGGAAGGGTCGTGCGCCGAGACGTCCACTTCGAGGATGCGGCCAGGGTCGAGGGTGGACAGCCACTCGTCCAGGAAAGATTCGAAGGCCGCGAAATCTCCCGCCGAGGCGATGTTGATGCGTTCACGCGCCGACAAGCGGCCTGCTACCGTTTCCCGGTCTGCCCTCAGGCGGACGATGTGTTCCGGCAAGGGGAGAAGGCTGCGCAGGGTTTCGTATAGCCGTCGGCAGAGATCGAACTCGGGGTCGGGGAGCAGGCCGCGGCTGTGGAAGAGGCGGGTGAAGCCGTGATAGTCCAGGTCGAGGCCGCCGTCTACCAGCGCGGTACGCGGCGCGGCGCGCAGGGCGATCTCCTGTTCGGCGCGCAGCAGGAGGTAGTCCACCTGGTTGGCGAGACCGTAGCGGGCGTCCTGCCGGTAGAGCGCCTGGAAGGGACGCTGGCTGTGCTGCTCGAGGGCGACCTCGAAATCCCCGGCCCCTGCCAGCGCCTGGACGAGCGCCGTCTTCCCAACGCCGCTGGGCCCGACGATGGCGATGAGGGGGTTCATGCGCTTGCCTGGCTTCAGCCGGGCGCGGACTCGTAGAAGCGGATGCGGTTCTTGTTGACCAGCAGCAACGGCGCTTCGCGGAAGACCTGCGCCTGGATGGCGGTGAGCGGGAAGACCTGCGCGTTGTGCAGCGCCACCCAGGCGCCTTTCATGATTTCGAACATGTCTCCCAGGCGGGTATCTTCCCCGTGCGTGAGCGTGCCCTGGACGACAAAGCGGGGGATGAAGAGGCGCAGCCTTTCGCTTGCCCGCAGGGTGGGGACAGCGCCTTGCAGGTCGGCTTCGTCCACGCGGATGGCGGTTACCTCGTTCCTCATGACGAAAAGTTCCTGGAACTTGATCGCGTGGGCCGTGCTGTCTGCGCCCAGGCCGGTCAACGTGGCGTCCCGGATCTGGAAATTGGCGCGGTCGGGCGAATCCAGGTAGGTCATCAACAGACCGACCGGCTCTACGTGACACTGGATCAGGTAATGTTCGGTG
>JBMOMO010000251.1:0-8916 GCA_049324135.1 Chloroflexota bacterium
ACTCTCTCCTGAAGAAGCCCAAGCTCAAGTCGTTAAACACCTGGTAAATCGCTCCCGTTCTACCGCCAGCCGCTTGCGTAAGCGGCACAAGGCCAAAGTCCAAACCTAATCTGACATTGTCAAATTAATCAGATGGTGTATCAGTTGTATGGGTTGTATAGGTTGTATAGGTTGTATAGATTGTCCCCTGAGGAGATTGCTATTGTGAAAGGGAAATTATGACAACGATTTGGGAAATTCAAAAATTCAGAGAAAGACTTACTTGTGACCCAGAAAACTGGGAAGCACGCCGCTCATTCCATGAAAACTATGAGTGGTTGGAAGGCTACTGGCGAAGTCAATTTGGCGAAAACTACTTTGAACAAGTTTGGGACAAAGATGGTGATTATTATTGGCAAAATATTCCAGATATACAACAGATCGCCAAAGAATTTGCTGTTCGACAACCTGTTGGCAATAACCGAGATGTACATTATCAACCTAGTCCAGAAGTCATTGCCGCAACAGATTTATTGAAGGTGCTCAATCAAACCCCCAAACTTCATTTTAAAGCTTTAATGGTGATTGTGAGGCAAATACGCAACAACATGTTTCATGGTAAGAAGATGGAAGTCACCAACGAAGTTCAATATCGGAGAAATAAGGAATTGATCAAATTTGCATCTAAAGTTACAGGTCTCATTCTGGACAACCTGCAATAGCAAAAGTATGGAGGAAAAGAAATGAGTCTCGCAGCCGAATTTACTCAAGCACTTGAGCAAACAATCGAAATCGCCAAAGAACATAAATACACACCAACCCTATTCATGCAAATGTTGAGGGAGTATGGTGGAGTGGAAACAGCTAAGCGCCTCCTAGCGAACAAAGAAGCGCAAACGGGATTATACAAATTGTGGGAACTAGACTTGCTGCGTGAGTCAATGGAAGCCGTAGTACTACGGAAGAAGTTTGAGTCTTTATTTACGGAAGAAGAACTTGCCGAGGCGCATCGGCGCTTGAAAGAATTAGGATATTTCAAATGATGCTGACTTTTTTTGCTGGCTCGGAAAGTACCCAGAATGGGTATTGACAAATCCGAAGCCATATTTGCCGGATTTGGCAATCCCGCAAAGCCATATCGAGAATTAAAGAACAGACAGCCGCCCACGCGGGCGGCTGTCTGTTTTGCGGCGTATTAGGGTTGGGGGCTCAATGGGCGCATCCGTATTCCACGGATTTTGCCCAGGCCATGTAAGAGCGGGTGGCCGAGTCGATGGTCGGGTCATACACTAGATCCGCGCCGCACTGCTCCGCCTTCGCCCAGGCGGTATACGAGCGGGTCGCAGAATCGATAGGTTGAACGTTGCCCGTTACGGGGATGGCAGCGCTTTGGGCCTGCTCCGCCTTTGCCCAGGCAGTGTAAGAACGGGTGGCCGAATCCATGTCTGGGGCGGCTGCATGTGTGGCGGGGTTTTGCACCAGCACCAGGGCGGCGGCAATCACCAGCGCCGTAACAGCCAGGAAAATGAAGGAACGATTGGTTGACATTTCTACCTCCTTTAGTAGAAGACCGGATATCGTTTTCATGCACAGTATAAGAAACAGAGGTGGCGGGAACGTGGCCCTGGCGTGGCGGATTCGTGGGGCTTGCCCTGTTTGCCCCCAAATCGTGTACAATGAAGATGTGCCGAATGGCCCCGACTGGAACGAGGAGACAGGATATGGCACATCTGAGAATCTCCCTGCTCGGCCCCATCCAGGTCACATTGGATGGACAGCCCGTCACGGGATTCAAGTCCAACAAGGTGCGCGCCCTCCTGGCCTACCTGGCCGTGGAGTCGGACAAGCCGCACCGCCGCGAGACCCTGGCCGGCCTGCTCTGGCCCGATTGGTCCGACCGCGAGTCCCTGGGCAACCTGCGCTACACCCTCTCGGACCTGCGGTCTGCCATTGACGACCGGGACGCCGATCCCCCCTTTCTCATCATCTCCCGCGAGAGCGTCCAGTTCAACTCTGCCAGTGATTGCTGGCTCGACGTGGCCGCCTTCGTGGAAAGCGCCAGTCTCGAAAAATCCCACCCAAACTTCATCGCAGCGCAGGAAAAAGCCGCCGGGCTGTACCGGGGGAGTTTCCTGGAAGGTTTCTACGTGGATGACAGCCCCGCCTTCGAAGACTGGGCGCTCCTGGCACGCGAGAGACTGGTCCGCCAGGCCTCGGCCTGCCTCCACGCGCTGGCAGACCATTACGAAGCGGGGGGCGAGTACGAAAAGGCGCAGTCCTTTGCGTGGCAGCAACTCGAACTGGAGCCCTGGGATGAATGCGCCCACCAACGGTTGATGCGCCTGCTGGCGTTGTCCGGTCAGCGCAGTGCAGCGCTGGCGCAATATGAATCCTGCCGGAAGGTATTGAAAGAAGAACTTGGCGTCGAGCCGTCCGACGAGACCAGGGAATTGTACGAGCAGGTCCGCGCTGGCAGACTGAAACCCATCCGGCCTGTCCCCTCGGCGTCAGCCCCTGCCCCTGTCCGGGTCCCTGCCTTCCTGGAAGCGGAGCCGCCCCGCGTTGACCCCCCTCTGGTCGTGGCGCGCGAGTCCGAGTTGGAGAAGATGAACGGCTTCCTGGAACAGGCCCTGGCAGGCCGGGGACAGGTGGTGTTCGTCACTGGGGAGGCCGGCAGCGGCAAGACTTCCCTGGTACAAGAATTCTCGCGCCGCTCGCAGGAGGCGAACAAGGACTTGATCGTTGCCAGCGGCAACTGCAGCGCCTATACCGGGATTGGCGACCCCTACCTGCCCTTCCGCGAGATCCTGGAACTGCTCAGCGGCGACGTCGAGGCCAGGTGGGCGGCGGGGACAATCTCTCACGACCATGCCCTCCGCCTGTGGAACAAATTCCCGGTCACTGTGGGTGCGTTTGTAGATTCCGGGACAGATTTGATAGACACTTTCGTCCAGCGCACAGCCTTGCTCGAACGCGCCAGGACCAGCGTAGAGGGGCGGCCGGAGTGGCTGGCAGACCTGGAAGGCTTGCTGGAACGCAAACCCGCCATCCTGAGCGCGGCTGCCATGCACCAGGTTGACCTGTTCGAGCAGTACACCCGCGTCCTGCAAATGCTGGAGCAAAAAAGCCCCTTGTTGCTCGTCGTTGACGATTTGCAATGGGCAGACGCCGGTTCCATCCACCTGCTTTTCCACCTGGGACGCAGGATCAAGAGCAATCGCATCCTCATCCTGGGAGCATATCGCTCTGAAGAAGTCACCCTGGGCAGGGAGGAGGGGCGGCATCCGCTCGAACCGGTCATCAACGAATTCCGGCGCGAGTTCGGCGACATCCTGTTGGATGTGGACAAGATCGAGGGGCGCAGGTTCATCGAAACGATTTTGAACAGTGAGCCCCATCACCTGGGACCTTCCTTCCGAGAGATGCTCTATCACCAGACCCAGGGGCATCCCTTGTTCACGATCGAACTGCTGCGCGGTCTGCAGGAGCGTGGGGACATCGCCCGCGACCCGCAGGGGTATTGGATCGAGGGCGACTCGCTGGATTGGGAGACCCTGCCGGTGCGGGTCGAAGCCGCCATCCAGGAGCGCATTGCCAGACTCCCGGAGGCCTTGCAGCAGGCGCTCGTGGTTGCCAGTGTAGAGGGCGAGTTGTTCACTGCCGAAGTGGTCACTCGCATCAGGGCGATCGAAAGGCACAGGGTGCTGGAATACCTGAGCAGCGAGTTGGAAAAGAAACATCGCCTGGTGCATGCCCAGAGCATCCAGCGTGTGGATGGCAAGCCGCTTTCCCGTTACCGTTTCCGGCACATCCTCTTCCAGAAATACCTTTATGGCAGCCTGGACGAGGTGGAACGCGTTCACTTGCACGAGCAGGTTGGGCTTGCCCTGGAGGAGTTATATGGAGACCAGGTGGACATCGCTGCCAATGCCGTACAGATGGCCCGTCACTTCGAGGAAGCCAAGATCATCGAGAAAGCGATCCATTATTTGCATATCGCCGGTAGGAGAGCCGTGCAGTTGTCTGCTTACCGGGAGGGGATCGCCCACCTGACCCGCGGCCTGACCTTGCTGGAAGACCTGTCCTTTTCCCCCTGTCGCTCTCGGTTGGAACTCGACCTGTTGGTAAATCTAGGCCTTGCCTGGCAGGGCTCATTGGGGGCCCAACCGGCTGAAGTCAAGGATGCCTTCGACAAGGCGCGTGAATTGTGTATAGAGTATGGGAATACAACTCAGATGGCGCAGGTGTTGGGCGGGTTGACCGTTCTCCATTATGCGCGCGGTGAACATCACCTGGCGCAGGAACTTGCCGAGGAGGGGCTGGCTTTGGCCGAAAAAGAGAATGAACCATTGCTGATGATGTTATGCCATTGGTATTTTGGATTCATCCTGTTCTGCCTGGGAGATTTTCCAGGGGCTTTGAGACATCTTCGCTATGTGCTGGATACTTACGCATCCTCCATGCATCACCATCCCCTTCTTTTCCTGCGCGGGTCTGATGCAGGTCTGGGAGCCATGGCCTATGAAGTGTGCTGCCTTTGGTGCCTGGGTTACCCTGACCAGGCATTAGAACGCAGCCGGGCGGCCTTGGCCCTGGCGAGGGAATTGAGCCACCCCTTCACGCTGGCCGATGTGCTTTGCTTCGCCGGATGCCTTTACCATGCGATGCGCAGGGATGGGGAAAGCCTCGAGGGGAATGCGCTTGAGCTGACGCGCTTGTCACAGGAGCGCAACCTGGCAGGTTGGTTGGCTACCGCGACGCGTTATCGAGGCGAGGCGCTCACCTTGCAGGGAAAGATCCAGGAAGGAACAATACTGGCTCAACAGGGTATCGAGGCAATGAAATCAGAAACTATCTGGATCTACTTTTCCGGAACGTTCGCTACCCTGACCGAGGCGCAATTGAATGCCGGGCAACTGGAGGGGGGGCAGGCGACCTTGAACGAGGCCTTTGCAGCAGTCGAAAAGACCGGCGAACGCTATTGGGAGGCGGAACTTCATCGGCTCCAGGCAGAGATATTTTTGAAGCAGGGACAGGAAACGCAAGCCGAAGCCAGCCTGGAAAAAGCCGTCGAAATTGCCCACAGGCAGAGCGCCAGGTCATTGGAACTGCGCGCCGCAATTACTCTATCCCGTTTATGGAACAAGCAGGGAAAGAAAAAAGATGCCCACCAGTTACTGGCAGGCATCTACAATTGGTTCAGTGAGGGGTTCGATTCCCCTGATTTGATCGAAGCCGGCAGGCTTTTGGATGCGATGGTACAGGATGGTGAATGACCATGTTGCGGCGAGAGAGTGACTGTATTGTCCAGTCTCAAGCGGCGTGCTTTTCGACCGCCTTCCCCAGCACCCCCAACCCGTCCAGCCCGCGGAAGCGCACTTTCTGTCCATTGACCAGGGTCAGGGTGTAGGTCCAGTTGATGACGCGGCGGCCCGAACCGTAGATCGGCTCTTTGTCCACTTTCCACAGGTCGTCCCACAGCACGGTGGTCTGTTTCCGCCAGTCGAACACCACGATGCCGTCCTCGTACAGGTCGACGCGCGCCTTGCTGTGGGTGTAGCGCAGCCCCAGGAGCAGCAACGCGATGAGCAGTAAGGCAATGCTGAGGATGGCGTTGACCAGGATGGCGTCGCGCCGCATGCGCTCGCCGAACAGGCCTTCGGCGGCCGGACGCAGGGCACGTTCGACCGCGCTATAGGTCGCGAAGGCGCAAGCGACGAAACTGGCGATGGCAGCCAGCAGCATGGCCTTGCCCGGTTCCTTGCGCGGCAGGAAGGAATTGCGGAATGCGCCCAGGGGGGCGTTGGCGGGGAGTAAGTTCGATTGATCGGTCATTTTTGCTATCCCAATGTAATTTGCAGGCGTTTCCCTAGCGCCCTGGCGGCGCGGTCGAGCGTCTGGAGTGTAACGGCCGGGTTGCCGGGGTCGAGCAGGCGTTCAAGTGCGGCCCGGCTGGTTTTCATGCGCCGTGACATCTCGGTCTTGGTCAGGTTTTGTTCTTCCATCAGTCGTTCGACCTGAAAAGCAACAACACGTTTGATCGCAACTGCTTCGGCGTCAGCGAGCAGGTTTTCCTCAGCCAGGAAATCGTCGAAGTTGGAGCCAATGTGTTCTTTTTTCATTGTTTACCTCACAATTGCCTAAGCCGTTTTTGCGCCAAGTGTAAATCATCGAGCGGCGTCTTTTGGTACTTCCCTGTCAATAACCAGTGGCTTGGGGGGGCCTGCTTGGGAGGCTTCATGTGGATTCGCCAAAAGAGACAGTTCCTGCACAGGACTGTCCCTTTTACTTTCCTACGGCGTCAATCTCAGATGCCCTTCGGCGTCATTTATGACGGACTCCTGCTCCCACCACATGGGCGCGTACTGCACCGCGGCCCACAGTGGGGCCATATCGTCGTAGTGCGGGTGGAAGGCGTGACCGGACTGCCCGGTGGTGTGGATGGCGAGCGAATTGTCCAGGTTCCCCAGATCCACGATCTCGCGCTCGGACGGAAGCCAGTCTACGCCAAAGGGTTCTTTCACCGTGTAGCCGGCCGCGTTGACCAGTTCCTCGCCGCCGCCGGTGGGGAAGGGGCCGCGGTTGAACAGGGCTTCGATGGGGCCGATGCCCGATTCGCCCAACGTCTGGTTGCGGAAGGTGGCGCCATGCACCTCGCCCCAGCCCGGCCATTTGGCCGGGTCCTTGCCGTAGGCCTCCTGCATCTGGGCGACGGCCTGCTCGAAGGCGCGGGCGAACATCTCGTCGCGGGTTTCGACGGCGGCTTCGGAGTCTTTGTCGTCCCACCAGGGGCTGTCGGGCTGTTCGATTAAGCGGCGCATCACCTCGTACCAGCGCGAGCCGCCGGCCGGCCAGTAAGCCTCCGGCAGGTCGTCGTGGAAGGTGACCGCCAGCAGTTGCACCCAGAAGTGCTCGAACAGCGCGGCGGCTTGCGAGTCGGCAGTATTGCGCAGGTCCCAGGAGGTGAGCAACTGCTCTCGGACGGCGTCAGGCTCCGGCTCTAGCGTGACCATGAGCAAGACCGGCAGCAGGCTCTCGGCGTTGCCGTTGCGCGCGTCTCCGTGCATCCCCTGGATGTAGGGGATGTCGATCTTGCCGGGCGCGTTCTCGATCATGTCTACGATGCGGTCGGCGCGGAAGCCGTAGTTCCAATCCTGCGTAATGATGTGGGGATATCCCCAGGGCGGGACGCGATTTTTGGCGGTGACGATGTAGCCGCCCTGCGGGTTGAGGGCGTAAGGCAGTTCGTCGAAGGAAATGAAGCCGGTCCATTCGTATTCGCTCGTCCAGCCGGGGACGGGCAGCGCGCCGTCGCCCCTGGCGCGGATGGGGATGTCGCCGGGCATCTGGTATCCGATGTTCCCATCTACATCCGCAAATAACAGGTTCTGCGCCGGGACGTGGAACTTTTGCGCGGCGGCGCGGAACTCATCCCAACTTTGGGCCTTGTTGAAGCCCCAGATGGCCTCGAAGGGCGTGGAGGGGGTCAGGGCCGTCCAGGCCAGGGCGATGGCGTACTGTTCGGGCAGTTCCACGCCAGCCTGTTCCTTGAAGGGCAGGCCTTTGGGGTCTTCGGGGTCTGTTTCGTCCTTGAGGGCGCCGTAGGTCTCCGAGATGACCGGGCCGTGCCGCGAGATGCGCACGGTGAGTTCGACCGGGTCGCCGCCGGTCTGGATGGTCTCCTGGCGGGTCTCGAAGTCCACCCACTGGCCGTTCACTTCGTACTGGTTCGGGTTTTCGGGGTTGACCTTTTCGATGAACAGGTCCTGCACGTCCGGCCCGACGTTGGTGTAACCCCAGGCGATCTTGTCGTTGTGGCCGGCGATAACGCCCGGCACGCTGGGGAAGGTGAAGCCGGTCACTTCGAAGGGGCAGGCTTCGGAGCGCGGCTGGCAGTGCAGGGCCGCCTGGTACCAGATGGAAGGCATCTGGATGCCCAGGTGCATGTCGTTGGCCAGCAGGGGCATGCCGGTGGAGGTCAATTTGCCGGAGACCGCCCAACTGTTCGAGCCGACGCCGGGGCCGGACGGTCCCAGGACGGCATCCAGCAGCGCCAGTTTTCCTGCCAGGGGGAGAAGATCCAATTGCTGGACGTTGAACGTGGAACTTGTAACGTGAAGATTGGAACGTGAAGCATTGCCCGCATTTTCGCCGATGGTGGGGACGATGACCGGATGGTCTTGCGGGTAGGGCGGGAAGAGTTCATTCAGTTGTTCGGGGGTGAGCGTTTTGAGCAGGATGGCGCGCTCGATCTCGGCGTCCAGGTTGCCGCCCAGGTCCCAGGCCATAGCCTTGCCCCAGGTCAGCGAGTGGATGGGCGTCCAGGCCTCGATAGTGTAATCCGGGTTGAGGACCCCGGTCAGGATCAGGTATTCCAGGCTGAGTTCGACCGGTTCGCGCTCCTGGAGGTAGGCGTTCACCCCCTCGGCGTAAGCGTCCAGGATGGCCTTGGACTCGGGCGCCAGCGCGGCGTATTCCGCTTCGGCGGTCTGCCGCCAGCCGAGCGTGCGCAGGAACATGTCGGTTTCGACCTGCCCCTCGCCGAACATCTCGGACAAGCGCCCGGAGCCGATGTGCCGCCAGAAGTCCATCTGCCAGAAGCGGTCTTGCGCGTGGACGTAGCCCTGCGCAAAGAACAGGTCGTGCGCGCTGCTGGCGTAGATGTGCGGGACGCCCATGGCGTCGCGGTAGATGTCCACCGCGCCGTCCAAGCCGGCGACCTGGATTTCCCCGTCAATTTGCGGGAAGGATTTTGGCGCTGCGATGACGGGAATGTAACTTTGGACGTAGAAGGCCCCCGCTATCCCCGCCAGCAAAGCCAGGACGACCAACGCGATCAGGACGCTGGCAAGAACACGACCGAATTTTTTCATTTTCTCCTCCGTTGGCGAATGTGGTTACTTCACGGGTAGAGCGATATTCATATCGAACGTGGTT
>JBMOMO010000252.1:0-8847 GCA_049324135.1 Chloroflexota bacterium
GTGTTGGAAGAAAGCCTGGTCTGGCGCGGGCGCGCCTACTACATGGCCGGGAAGACCGAGGCAGCCATCGCCGACTACCGCGCCGCGCTCAAAGTCCACCCCAACTGGCCGCCGGCCGTGCAGGCCTTACGGGATTTGGGCGTGCAGCCGTGAGATGAACTGTCCCGAATGCGGCGCGACCGACTTCCTGTGCAAAGCGCGCTTCGACGAATGTCTGGCGCTGGAATTTTCCGACCTGCGCTACGGAGCCGTCCACAACCTGACGGTGTGCGCGTACATGCTCCAACATTCCAGCCAGTTGAGCAGGGAAGGCTGGCTGTACGAACGCGACCTCCTGCGCGAATTCATCGTGGAGGGAAAATCGCCATCGGTGATTCGCCAACAGGTCAAAGATTCGGTGGATAGCGGCAAGCGCACCTTCAAGTTCAAATCGAAGGACGGCAAGCCCGTCATCCACAAATCCACGTGGACGCGGACGATCCTCGATGTCCGCACGGAGAATCCCAAAACCTATTGCGCCGATGTGACCGCGTGGGCGAGGTCCGTGCTGGAGGAAAGCGAAAAAATTTCCGAAGTCTGATTGACTTCGGAAATTTTACGGGTCATTTGCTGTAATGGTATCTGGCCTGCAAAAAGTCAATGCGCTCGTCCCGCACAAGATAAACAATGCGGTGTTCCTGCGTCAGCCGCCTTGACCAACAACCAGGAGCAAGATATTTGAGCGGTTCGGGCTTGCCCAGCCCCTCGAACGGATCGCGCAGGATGGCTTTGATCAACTCGAAGGCGCGGACGGCAAGTTTGCGGTCGGTCTCGACCCAGAACTTTAAATCCTCGATGAATTCGGGCTGAAAGACTGCCTCACGCTTCTTCGGTTTCAAGTCCCACCTCGCGCCGCAGGTCGTCCATGCTTTTTGACTTTCCCTGATTCTTCAGGGCGCGCCCCAAAGCGGATAGAATCCGCTCGGCGTTTTGCGGCGAACGCAGAAGGTAGGCGGTCTCCGTCAGGCTGGCGAGTTCGTCGGCGGAGATCATGGCAACATCCTCCGCGCCGCGCCGCTGAATGATCACCACCTCGCGGTCTTTGGAAACACGGTCGAGCAAAGTTGCAAATTGTTCGCGTGCGCTGGTATAAGTAAATTCCATAGTCATAAGTCGTTCTCCATTCTGTACAGGAATACTGTACAACAGAAGCCATGACTTGTCAAGCGCAAATCCACGTGGACGCGGACAATTCTCGATGTCCGCACGCAGGACGCCGAAACCTACTGTGCGGATGTGGCCGCGTGGGCGAGGTCTGCGCTGGAAGATGTGAGAGAATTGAGCATTGAGCCATAGCAGAGAAAGGAAAAAGTCAAAATGCCACCCAGAAAATTTTATGATATTGACCCCGCGTGTTATTTGTTCGTCAAACAAGATACTCCTGAGGAAAAAGTTCGCCAATGGGCATTGTTCGAACTTCTTTCTACCTATGGATTCAATATTCAAAATATACAGGTAGAAGTTCCAGTAAAAATGGGCAGCAAGAACTATCGCGCGGACATAGTTATCAAACTGGATGGTTTTCCAGGAATCGTTGTTGAATGTAAGGAAGAAGCAGTAACTGACATTGAAGGAGCCATAAAGCAAGCTATTAGTTATGCAAATTTTCTTCAAGCCACATTTGTTTTGTTTACCAATGGAAATCTTTGGGTCGCCAAAAGGAAACTCAATGATGAATGGTTTGCGATTGCAGATATTCCAAACCGCATCAAAATTGAAACAAACAAAACCATAACATCAACACTTTGGTTTATACAAAATATTGAACCCGTGCTTTATTGGACATATCAAGCAATTCCCAAAGAATACGCTCGTGAATATTTTTCTTGGTTTACTGAATTTTACAGGAGCGAAGTTTTTTCAGAAGATTTAGATTTTGAATTGTATTATGGTGTTGACAACCTTCTTCGGATATTAGGCAGCAATAGTGCGCAGGGAAAATTTGAAGTCGCTGAATACGACATGGAGAAAATCACAGTTGCATACAATAACTGTGGAAAGTATTTTGACAAATTAGGAATTCGCCATCCCTTCAATGACTACGATCTGCGTGGTTACAATTTTCGCGATATCCTCGGAGGAATAAAGTTCGGTTTCAGCGAACTTGTAAATGCACACAAAGAATTATCCTTTAAAAACGCCTTACTCATTAGAATGGCTAATTCCATAGCCAAGTACTTGTGGCAAACATTTGAATCGGGGAAATACCAAAATGTGCCACCAAATATCTCAAGCGAGATCGAAACCTTTATAAACGAGATCGTCGTGTCAAAAATAGGCGTCCGCGTCCCCAACTCTTTAGAAGCCGATCTTTCGGAAGAAATGAGAATGTTATGCTCATCAAAATGGGAAAATCATTTTAGGAGTAATCATGAACAACCGCAAATACACTAACCGCCGCTACCTCGACGCCCTCGAAACAAAAGTCCTCGTCTTCGACGGCGCGATGGGAACCAGCCTGCAACTGCAAAACCTCACCGCCGAGCATTTCGGCGGCGAACAATACAACGGATGTAACGATTACCTCGTCATCTCGTACCCCGAAGCCGTGGAAAAAGTCCATCGCTCCTTCCTCGAAGTCGGCGTGGACGTGCTCGAGACCGACACCTTCCGCTCCAACCGCATCACGATGAAGGAATACGGTCTGCAAGACCGCGTGCTGGAGATCAATGAGGTCGCGGCGAGGTTGGCGCGAAGGTTGGCGGATGAATATTCGCACGCTCCCTCACCCTATCCCTCTCCCGAAGGGAGAGGGGACTCCCTTCCCCCTGCGGGGGAAGGGCTGGGGATGAGGGAGAGATTCGTCGCAGGCTCCATCGGACCCTCAGGCAAACTCCCATCCACCAACGACCCCGAATTATCGAACGTCACCTTCGATGAACTCGTGGACGTCTTCCGCGAGCAGGCCGTCGGCCTGATCCGCGGCGGCGTGGACTTGCTCCTCATCGAAACCTCGCAGGACATCCTCGAAGTCAAGGCCGCCATCGTCGGCTGTCACAAAGCCATGGACGAGACCCAGGTCTACTTGCCGATCCAGGCTCAGGTCACGCTCGACACGACAGGCCGCATGTTGCTCGGCACCGACATCAACGCCTCGCTCGCCATCCTCGAAGGCATGGGCATCGACGTCATCGGCCTCAACTGCTCCACCGGACCCGAGCACATGCGCGAGCCCATCCGCGTCCTCGGCGAAACGTCCACGCTCCCCGTTTCGTGCATCCCCAACGCGGGCCTGCCCCTCAACGTCGACGGTCAGGCGGTCTACCCGCTCGAGCCCGAACCCTTCGCGGACGACATGTTCGAGTTCGTGACCAAGCACGGCGTCCGCGTCGTCGGCGGTTGTTGCGGGACAACTCCCGACCATCTCCGACTCCTCGTTGACAAATTACGCAGTACGCAATACGTAGTACGCAATACGCCTCCTTCCGACCCCAAACTGGCCTCTGCCATGTCAGCCATTTCCATGCGACAGGATCCTCCCCCCACCCTGCTCGGCGAGCGACTCAACGCCCAGGGCTCGCGCAAGTTCAAGCGACTCCTGCTTGAGGAAGATTACGACTCCATTTTGGAGATCGCCCGCGAACAGGTCGAGTACGGCGCGCACGCCCTCGACATTTCCTGCGCCGTCACCGAGCGTCCCGACGAAGCCGAGCTCATGCGCAAGGTCGTCAAGAAACTCGAAATGGGCGTGGACGTCCCACTCGTGATCGACACCACCGAACTCGACGTGCTCGAGATCGCGCTCCAGACCGCGCCTGGCCGCTGCCTCATCAACTCCACGCATCTCGAGTCTGGCCGCGCCAAAGCGGACAAGATTTTCGCCCTCGCCAAGACTCACAACGCCGCCGTCATCGTGTTGACGATTGACGAGAACGGCATGGCCAAGACCCGCGAGAAAAAACTCGAAGTGGCCAAACGCATCTACGACATCGCCGTGAACGAGCATGGACTCAAACCGTCCGATCTCGTCTACGACACCCTGACCTTCACCCTCGCCACAGGCGACGCCGAATTTGCCAACTCGGCCATCGAGACCATCGAAGCGATTCGTCTCATCAAACAGCATTTGCCTGGCGTGATGTCCTCGCTCGGCGTGAGCAACCTGTCGTTCGGCCTCGCCCCCCACGCCCGTCCCGTGCTGAACTCGATCATGCTCCACCACTGCGTCCAGGCTGGCCTCGACATGGCCATCATCAACCCCGCCCACGTCACCGCCTACGCCGACATCCCCGCCGCAGAAAAAGAAATGGCCGAAGACCTCCTCTTCAACCGCCGCCCCGACGCGTTACAGCGTTACATCGAATACTACGAAAAGGTCACCCCCACCACCGAGTCCACTCTCGCCGATCCAACAGAAGGCATGACTCCCGAACAGCGCCTGCACTGGAAGATCGTCCACCGCAAGAAGGATGGCGTGGAAGCGGACATTGATGAGATCATCGCACGCTCCCTCACCCCTAGCCCCTCTCCCGAAGGGAGAGGGGGACTCCCTTCCCCCCGCGGGGGAAGGGGCGGGGATGAGGGCAGACTCCCCTCTCCCACCGGGAGAGGGGTCGGGGGTGAGGGCAGACTCCCTCTCCCCGCGGGAGATGGCCGGGGTGAGGGCGAGAGCAAGCCCCGCAAATACAACCCGCGTCTCCCCGACGAACTCAAAGCCCGCATTCGCGAATTGCGACAGAACGCCACCGAAGCCGAACAACTCATGTGGAATATTCTCCGCAACCGCGGCGTTCACGACGCAAAATTCCGCCGACAGCATCCGCTCGCTAGTTTTATCCTCGACTTCTATTGTCATGAAGCGAAACTCTGCGTGGAACTGGATGGAAACCAACACGCCGAAGGCGAGCAAGTTCGCTACGATGAAGAGCGCACCAAGATTTTGCAAGAACAACATGGCGTTCAAGTTATTCGCTTTTGGAATAGCGATGTTCTGAACAGAACTGAAGACGTAGTCAATGAAATTTGGAGTGCGCTCGACACCCGCCTCGCTCCCTCACCCCTAACCCCTCTCCCGAAGGGAGAGGGGAACTCCCTTCCCCCCGCGGGGGAAGGGTCGGGGATGAGGGAAAACCCCCTCTTCCTGCGGGAGAGGGCTGGGGTGAGGGACGACTCCCTCTCCCCGCGGGAGAGGGCTGGGGTGAGGGCAGCGCAACACGAAACCGCCGTCCACACCCTCAACACCGTCCTCCTCCCCGCCATGAAAGAAGTCGGCGACAAATTCGGCGCGGGCGAACTGATCCTGCCCTTCGTGCTCCAATCCGCCGAAGTGATGAAGAAGGCCGTTGCCCATCTCGAGAACTACCTTGAAAAAATCGAAGGCGTGACCAAGGGCACGGTCGTCATCGCCACCGTCTATGGCGACGTGCACGACATCGGCAAAAATTTGGTCAAGACCATCCTCGCCAACAACGGCTACACCGTCATTGACCTCGGCAAGCAAGTCCCCGCCGAGACGATCATCACCAAGGCCGTCGAAGTCAACGCCACCGCCATCGGCCTCTCCGCGCTTCTCGTCAGCACCTCCAAGCAAATGCCGCTCATCGTCAACGAACTGCACCGCCGCGGCCACCAGATCCCCGTCCTCATCGGCGGCGCGGCCATCAACCGTCGCTTCGGTCGCCGCATCCTCTTCACCGAAGGCGGAGACTTCTACGCCCCAGGCGTCTTCTACTGCAAGGACGCGTTCGAGGGACTAGAGACGATGGACACCCTCATCAATGACGAGAAACGCCCTGAGTTGCTGGCAAAAACCATCCGCGAATCCGAAATGGAATTGGAGCGCGCATCCCAAACCCCGGAGCACCGTAAAACAACGGCGACCAGGTCCTCGGTCCAGCCGGAGCCGATTGCGCATCCCGCCAAGTGGGGGCCGCGCATCGTCAAGGATATGCCGTTGGAGATCGTCCTCAATCATCTCAACATCAACGAACTCTACCGTCTCTCATGGGGCGCGAAGAATGCGCACGGCCCCGAGTGGCAGAAACTCCAAAAGGAGTTCGACGCCCGCCTGCAAAAGATGACCAAGGCCGCGCGCAAGGACGGCTGGCTCAAACCGCAGGCTGTGTACGGATATTTTCCGTGCCAGTCTGAAGGGGATGACCTGATCATCTACTCCCCTCTCCCTGCGGGAGAGGGGGCAGGGGTGAGGGAGGAGTTGACCCGCTTCTCCTTCCCGCGCCAACCGCATGACGATCACCTGGCGCTCTCCGATTATTTTGCCTCGGTCGAGTCGGGCAAACTGGATGTGGTCGCCTTCCAGGTGGTGACGGTCGGTCTCGAAGCCACCCAGCGTTTCGACAAGATGCAGGCCGCGGGCGACTACTCCGAAGCCTACTTCACGCACGGACTGGCGGTGCAGACCGCGGAAGCCACCGCCGACTATCTCCACAACCACATCCGCCGCGAACTCGGCCTCGGCGATGATCAAGGCAAGCGCTACTCGTGGGGCTACCCCGCCATCCCCGAACTCGAAGACCATCGCAAAGTCTTCGACCTCCTGCCCGTGGAAAAAGAACTCGGCATGACGCTCTCCTCCGCCTATCAACTCATCCCCGAACAATCCACCGCCGCCATCATCGTCCATCACAAGGAAGCCAAGTATTACAGCGTCGGCGAGTCCCGCGTGGAGCAGTTAATGAAGTAATGCCCTACAACTTTTGTCCCCAATGCGCTGCGCCGCTTGAAACTGTCCAGGTGGAAGGCAAGCCGCGCCAGAAATGCCCCTCCTGCGACTTCATCCACTGGGACAATCCTGTCCCGGTGGTGGCGGCCATCGTGGAGCATGAGGGAAAGGTCATCCTGACGCGCAGCAAGGGCTGGCCGGAGAAGTGGCTCGGCATCGTGGCGGGCTTCCTCGAAAAAGGCGAAACGCCGGAAGAAGGCGTCCTGCGCGAAGTCAAGGAAGAACTCGGCCTGGACGGCGAGATTGTGGAATTCGTGGGACATTACGCCTTCGAAATGCGCAACCAGGTCATTTTTGCCTATCACGTCCGCGCCGAGGGCCCAATCGTGCTCGGCGACGAACTGGAATCCATCAAAGCCATGCCGCCCGAAGACCTCCGCCCGTGGAGCCTGGGTACCGGCCCGGCGCTCAAAGATTGGCTCGCCAGCCGGAATACCAGGTAAAATCGTCCCATGCGCAATTCCCGGCAATGGCTGATCCTGCTCGCCCTGGCCGCCCTCGGCGTTCTCCTCACGCCCCACTACGGCGAATCGTGGGACGAACTCAAATTCTACAAATACGCCGACCTGTCGCTGCAAGCCTACGCCACCTGGCCTACTGCCGGCGCAGTCCCCGAATTCGGCAACACCTACGACAACTACGGCCCGGCCTACGTCATGCTGGTGACGCTCGGCGCGCGCGCGCTGCAAATCGCCATTCCCTGGAGCCTCTCCGACCTGCGCCACCTGCTCTACTTTTTCACCTTCCTGGCGGGCGTGTGGGCCTTCCATGCGCTCGCCAAACGCTTCCTGTCCCAAACCGCCGCCCTGGGCGCGACCGCCCTTTTCGCTACACAGCCGCTCTTCTGGGGGCACGCCTTCATCAGCCCCAAAGACATCCCCTTCCTCTCGTTTTTCCTGCTCTCTCTCTTATTTGGATTGAGACTTTTTGACCAGCCTCGGCCGCTCCCGTTGACCGGACTCGCTCTGCGCCCCAAGCGGATCCTGCTCGTTCTGACCGCGCTCTGGCTTGCTTCCGTTTTCGGGCTTTTCCTCGGCATCGACCTGGTCCACGCCTGGCTGGACGGGGCTGTCCGCGCCGCCGCAGCCGGGACGCCCAACCTCATCGCGCGCCTCGCCTCCGACCTGCATAAGGTCGCGCCCGAAGTCTACGTCCAGCGCTATTTCACGCTTTTCATCCAGGCGCGCGCCATCTTCTTTCTTCTTTCTTCTTTTACTTTCATCCTGATTTATCGTAAACTTGCCCCCACTACGCTCTACTCACTGCTCTCTACTCTCTTCCCCGCCGCCTTCCTCGGCGTTGCTACCTCCATCCGAATCCTGGGCCCGCTGGCAGGTTTACTGGTTACGCTTTACGCCTTACGCAACAGGGGGATAAAAGCTATCCCCACGCTCCTCATCTACGCTTTCTTTGCGCTTGCCGCCATGTACGCCACCTGGCCGTACCTGTGGCCGGACCCAATCGGGCATCTTATCGAGAGCCTGCAAGTGATGTCGCAATATCCCTGGCCGGGACAGGTGCTCTTCGATGGGACACAATATGCCTCCACCGACATCCCGCGCGCGTACCTGCCCGTTCTGCTGGGCATCCAATTGACGGAGCCGGTCTGGGCGTTGTTCGTCGCTGGTTTGGCGGTAGCAATTTGGGGCTTCGCCAGGAAGCGGGAATACGTCGAGTTGCTGGCGTTGACCCTGATCTGGTTCATCCTGCCGCTGGCCGGGTTCATCCTCTCGCGCACGCCGCTGTACGACAATTTCCGCCAGGTGTTTTTCATCCTGCCGCCGGTCTTCCTGGTGGCGGGGGTTGTGTTCGAGAGGTTCCCCTCTCTCACTGGGAGGTGGGCCAGGGGTGAGGGTGTTTGGCGCGTTTGGCTTATCGCGCTGGCCGTGCTGCCGGGAGTGGTTGGCATCCTCCGCCTGCACCCGTACGAGTACGTCTATTACAATGCTTTCGTAGGCGGGGAGGGGGGCGCGTTCCGCCGTTTCGAGTTGGATTACTGGGGCGTCTCGTACCGCGAAGCCGCAGACTGGTTGAATGAGGCCGCGCCGCCGGAGGCGAATGTTTGGGTGGAAGGGCCGGCGCACCTGCTCCACATGTACCTGCGCGAGGACCTGAACCTGTATTCG
>JBMOMO010000253.1:0-8824 GCA_049324135.1 Chloroflexota bacterium
ACCCGCGATGGCAGCAGGTCTCACCGATCATGTGTGGAGCATGGATGAGTTGTTAAGTTTCCGGATACCTCCCAAATAGAATTGGTGAGCGTCAAACTGGGCTTGCACCTGTTACAGGGACACTACCGATAAATGCGTCTCAAACCAAAAGGCGGCTGTCACGCCGCCTTTTTGATTCTGGGAGAGACCGTCCACGAACGATTCGCGAACAAACGAGTTGTCTCTCCAGCGGCGGGATGAGTCACCTTGCAATAGGGTAAAATAGCGGCAGGAGCATAACCATGAAGAACCTGAAACGAATCACTTTTGATCCCAAAGTGATGGGCGGCAAACCCACCATCCGCGGCCTGCGCGTAACGGTGGGAATGATCGTCGGTCTCATCGCGGCGGGACACGACAATAAAGAGATTCTCACGGCGTATCCGTATCTGGAGGAGGAAGACATCCGCGAGGCTCTTACCTATGCCGCCTGGCGCGTGGAAGAAATTGAGTTACCGCTGGTCAGCGCATGAAAATTCTTGTGGATATGAACCTTTCGCCCGATTGGGTGGAGGTTTTGGAGCGTGCAGGTTGGGAATCGGTTCACTGGTCAACGGTGGGAGATATGCGCGCCCCAGATGATGAAATCATGTCCTGGGCGCGTGAACATGGATATATCGTCTTCACTCACGATCTTGATTTCGGCGTCTTGCTTGCCCTGACCCGCGCCGAAAGCCCAAGCGTGATCCAAGTCCGCACACAGGATGTATTTCCAGAAGTTTTAGGCGCCAGGTTGGTCAAGGTTTTACGGGAACACGAGTCCGTTTTGGAGAAAGGCGCGTTGCTGACCGTGGACGAGGGCAAATCAAGGATCAGAATATTACCGTTTGGATAGAGAAACCTGCGCTTCAAACCAAAAGGCGGCCGTCGCGCCGTTTCCCTTCGATCGCGAAGCACTCAGGGCGGGTTTTGATTCTGGGAGAGACCGTCCACGAATTTTTTTCCGCGAATTCTCGAATGGAGACGTGGTGGTTTGGGTATTCGTGTCCCTTTCGTGGATGGTTGGCTTCGCGACCACCTCATCCAACATCACCTGCAACGCCTTCGCCGGCGTCCTTTGCGGTTGCCCGTCTCGACCTGCGAATGGTAGGGCTTGCTGATCTCCGCCGCGTCCGCGAGTTGAAGTATAATTCTCCCTATGAACGCAACTGTGACTCACGATAGAACAGAAGAGACAATCGAAGCCAAGACGCTTTGGTTTCGTTCGTTGAATCTTGCCGAGCGCATGGAAATGCTTTGCGCATTCACAGAACTTTTGCTGATGGCCAATCCCAGGATCGTGGAACAAAAGAATGCTGAACCTATTGAAGGACGTATTCGCGTCCTTACAGCGGCATAAAGTTCGTTACATCGTCATCGGGGGAATTGCCGCGGTGCTCCATGGCGTCCCACGCGCAACCTTTGACCTGGATATTTTGATCGAAGCCAAGCCCGAAAATGCCAAAAACCTGCTTGAAGCATTTTTGGCGGCAGGGCTGGGCACAGCGGCGTTGACCACTCCCGAAGGGTTGCTTTCGCAGGAAATCACAATTTTCAAAGACCGTGTCCGCATTGACGTGCAAACGTCCACGCCAGGCTTGAAGTTTGAAGAGGCATGGGAGCGGCGCGAGACAATGGAATTCCAAGAGCAAGAATTCTATGTTGCCTCGCGCGAAGACCTGATTTCATCCAAACGCGCCGCGGGCCGCCCCATTGACCTGGAAGACGTGCGCCTGCTCGAACTCAAATAATTCATCTTTCGGCTTTCGGTTTTTCCCATATACCACACGCTGATAGAATGGCGGCCGTCGCGCCGCCTCTCTTTGACAGGCTCACTCGTCTCGATACCGACCTGCGGTAGGCGCAGGCGCGTCCTTTATGACGGCTCCTCCTGGCAGAAGCCGGTCAGGTGGAGCGTTGCTGCCGGTTTTTCCAGGCGTGACCCAAGACCGCCAGGCAAGCGGCGACAAAGCCGATCCCCAACGCGGCCCAGGGATATTCGAAATATTTCCCCTCCGACAGGGTGTTGACCAGAATGGCAACCAGGTAGCAGGCATACGTCCAGGCAAACGAACGGGTGAGCAGCGCGCCCAGGGCAAAGAAGACGCCCAGCATCACCTGGGTCAGCGCCAGGTCGGGGGAGGCGAAGAGTTGGTCCACCCAAAAGCCGAGGCCGATCGCCAGCGCGGAAGCCGCCACGACCAGGACGGGCCTCCACCAACGATCGGGCAGGACCGCTTCCAGGCTGCGCGGCGCCAGGAAAAAGCATTGCAAGCAGATTCCCAATGCCATTGGGACGAAAAGCAACAGGTATTTGAGCGCGCCTGCCGCGCTGGGCGGATCGGCCTTCAGCAGGGGGAGCGCATCCGAGAAGAACACGCTTGCAACCAGGACGATCCCCAACGCCAGGAAGCCGCCGGCCTTGCGCCATTTCGGCGCCGGTGTGGACAACGCGAACCCAAAGCGCCGCGCCAGCCAGAGCGGGATGGCGATGCCGGTCAGGGCGATATAGACGACCATGAAGAAGGTCAACTGGATGAAGATCCCGTCTTTGCCGAGCCAGCCTTCCATCGCCTGGCCGATGCCCCAGGCCAGCAGGAAGGCTGTGTACGACAGCGCAACCGGGAAAAGGATGTGGGTCGGTTTGGCCTGCATGGCGCGCTCCTCACGGTTTCGTCCCTGAGATGGTCAGGCCGACAGGATGCGCTTCCACCTGGGAGCCCGCCAGCGGGGTGCCGTTAATCAGGTCGGCCAATTCCCGGGGCGTGTAAGCGGCGTTGATGGAGGAGACCAGGCCCGGGCGGATGGAGACCGGCCGCGTCCCCAGCCACAAGAAGGCGCGCACCAGCGGGTTCATGTCGCGACGCAGGTCGGAGATGAAGTACCGCCCGCCTGGTTTGAGGACGCGCCAGATCTCGGTGAAGACGCCGCGCGGCTCTCTCCATTCGTGTAGTGAACCGTTGGTGAAAACGGCGTCGAACGTTTCGTCCTCGAACGGCAGGCTGTTCCCGTTTCCCAGGTGATAGGTTGCCCGTCCAGCGAGTCCATACCCATCGGCGTTGCGTTGCGCCAGCGCCCGCATATCGGGGCTGATGTCCAGGCCGGTCAGGGTGGTACCTTGGGTATGCTTGAGCCATTCCAGGCCCAGGTAACCGGGGCCGTGACCGATTTCCAGCGCGTGGCCGCGCGTCAGGCCGTGTTCGAGCAGGGAAGGGGTGGCGATCCAGCCGCGGTCGCGCAGGCCGCGCTGCATCTGGTCGTAGGCTGCGACCGTGAATTCTCCCTGGATGCCGTGATCTGTTTCAGGGATGCGAGGTCTGGTCATGGATATTTCTCCTTTATTTTAGATTTAATATTCTAGTTAGAATATAGGACAAAAAACAATTGCGCTCGTATTGCGCCGCAACATTGGCATCGTGCTGGGTTGCGGAATAAATTCTGCGCTACGGGTATTCGCCGCGCGTCAGTTTATCCAGCACGTCGCTTGTCCAGTCCAGTTCAGCCTGGGTGTGGACAAAGGTATGATCGAAAATGGCAGCCGCCAGGCGCGGCACTTCGGGATTCTCCAGTTGTTCGGCGCGGTGCGACTGGAGATGGCCGAGGACGCCCTGTAACGCAGCCCGGCGTTGCTGCAAGTAGCCGATGACTTCATCGCGCGGCAAATCTGCCAGGAAGAACAGGTAGATGTCCATGTCGAAATATTGGCGTTCGACCGTTTGCCAGCCCTGCCGCAGCAGGCGCAGGAATTCCTGCCGCCCGGCCTCGGTGATCTGGTAGACGCTGCGCGAGGGACGCTTGCCGGCCTGTTCCACGCCCATGTTTTCGACGAAGCCTTCGCTTGCCAGTTTGTCCAGCGCAAAATAGATCGAGCCGAAAGCGATGGAAGTCCAATCGCTCATGTGCTCTTCGATGATCTGTTTGATTTCGTAACCATAAAGCGGTCGCTGGCGCAGCAGGCCAAGCAGGACGAGGCGGACAGACATGAAAAGGGTTCCTTTTTATAAACTTGAAATATTCTAACTTGAATATTCTTTCTTGTCAAGGCTATTTTCTCATATCCCTCTGCAGAGGCTTGACCCTGGTGGATGGAACTGGTACATTCGGAATGCTCAAGACTGGCACAATCAGGTTCTCACAGGAAATCCCCTTATGACGACTGGTCTCCCCAAACCGCCAACGATTCGCAGCATCTTGCTTGGAATTGCGCTCCTCGCGCTTGTAATCCTGGCTTTCTTGCGGATGCCGGACGTGGTCAAATACACCGGCGCGGCGCTCATGTTCGTCCCAGCCAAACTGGGGCTGATCGAAATGGTCGAGCCGCAACAGGTGATCCGGCTGTCCCTGGCAGAAAACCCATCTTCGGTGATGATCCCCGCGCCGGGCCGCTACGCCCTGTATACCGACAATTACGACCTGTTGGTCGTCCACGATGCGGTCGTTGCGGGCCATTCCACGCCCTGGATCAAAATTCACTCCCAAGACCTGGGCGGTCAGGTGGAAGTGACCCTGGTCGAGCGGGGACTGGCCTGGTATGACACCCCGTTTGCGCGCGGCCGGCCGGTCGTCTTGTTCGAGATCGAGCAGGGCGGCGTCTACCAATTCACCCATCCCACCCGCCCGGATAGCGCCTACATCGTCCCGGACGTCCTCACCGGGAAGGAATCTGGGATTACGTTGACCGTCCTGGCCGAGATTGGGCTGGCAGGCGGCCTGGTCTTCTTCATCGTCAACCGCCGCACCCGTCCGCGCCGCCTGCGCCAGAAGGAAGTACAGGATCAGGCGCGCCAACGCACCGATGTGATGAAAAAGAAAATGCAGGAAAAAGCCGAACGGGAGAAATCGGGGCAGAAGCAAGCCAGGGATACCTACGAACCCGAAAACTACTGGCAAAAACACTGACCCGCCTGTCTAACGGCAAACCCCGCGAAAACTCGCGGGGTCGCCAGGGACCAACTCAGAGGGAGGAGAGAGAGTCTGCCAGCCAGGCTTGTTGTCTGTTACAAGCCCGCTTTCCTACATCGGTTCGTGGTCGGGGTTGGTGCCGCACCAGGCGCACACCGGCTTGTCGAACTGGTTGCATTCCTCGGCGTTCGAGCAGCGGCGGGCGCGCACGCGCGGCGGTTGGTCGGGGAGATGATCCGCCGGGTAGACCACGTCTACTTCCAGCGCGATCTCATGCCCCACATGTTCGCAATACTTGACCTTCGACACTTGCCATTTCCGATAAGCCATCGCAACCTCCAACCAATTCCAACTTCAGTGTATCCATTTTTGCGGCCAGTCGCCAGTGACAGGCGTCACAAATGGACGTGACAAACCGCCTTATTTGGATGACATATCTCCCAATTGCGGGCTTCCCGTCCTATTGCCGGACGAGCCGCAACACCTGGCCGCTGTCGCTGGCGAGATAGACCTGGCCCGTTTCGTCCTGCCCGAAGGTGGTGACGGTCAACCCCGTCTCGAACAGGACCTGCGCCTGCCACTGACCATCGGCGTTCAGCAAGCCCCAGACCGTCCCCCGGCAATAATCGGCGTACAGGTAGACGCCCTGCCACTCCGGCATCGCGCCGCGGTAGACCACGCCGCCCGTCACCGAGCAGCCCTGGCTGTGAGCGTATTCCGCTACCGGCGCGACCAGGTCCGGCGGGGGGAAGCCCTCGTAAGCGTGCGTCCCCTCCATGTAGTCCCAGCCGAAGTTGAGCAGGCCGGGCGTCCCGGCCGCCACGAAGTCGATTTCTTCCCAATCATTCTGCCCCACGTCGCCGATGTACAGGTCGCCGGTGACGCGGTCCACCGCAATCCGCCACGGATTGCGCAGCCCGTAGGCCCACACCTCGCTGCCGGTCACATTCCCCGGCGGGATGGCGTACGGCTCGGCCGAGTCCACGTCCAGGCGCAGGATTTTGCCCAGCAGGGAAGTCAGGTTTTGCGCGTTGCCGAATGGGTCGCCGGCCGAGCCGCCGTCGCCCAGGCCGGCGTACAGGTAGCCGTCGGCGCCGAAGGCCAGCGCGCCGCCGTTGTGATTGCCAAAGGGCTGGTTCACGCGCAACAAGGCGCGCTCGCTGGCGGAATCGGCCAGGCCGAGATCGGGAGAGGCCTGGAAGCGGGCGATGACCGTGTTCCCGTCCCGGCCGGTGTAGTTGACGTAGAAGAAGCCGTTTTCCGCGTAGCGCGGGTGGAAGGCCAGGCCGAGCAGTCCCTGTTCGTTGCCCTGGCTGCCCACGCGGTCTGTGATGTCGAGGAAGGGGACGGAGAGCGCCTGCCCGTCCTGCAGGGTGCGGATACGCCCGACCTTCTCGACCAGGAACAGCCGCCCGGCGCCATCGTTGGCGCTTTGGATGTCCACCGGGCGTTCCAGGCCGGCGGCGACCGTCTCCCAGGTGTACAGCCTCGGGTCGGGGAAGGTTGCTGCGTCAGGCAGGGGTGGGGTAGGGGGCGGCTCGTCCGTGGCGGGCAGGGAGGCGGCGGTGACTGCCGGGGTTGGGGGAATGCTTGCGGTAACGGTGGCAGGCCTGGGCGTGGGAGGAGGCGCGGGCGTCTGCGGGGCGCAGGCGGCTGCCAGGGTCAACATCAACAGGAGGAGCGTGATCGGTCGCATGCGTCTTATTGCTCGTCCACGTCTACGGTTTCGCCGTCTACCACGTCATCCCCTGATTCCACGATGTCCATGTTGCTGGTGAGGCGCTGCATGTGTTCCTGCACCACCTGGGTAGGGCAGAATTCCACGAACAGGTAGGCGCCCAGCGAGACGATGGCTACGTCATCCAGGGCGCTGACGCCGGGGATGACGGAGATCAGGTCAACGGGGAAGAACAGGTAGACCAGCGACGCCACCGGGAGAAGTTTGAGCAGCGGGTTGACGCGCCGGTCGGCCATCAGGCGCACGATGAGTTTGAGCCGCAGCACCAGGTCGCGGAACATGCCCCCGCCGGGTGATACCATGATCTCGCCAGATTTTTTGTTTGCCATGCCAATCTCCTTGTGAAAACAGGCTGCTCCCATTATAAAGCACGCGCGCGCAACTTTTGGGGGGATTGTTCATCTAAAATTAGTAAACCAAACAGGCTCTTTCGTTTCTGCGGGATGAATGCCACAGATAAATCCTGACCGCCGATGAAATACAAGCAGCATCTATTTCATCTACGTTCATGTGTGGTTTTTGTTGCTTGCATGGAATTGCAGAAGAGCCGAAAATAGCAAACTTTAGGAGAATTTGCGAATGGAAATGATCATTGACTTCCCCGGCGGCGCGCGCGTGGACGCGCATTTTGGCCCGTATACCGTAGCAACCGACCAGCCCCCGGCCGGCGGCGGGGATGGCTCCGCGCCGACGCCCTTTGCCGTGTTCCTGGCCTCGCTTGGCACCTGCGCGGGCATCTACGTGCTGGGCTTCTGCCGTCAGCGCGGCCTGCCCACCGACGGCATCCGCATCGTGCAGCGCATGTACAGCAACCCGATGACCGGCCTGGTCAGCAAAGTGGACCTGGAGATCCAGGTGCCGCCCACCTTCCCGGAAAAATACCGCCCTTCGCTCATCCGCTCGGCGGAATTGTGCGCCGTCAAAAAGCACTTCGAGCAGCCGCCCGTCTTCGACGTCACCACCAGGGAAGTGGAACTGGCCTGAACCTCCTGCGGCCTGTGATTTTTCTTTCCTCTTTTTCCTTTGCGATGAGAAGAAAGAGGAAAGAGTTTAACAGGTAAAATTGCCCCATGCCTTACCTGGTGGACGGACACAACCTGATCCCTAAAGCCGGACTGCGCCTGGATTCGCCGGACGACGAAATGGAACTGGCGGCCCTGTTGCAGGAATTCTGCCGTCTGCGCCGCAGGCAGGTGGAGGTCTACTTCGACGGCGCGCCAGCCGGTCAGGCCGGGACCCGCAGCCTGGGGGCCGTTAAAGCGACCTTTGTCCGCGCCGGGACGACTGCCGACGCCGCCATTGCGCAACGGCTCAAACGGTTGGGGCGCGCGGCGCGCAACTGGACGGTGGTCAGTTCCGACCGGCAGGTGCAGGCCGAAGCGCGCGCTGTCCATGCAGAGACGCTTTCGAGCGAGGAATTTGCCCGCCAGTTGCAGCAAACGCCGCGCGGGGAAGCCTCCCATCCCGCAGGCGAGCGGACCATATCGCCCGCAGAAGTGGATGAGTGGTTGAACCTGTTCGGCTCGAAAGGGCGCCGGGCTGGGTGAGTAGGAATTTCGGGGGATAAAAATGGATAAATACGCTCGAATTTCTAATCTAATATTAAGGTAAATTGGAGTGGTTTGGTGTATATTATTGCTAACGACACCTGCCCTCCCTTTTTACTGGTATCTAGGTGTCACCCACCGAACAACCTGTCCCAGCATGTCCCCCCCATGTTGAACAGGCGGTGGTGTCCCTCCCCCCTCAAGGCCAGCAGGCGCACCAGCGCCTGTTGGTCTTTAAATTTGTAGCCTCTCTTTCCCGGATTTTGTTATACTATAGTTTCCGCTAAGTTGATGGTTTTTCCATATATGGGACGATAGTGTGAAAATAGCGCATTTCGTCCAGATATTGGCGCACAAATGTAGGCAAAAACTCGGATATCTTCGTAAAATTTCCACATGTACTGTCAAGGGTACAGTTAGCGGAAACTAAAGTTATACAATCACAGGCAACTATTCGCCCTCTTGTACATCCAAAGGGCAATTCATTTTCGAGAGGAAACCCATGCCAAGACGTAAATCATCCCGCCGCATATCCCGTTCCCAGACCAGCCTGGGCGCCACCCTGCGCCGCCCGCTGGTGCAGGTCGGCATCCTGGCTATTGTGGCCGTACTCATCTTC
>JBMOMO010000254.1:0-8692 GCA_049324135.1 Chloroflexota bacterium
GCGGCAGCGGTGGCTTGGGTTCGGGAACACATCCCAGCCTACGGCGGCGACCCGAACCGCATCGCCCTGCTCGGTCACTCCGCGGGCGCAGACATCGTCTCGAATGTGGCGATCAATCCCATCTATTTGAAAGAATACGGCTTGGAACTTTCCGCGCTGAACTGCGCCGCTCCGCTTGACACGGCAGGCTTCGACAAGGCGAAGGCAGGCGACAGCGAACAGGAACAATGGGGTAACGCTTTGGGCAACAACCCAAACTACATCGCCGAAACGTCCGCGACCCTGCTTATCCAGCCGAACATCGGTATCCCGCCCATGTTAGGGGTGACGCGCGGCAACGACCGCCGTCAGCAAATCGAAACCGAGTTTATCGCGGCGTTGCAAGCGGCAGGCATCGAAGCCACGCTGGTAGACGCGACCACGCTGACGCACAACGAAGTCAACAGCCAAATCGGCGCGGAAGGCGATACGGTCATGACCGAGCCGTTGATGAAATTTTTGACAGGATGTTTTGGCGGATGAAACCTATCCCCGTATTTTTAGGCATCTTGGCGTTACTGTCGTTTGCTTGCAACCTGACCGTTTCAGCCTCCGCACCGACGACTACCCTCGCAACCGAAACAGAAACGTCCGATTTGCCGATTCCGCTTGGAACCGATGAGCAAGTAACTTACAAAGGCTTATCGTTGATATTGCAAGACAACAGTGCTCCTACAGTAACGCCCGTAGATGATGTTATCGGCTTTGTCTGCATTGGCATGAGCAATGCCAACCAGGAATGCGGCGCTTTTATTGAAAAATGGGAGCAGGGGGTTCTGGCGGGAAAAATTAATCCGCAGGTGCGTTTTGTGAACTGCGCCGTAGGCGGGAATGCCATCGAAGCCTGGAACAACTCGCAGCGCGATAGCGAACTATGGGATGCCTGCCTTCAGCAGAAAATTCCTGCGGCGGGTCTGCGCCCGGAACTGGTTCGCGTGGTTTGGCACAAAGCCGCGAATATGCTTACGATAGATGCCAGCGGCGCAAGTTACCCGCCATATCCCGACCCCAACGCGGATTATTTTCGCTTTTACGAAAACCTGACCACCTTTGCGGCGCGGTTACACGAGAAACTCCCTTCGGTACAGGCAGTCTACGTTACCAGCCGCAGTTACGGTGGCTTTTCCACCAAGCCTGAACGCGGCGAGCCGTTATCGTATGAAGAAGGGCTGGCGTTGAACCAGTGGCTGGCAGACAACCCAACCGTGAACGGAGTCTGGTTTGGGTGGGGTCCATACATCTGGGCTCCCGATTGTGCCACAGGCACGGTCAATGCCAGCGGGGTATGCTACGAAAGGGTTGATTATCAAGCCGACGGCATTCACCCCGCGCAAGGCGCAAGAAATAAAATCGTGCGGATGTTGCATGTGCGTTTCTCGCAATTTGAGTGGTACCAACCGTAGCGCAAGAATTCAGAAAAGGAAAGTTAACTATGATAGGGATCAAGAAAGCAAGCGGATATGTTTTCCTGTTTATGACAATTCTCATCCTCGTCTCCCTCGCCTGCCGATTCACCGCCTCAGACTCGACGCCCGCGCCTGACTCTATTCCCCCAACCTCTGCCCCCGCTGACTCCGCTCCTCTCTGCCGCGAAGTCCTCCCCAGCGAAACGGACTCCGCCATCATCCAATGGAACGAACCGCACATCGTCTGCACGCCAGATCAAGCCAACCAACGCGGTGAGCTGTTTGTCTTCCTGCCTGGCACGGGAGCGCTGCCATCGTACTACAGCCAACTCATGCAGACCGCCGCCGAAGCCGGACTGCACGTTATTGACCTGCGCTACCCCAATGATGAAGGCGTCAACTTTGAAATCTGTCCCAATGACCCTGATGATAACTGCCATCAATATGTGCGCCAAGAAACCATGCAAGGCGTGGATGTTTCGCCGCACATCGCCGTGGACAGCAAGAACTCCATCGAAGCCCGCCTGCAAAGCGCGTTGACTCACCTCGCCGTGCAAGCCCCCGCCGAAGGCTGGGAACAATTCCTGGAAAATGGCTCGCTGCGTTGGAACGCAATGGTTGTCGCGGGTCACTCACAAGGTGGTGGACATGCCGTCTATTTTGCCAAGTTGCACCCGGTCAAGCGTGTCATCGCCTTCACCTGGGTGGATGTCCGCAAGCGTGAACTCGCTTCGTGGGTCACCAATATGCCCTCCGCCACCCCTGCCGAAAACTACTATCTGCTCTGGCATCAAGACGACCAGCCGATTGCTGGCTATCAACCTGAACTGATGAACGCCCTCGGCTTGGACAAGTTTGGTACGCCTGTTATTGTGGAGCAAAGCACCCCGCCCTATCAAAATACGCATTCCTTGATTGTCACCACCCCGCCTCCTGCCGACCAGATCGCCCACAACACGCCGGTGGTAGATTTTGCCCTCAACTTCGACGCAAACGGCGAGCCGATTTACAAAGCCGCCTGGCAATACTTGCTCACCCTCGAAGCCCCAACGACTGCTACCGCGTCCGCTCCAATCCGCAACTCCGTCAAAATGGGTAATTCGCCGCTCGGCTATATCGACCCCGAATTTTATTCCGCGCTCAACCTCGTCACCTTTGCCGACGCGGACATGAACGCCTGGCTCGCCACGCTCGACCCGCAAACGGGGGATTTTGTTTCCGCAGATGGCAGGGATATTTTCATCGACAGCGACCTCACCCCCCTGCGCGTTTCTTTCAACGCCCCAGAATTCGGCGTGGACAAAAACGGCTGGGCGTTGTACTACACCAAAGACGTGAACGGCGTCCCGCAAGTTTTCCGCGCCACCGTCAGTGGTGAAAGTGTCGCCACCGAAAACCTGACCGATGACGACATCACCCGCTTGAGCGTAAATGCAACCAGAAACCCTCTGCTCGAAAACACGCGGCTCTTGTATGCGTACGGTGGTTTCTCGCCCAATGAAGGCAGCATCGGCTGGCTGGATGAATCCGCGCCGCAGACCAGTGAGACCATCGCCGCACCAATTGACCGTGGCGCGCGCTGGATCGACGGCACGACCTCCTTCGCCTTCGTTCGCGATGGGCAAGCCGCGATTTACGACACTGAAACGAAAACCGCGCAAACCGTCACTGCCACGTCTGGGGAAAAGACCTACGCCTACGGCTGGCTCGCTCCCGAAACAGGCGGATTATTGATCCTGACCATCGTGGATGATTCCCGCCTCGAGATCTACGCCGACAACGGCTCGTCCACCTGGGACTTAATCGCCACCTTGACCATTCCCGCCGAATCTGCCTACGGGGTCATCGGCTCTCCCGAAGCCTTCACCGCGGACGGCAAATCCTACATCACGCTCGTCGTCAAAGAGAATACCAACTACGCCCCCGCTGAAGTCTGGGTATGGGGCATTGAAAGCGAAAATCGCTTCACCCTGCAATGCGAAGATGGACAAGGTAAAATCATCCGCACCGACCCGGAATCGTATGTTGGCGCGAACCAGGTCTTTGTCTACTACAACATCATTGGCAGCGGGCAACGCTTTGAACTTGTTCGCTGTGAGACAGGGTTGAAACCATAAATGCCACCTGTCAATGCGCAGGTACGGCATCTCTGACCCATCAATTTGACAGGCTGTTTTGAGTGAAGTGGCAGCGCAAAATTATGACTTGCCCAGAAAAGATTTTATGGCTGTGCTGATTTCCTCATCCCGATTGGTTCCAGAAAAGCCGAACATGAGCGGAATGCTGCGGTTTTCCAAAATCAGGATGATTTGCGTTGCGCCGCCCATCTCGTCCCCTTGCGGACGACCGACCACCACCTTTTTGATCTCGCTCAAATTCGCGCTATCAGACTTGCTCACAAGCAGCCCCGCCTGTTTCCAGGTCACTTTGCCCGCGCGTTTGTCCAATATGGTCACGGTTTCGCGGTACAACAACAGCCCGCCGACAGCGAAAACGATTCCCAAAATCAGCCCGAAGACAGTGTCTTTGGAGAATCCATTGCCCGAAAATAACAGGGCATACACCGAAGCCAGAAAGGCAATCGCGCCCAACCCGATGGCAATTCCAAAGGCAAAGCGCGGCTTGTTTTCGATGACCAGTTTGGTGTCTGTGTGTTTGATAATTTTTGTCATGGGATGACCTTCCTTTCAATATCTGCCTTGTTTCCTTTATTTATTCAAAGCTGCCTGGAAAAATTATAAGCACTTCAGATGGATTTCTGGTTAACGTTTTGTTCTGAAACGCATTACTGGAGAAATAGAAAAGTGAAACGCGTTTTCACACTATCCTTGACCCTCATCCTCGCCTCCCTCGCCTGCCGCTTCGCCGCCTCGGACTCTCCGCCCACGCCTGTCTCAACACCCCCCATCTCCGCCATGGATGGTTGTTCGGCGATTGGCATAGAATCAGCCGTTACCCTGGTGGAGTTGGGCGGCAACGTGGACTGGTCGCCAAATGGCGAATGGATTGCCTACGACGCTCCCGACCCCGAAAACTGGACCCATACCTGGCTCATACGCCCGGACGGCAGCGAACCGACCTGCCTGACCTGTGGCAATCCCGCCGCGCCCACATCCCTGCACATCGGAAATCCCGCCTGGCACCCCAGCCAGGAATGGATCGTGGTGCAAGGCGTGGAGCAGACCTATTACGACCGTTTTCCTTCAAGCGACCCCGCATACAAACAGCGCATCATGGATGTTGGTGTGGGCATCGGCAATGAGCTATGGGCCATGAGCGCCGACGGGGCGCGCTTTGTCAAGCTCACCGACGTTTGGGGGGAAAGCCAGTTCGCGGGCGGCCTTCTGCATCCCCACTTCTCGCGTGACGGACAAACGCTGGCCTGGACTCAGCGCGTGAGCAATACGCCCAAAGACCTGGGTGGCGCCTGGGTCATCCAACTGGCCGACTTCGTCCTGGAGAATGGCCTTCCCAGCCTGGCCAACCTGCGCACGCTCCATCCCTGGACAGGAGAGGGCACGGCTGAAGTCCATTCCTTCTCCCCCGATGGCGGCTCCCTGTTGTACACCACCAACGGCGCTGGGCAGACCGAACACGGCTACGACATTTACGCCCTCGACCTTGCCAGCGGCGCATCCACCCCACTGACCGATACGCGCCTCGAGTGGGATGAGCACGCCCATTATTCCCCGGATGGCCGGTGCATCGTCTGGATGAGCAGCCGCAACGCCGGCTCGACCGCCAGCCTGCTCAAAACAGAATTATGGCTGATGTCGGCGGATGGCAGCGGACAAACCCAACTCACCTTCTTCAACGACCCCTCCAGCCCCCTTTACAGCGGCGATCCCAACGGGGTTGTCCCCGCCGATAGCGCCTGGTCGCCGGATGGGACGCAGCTGCTCGTGTACGTCATTGTCAACCAGGATGACCAGACCGAATATTCGATGCCCGGCAGAATTGTCCTGCTTGCACTGGAGAAATAAACAACGAAACACGCCTTCCCTTTTAGCAAATTCTCCTGACGATTTACCCGTAATGTAAAGACGGACATGGATATGTTCCCTGTCAGTTGACGAGTAAGATTGACACCAGGGAGAAAGTAACAGGTTCCTCACGCGCTTCATTTACTTTCCCTTAACACCCCTTTTTCCTTTCAGGAGGTATCATAACGGCGCCCAACACCTGCATCTCTGCGAGGATGAGTATGTCTGTTCATCTGAACTACCACAGAAGCGCCCGCACCTCCCCGACATTCTACGTCATCCTGGCCCTGGGGTTGATTTTCGCCCTCGGCACCCTTGCCCTCGACCCCGCAAAACATTGCGTCGAATACGCCTGCCCCTTGTGGCTGCGCGCGCTTGGAGTTGGCCTGGGGCTTCTTTTTTCAGTCGGCGCATTGAATGCCATTATGAAGGATTTCCAATTCGGCAGCCGTCTGGATGTGGAAAAGCGCGCGCTGGTCTGGTGGGAGGGCATCCCCCCCGTCCAGGAGCAGGCCATCCTTATGGATCGGGTCAAAGCGGTGGTGATCGATTCCTTTTCCGACAATCACAGGCTGTATTTTCTTGATGTTCACGGGGAAAGCATCCGCATTTCGAACCAGTGCATCCCGACCCCGTACGATCAATGGGCTGCCGAGGTCAAACGCTTGTTTCCGCATGTGGAGATACAGGAGAAATGATGAAAAATACGCAGCCCCCGGCAGGGGAGGATACTCCATGAAACAGATCAACCGATCAGAGCATCAAATCGAGTTTATCGAGCGCCTGCCAACATTGGGACGGGGAATTCTTTTTCTCGTTGGGCTGCTGCCCTGGAAGGCGGTCTACGACCTGCTCATCAAGCCCGGCTGGACGGAGTTCAACCTGTTCACGCTTTTTTTCCTGCTTATCTCGCTGGGGGCCATCGCGGTCAGCCTGGCATTCCTCGGCGCAGCGTTATTGGGCCTGGATCAAACCCTGCGTTTCGATGCAAAGAGCAGGACAGTGCAATACATCCACGGCTCGACCCTCATGAAATTGAAGGAAAAACGCTATCCGTTTCGGGAGGTTGCGAAGATCGAGGTGTATACTCATGAATGGGAAAGCCGCCCTTACACCTATGGGTTGGAATTTGTCTTTTCCGACCAGCGCAAAGTCAAGATGGGCGATGTGGCCGAAAAAGAAGACGCGGAAGCGCTCAGGGACACCCTGCAGGGTTGGGTGAAATCCCCCTTTGGGTAACGTAGGCAGAAGTTGTTACGATCGAGATCGGGAAGGAAAGAAGATGAACTCAAGAAAAATGCTTTTGGCGATACTTGCGGCGGTGGGATTGACTGCCCTGTACTTGAAATGGCTGCGCCCCTGGCAATTGCGCTGGGGAGCGACGGGGGATGAACTTACCCGCGCCATGCCAGGTGATGATGATGTCTCGTCGCCCTCCTTCGATGCCACGCGCGGAGTCACCGTCCACGCCCCGCCCGAAGCCATCTATCCCTGGATCGTGCAAATCGGGATGACCCGCGCCGGCTGGTACAGTTACGACCTGCTCGACAATCTCGGACGTCCCAGCGCGCGGCAGCTCCTGCCGGAACACCAGCAAATCTACGCGGGGCAATTGATTCCGATGAGTCCCGATGGAAAATATGGCGTCTACGTCAAAGAGTTCAAACAAAATGAGTGGATTCTTTGGAACGACCAGGAGGGCGACACCACCTGGTTCTGGGGCCTCTACCCCGATGGGGAAAACCGCACCCGACTGGTGACGCGCGTCCGCATGAAGTATCACTGGAACTCGCCTGCCGCCTTGTTCAACCTGCTGGTCGAGTTTGGCGACCTGCCGATGATGCGCAAGTGCCTGCTGGGGATCAAGGAGCGCGCAGAGGCCATGGCGCACGCATCTTAGCCGGGCCTTTATCTTTGGCTGGCAAGCATCCCGCGCACGAACATCCCAAACGGGATGATGCAAACCAGGCTCATCCCGGCAATCACCACAAAATCCTCCATGCGGAAAGGCAGGGTGGACAGGAACGGTTGCAGGAGGAAAAAGACCAGCAGGCCCACAAACAACATGCTGGCCTGGAAGAGCAATCCCAGCCCGCAGGCATAGCCGAGGGGGCGCTTCTGCCACAGCAAAACCCCGCCGATCACCCAAAGCGGTGTGGTCACGAGGTCGGCCAGCATTACACCCCATTCCGCGCCTTCGAGGGAGATCTGCCCTGCAAGAATTCCCACAACCTGGCCGATGCTCCGCAGGAAGAATAACGCGCCGAACCCGATCAAGACGCCCGCGGCCAGCCGTTCGGGCACGGAGCCTGCAAGCGTGGTTTGAACCGCGGCTGTGTCCATGCCGAGGATCGTCCGCACCAGGGTGTAGGCGCTCAATCCAACGAGGAACAGGCAGGGAAGAAGGAGGAAGGTCTGCGACATGGCAACTGCATAGGCCAGGTAGTTGTAGAGGACATACAACAACGCCCCGGGCAGAAAAAGCAGACCCGCCAGCCGTCCGCGCCGGGCAAACCAGGCCGAGGCTGCCAGGGAGGGCAAACCGATAACCAGGTTGACCACATCATTGGCGACAAACGACTGCCGCAGTCCCTCATCGGGATAGAGGGAGGATTGGAAGAAGATGCCGGTCAGGGAAGCCAAGGCCATCAGGGCGGCCACGAGGCTCGAAAGGGTGAAAATCGTAGAATCGTTACGCATTTTTATCTCCTGTTCCAAACTGAAATATCATCCATCCGTCCAACAAGGATCCCAACCACCAACATGGCAGCAAATAGGAGGTGTTCCAGGATCTCGAAAAAGCCGATATGTCCGACGGTGTTATCGAAAATGATTGGGGCCAGATAGGCCAGGAGCGTGACCGCCATCGCGGTGCGCGCCAGCCAGGGCTGCGGGTCGAGTCGATGACGCCACAGGAACTATACTCCCAGGCTTCCCGCCAGCAGGTTGAAAAATCCGAGCAGGCGATAGAGCGCCGCCAGGTATACCGCACTCGGGTGAAAATTGCGCTTTTTTAGAGGGGGAATGCGCAATTTTCACCCGTGGGTATTATAGGTGAGCGCCGTCGAAGCGCCTGGTGGGAATGAATATACGTGCGCTGCAAAGGAATCGGTCAGAACCTGTGGATTTGCCAGCACCAGCAAGCCATACAGAACCAGGCCCAGGTTGGCCGCGCCGTACACACCGTAGAAAAAACGGGCTTTCATTCGGCAACCCGCTCATTCGCCAGTTTGAAAAAATCGCGCGCCAGCATGGGGAACCAGA